>JAFXAZ010000025.1 GCA_017521985.1 Lachnospiraceae bacterium
ATCACCTCATATTTCTTTTGTTCATCCATATTTAAAATAACCTTTCTGATAATACCAACCTCCTTTTCAAGAGGTTATCATACCACATCTAAGACAAATTTACTTGTGGTATATATTGACATTATCATAAACAGCTCATAATACCTATTAAAACACAAGAAATATTTGTTGACAAATCGAAGAAACAAGGGTATAATCCAAAAAAAGTTTAAAAAGTGAACAGTTAACGAAGTGAACGAACTGTGGAGGGAGACATGGACAGAAGAGTTGAAGAAGCATTATTAGGTGCATGGATGGATATGGCACTGCATATTCGAGGAAATCGCATAGTGACAGGTCTTTCTTTTAATGAAATTGTAGTTTGCAGTATGCTTTATCGCAGTATGCAAGAAGGTGTGGGTATGTTGACTGCTACGGATTTGGGGAGTCGAACGAAACTTCTAAAGTCTCAGTTAAATAAAGTATTGACGCTGATGGAAGAAAAGGGATTGATTGAACGAATCCGTAGCGAAAAGGATAAGCGTAAGATATATTTAAAGCTGCAGGAAGAAAGCTTATCTGTTTACTTGGAAGAACATGAGAAGGTCATGGTTATCGTCCATCAGGTGTGTGTTTCCTTGGGAGAAGAAAAGGCAAGGATGTTGTCAGAACTTCTATTGGAAGCCGTTGCGGTGGTGGATCGATATAACTTATGATGGATATGTTATTTGGAGAGAGGTTTGAAAATGAGTGTTAGAATTATTGTAGATTCTGCCAGTGATATTACGTTAGACAGAGCAGCAGCATTAGAGGTGGATGTAATTCCTTTAAAAACCATTTTTGGCGGGGAGGAATATTTAGACGGGGTAACCATTTCGCATAAGGAATTTTATGAGAAGTTGATTGAATCTGATGTACATCCTACCACCAGTCAGATTCCGCCATATGAATTTGAGGAACGATTTGCAGAGGCAAAAGAGGCTGGTGATACAGTCCTTTGCATCACATTATCATCCAAATTATCCGGCACATATCAGAGCGCAAATATTGCTGCGGAAGATTATGAGGATATGGTAACGATTGTAGACAGTGAAAATGTGGCAATTGGGGAGCATCTTTTAGTGGAATTGGCGGTTAAGCTTCGTGGGGAAGGAAAATCAGCCAAAGAAATTGCAGAAGTTTTAAATGTAGAAAAGAAAAAAATCAAGCTGATTGCGTTATTGGATACGTTAGAGTATTTGAAAAAGGGTGGTCGTATTTCCGGTACCGCAGCGGCAGTTGGCGGGCTTTTGTCAATTAAGCCGGTTATAGCCATTGAAAATGGTGAAATTGCAGTTCTTGGAAAGGCAAGAGGTTCCAGAAATGGACAAAATCTTCTTAGAGAATACAGTTCTAAGCAGGGGGATATAGACTATTCAAAGTCCAGTTTTTTGGCATATACGGGATTATCTGACGAATTACTTCATAAATATATTTCAGATAGTCAAGAGTTGTATGCCGGCTTTGGAAAGCAGCCTCCAATCTTTACCATCGGCAGCAGCATCGGCACACATGCAGGGCCGGGGGCTATCGCAGTAGCTTTTTTTATTGCATAGGAAGGAGTACTTTTCTATGTAATAATGCCCTATGGTTTTCACAGATGCGGAAAACCATAGGGCAGTTGTTTTTATTTGTCTTCGTTGTGTTTATTATACTCAGCTAAAACTTTGCGGATATTTTCAGCCGGTTCAATAACATTGGACATACTTACAGCATGGTTCATGAAATCAATAACACTTGCGGTAAATTCACTCATGTCTGCGCAGGAGAAGTATTTACGGTTATGGATTTCAGGCGGAAGGTAAGTAAGATTTGTAGTGATAACGCGGTCAAAATATCCCGCTTCGTAGCTCTTATCAAATACTTCCAGACCATTCGTGAACAAACCGAAGGTACAGCAGATAAATACGCGCTTAGCACCCATTCCCTTTAACTGGCGGGCAGTGTCAATCATACTTTCACCGGAAGAAATCATATCATCAATGATGATAATATCCTTGCCATGAATGTCGCTGCCAAGGAATTCGTGTGCAACAATAGGATTCTTTCCATTTACGATTGTGGAGTAGTCGCGGCGCTTATAGAACATACCGGTATCTACGCCCATAACTGTTGCAAAGTAAATCGCACGGTCTAAAGCTCCTTCGTCAGGAGAAATAACAAGGGTATGTTCCTTATCGATAATTAAATCCTTTTCGTCCTGAATCAAAGCCTGAATAAACTGGGCAAACGGCTGGTAGTTGTCAAATCCGCAAAGTGGTACGGAGTTTTGAACACGTGGGTCATGTGCATCAAAAGTAATGATGTTGGAAACACCCATTTCATGAAGCTCTTCTAAGGCATAAGCACAGTCTAAAGATTCAATACCGGAACGGTGATGCTGTCTGCTTTCATACATAAATGGCATAATAACATTGATGCGGTGAGCATGACCGGAGCAAGCGGCGATAATACGCTTTAAGTCCTGATAATGGTCATCCGGAGACATGTGGTTTACATAGCCATTCATTTTATAAGTAAGGGAATGATTACATACATCTACTAAAATATATAAGTCCTTACCGCGGACACTATCCATAATGTGTCCTTTGCCTTCTCCGCTTCCAAAACGTGGGGTGGCATGTTTGATTAAGTAGCTGTCTTTCAGGTAGCCTTCAAAGGCCGGGTCATTTTGAAAGGTGTTGTGACCGTTTTTACGAAATTCAACAAGATAGTCGTTGATTTTCATACCGGTTTCTTTCATAGATTCTAATGCAATGATACCAATTGGTGCAATAGGCATTGCGTTCTCTAATTCATGTAAATTTGCCATAATATCCTCCATGGTAGGAAATGTAAATTAAAATCATACATATTTTAAAACATTTCCTAGTGACACGTCAAGGAATTTAAGGTAAGATAAAAAGAAAAAACATAGGAAAAGCGAAAAAAATGAAAAAAATGGACCATATTATAAAGAAAGTGTTGCCGGGAAGCATTGCAGAAGAGATGGGAATGGAACCCGGTGATAAGTTATTACAGATTTCAGATACCGACATAGAAGATATTTTTGACTATCAATTTTTGGTGCAGGACGAGTATATTGAAGTTCTGATTGAAAAGCCGGATGGGGAACAGTGGCTTTTGGAAATCGATAAGGATTTTGATGAAGATTTAGGAATTGAGTTTGAGAATGGACTGATGGATGAGTATCGTTCCTGTCATAACAAATGCATTTTCTGCTTCATTGACCAAATGCCAAAAGGTATGAGAAAGACTCTGTATTTTAAAGATGATGACAGTCGTCTTAGTTTTTTACAGGGTAATTATGTTACCCTGACAAATATGTCCGACCATGATATCGACAGAATTATTCGTTATAATTTATCACCGATTAATATTTCTTTCCAGACTACGAATCCGGAGTTGCGCTGCAAGATGCTTCGAAATCGTTTTGCGGGAGAAGCTTTAAAAAAGGTGGATAAGCTATATGAAGCGGGTATTATAATGAATGGTCAGATTGTACTGTGTAAAGGTGTGAATGATGGTGAGGAACTGGAGCGCAGTATTTCTGATTTGGCAAAGTATCTGCCTTATTTGGAAAGTGTGTCTGTAGTGCCGGTAGGTCTTTCTAAATATCGTGAAGGATTGTATCCTCTGGAGCCTCTTACGAAAGAAGATGCCATAAAAGTTCTTGAGACCATTCATAAGTGGCAAGACAAGCTTAAACCGGAGTATGGGCTGCATTTTATTCATGCATCTGATGAATGGTATATTTTGGCCGGTAAAGAGCTTCCTGAGGCGGACAATTACGATGGCTATATCCAGTACGAAAATGGTGTAGGAATGCTTCGTATGCTGATAGATGAAGTAGACGATGCCCTGACTATTGCAGAGAAAAAAGGTGTGCTTCCGTGCACTGTAAATCGCGAGATTTCTATGGCAACCGGTAAGCTGGCATATCCATATATAAAGCAGTTTGCAGACCGGCTTATGGCTCTTTGTGAGGGGTTAAAGGTACACGTTTATGCCATTGCCAATGAATTTTTCGGGGAGATGATTACGGTTTCCGGCTTGATTACCGGTCAGGATATTATAAAACAGTTAAAGGAACAGCCTTTAGGAGAGGTACTGTACTTGCCGGAGAATATTTTACGCAGCGGAGAAGAGGTTTTTCTGGATGATTTAACCATCTTGGATGTGCAAAACTCTTTACAAGTGCCGTTGGATATTGTAAAATCAAATGGTTATGAACTTATAAGCAGTATGTTAGGAATAGACAGCGCGGTATTAATGCCGGTTGTTTCAGAAGATTAAAAGTGAGGAAGTTATGGCAAAAAAGAAAAACAAGCCGATTGTTGCAGTAGTAGGCAGACCAAATGTAGGTAAGTCCACATTGTTTAATGTTTTGGCAGGGGAAATTATTTCCATTGTAAAGGATACGCCGGGTATTACACGGGATAGAATTTACGCAGATGTAACTTGGTTAAATCATAATTTTACATTGATTGATACCGGCGGTATTGAGCCGGACAGCAGCGATATTATTTTGTCTCAGATGAGAGAACAGGCTGAAATTGCTATTGAAACGGCAGATGTTATTATGTTTATGGTAGACGTAAAGCAGGGGCTTGTGGATGCGGATTCCAAGGTGGCTGATATGCTTCGCCGTTCTCATAAACCTGTTGTTTTAGTAGTAAATAAAGTAGACAGCTTTGAAAAAATGATGGCTGACGTATATGAGTTTTATAATTTAGGTATTGGTGACCCTCATCCGATTTCTTCCGTAAATCGTATGGGCATCGGTGATATGCTGGATGAAGTGACTTCTTATTTTCCGGAGACAGATGAGGAAGAGGAAGAGGATGACCGTGTTAAGGTTGCTATTGTTGGTAAGCCAAACGTTGGTAAGTCTTCCTTGATAAATAAATTATTAGGAGAAAATCGACTGATTGTGTCTGATATTGCAGGTACAACCCGTGATGCAGTAGATACGGAGGTTACCTACAATGGTAAGGAATATGTATTTATTGATACAGCAGGTCTTCGCCGTAAGAACAAGATTAAAGAAGAATTAGAGCGATTTATGATTATTCGTACCGTTTCTGCGGTAGAACGTGCAGATGTGGCAGTGCTTTTAATTGATGCCAAGGAAGGCGTGACAGAGCAGGATGCCAAGGTTATTGGTATTGCGCATGAAAGAGGCAAAGCAATTATTGTTGCCGTGAATAAATGGGATGCAATCGAAAAGGATGACAAGACGATTTATCGTTTTACGGAAAAAATTCGCCAGACCCTTGCTTTCATGCCTTATGCAGAAATTATATTTATTTCTGCATTGACAGGACAGCGTATCGGCAAGCTTTACGAAACCATTGATGCAGTGGCAGAAAATCATGCACTTCGCGTAGGAACCGGTGTCCTTAATGAGATTATGACTGAGGCAGTTGCTATGCAGCAGCCGCCTGCAGATAAAGGCAAGCGTCTTCGCCTGTACTATATTACACAGGTGTCCGTGAAGCCGCCAACCTTTGTTATTTTTGTAAATGACAAGGAATTAATGCATTTTTCCTACACCAGATATATTGAAAATCAGATTCGTAATGCCTTTGGTTTTCAAGGTACACCTCTTCGTTTTATTATTCGGGAACGAAAGGAAAAGGATCAGTAAATGGAACGTTTGATTTGTCTTATTATAGGATATGCATGCGGTAATTTTCAGACAGCATATCTTATGGGAAAGCTGAATGGAATTGATATTCGCGAGCATGGAAGCGGTAATGCCGGCACCACCAATACCTTGCGTGTACTTGGCAGAAAAGCCGGAGCAATCGTATTTATCGGTGATGTGTTAAAGTGTGCAGTGGCAATCTGGATTTCAAGATTGATATTTGGAGAGAGCCGCGCTGACATAATTTACATTTTGACACTTTACGCTGCACTTGGTACAATATTAGGGCATAACTATCCGGCATTTCTTGGTTTTAGAGGCGGCAAGGGAATGGCATGTACAGCAGGACTTATGCTTTTTTATCATCCATGGCTGTTAGTGATTTGTATATCTACGTTTTTAATTATATTTTTAACGACCCATTATGTGTCATTGGGTTCTGTAGTGATGTATGGTGTCTTTGTTGTGGTAATGGCAGTCTTATGCCTTACCGGCTC
>JAFXAZ010000026.1 GCA_017521985.1 Lachnospiraceae bacterium
AATACCTACTATGAAAATCTGGGTAACGCGGATGACCCATTTAGTTGGATTAAGGTGATTCCGGCAATGAGTAAGGAAGCTCAGAATGCTACCGGTTATGACCACGCTGGCAAATATGAATGTTCTATCCTGATGGCCTTGTATCCGGATGCCGTGAAGCTTGAGAGACTTGGTGATATCCCTCACTGGTTTACCAAGAGTTCTGCGGAAGCTAATGTAGAATTAGGAAAGGAAATGGTAAGGCGTTCACTGGAAGATTTGGAGAAGAGAATCGTATAAGGAGCTGGAGATGCGCATTCATTGAAGCTGGAAAACAGACGCCTGACTCCGAATATACCCTTCAGAATGCAGAGGACGGAGCATGCTATGTAAGCCATCCGGTGGATGTGCTCCCGTATGTGATACGCTGGATGTCCCGTACCGGTGATGAAGATTCCTGTGGCATGGTACTGCCTGCTACGGCAGAGCACTTTGGCTATCAGGAAGCTAAGAGAAATGGCCAGATGAAGGTACTTGGCGGCAGAGAGACACTGGAGTTTGATATCGAGGCAGGTTGGCTGGATACAGAACGTGCCAAGGAATTGATTGCCGCAAAGGGACTGGTGTAACCTCATGCTGAAAAATGGAAAAGTAACCATCTAAGGTTGCTGATTAATGTAATATTGCCGTATCTACATTGATATGATGTAGATACGGCATATTTTTTGGGAAATTTTCAAAAAAGACGATATATCGTCCAAATCCCCCAAAATAATATGCTACCATAACCTTGTCAGCAGTATTAATTTGATTCTTTGGAGCTGAAATATGTTTTAAGGTCACATTATTATTGCTAAATACAAAAAGGTGGGTTGTTGAATACTTTGAATTAATGTGATAAAATTAAGGTATCCAAACCAATCCACTTAGAACAGGAGGTTGTACATATGGGTGCGAAAGACATCGTTACAAAAGATTACACGAAGGAAAGTGTCGTGTTTGCAGACGCCTTCAATCAGTATATTTACAAAGGAGAGCAGGTCATAAAGCCGGAAAATCTGCGGCCGCTGGATATGAATCTGACGGGGATACCTCATGGTGCCGAGGGAGCAGGAGTTCCGGTACAGAGGTTTCGGGATGTGCTAAAGAGTGTCACTGTCATGGAGGATGAACACAGAGTGTATCTGCTTCTGGCCATTGAAGCCCAGTCCGAGGTACACCATGCCATGCCGGTAAGAAACATGGTCTATGATGCTTTGCAGTATGCAGCACAAGTGGAAGAGACTGCTCGTGCTCATAGAAAGGCAAGGAAAGCCGGTGAGCCGGAGGAATTGGAAAAGAAGCCGGATGCAAGCGAATATTTGTCGGGATTCTACCGAGAAGACCGCCTGATACCGGTCATTACGCTGGTGCTATACTTTTCACCGGGCGAATGGGATGGGATGGGCCAATGAGCCTGCATGAAATGCTGGCGGTACAGGACCCGGAAATACTTTCCTTTGTGTCAGATTACAAGTTAAATCTGATTGCACCGGGGCAAATGTCCGATGCAGAGATTGACCAGTTTAACACCAGCTTACGCGAGGTGATGCTGTTCATCAAGTACTCTGAGGACAGAGCGAAATTGAATGAAATGGTCGAGAAGGATGACCGTTTCAAAAACATGGACCGAAAAGCAGCTTCGGTTATCAGTACCGTAACCGGTGTAGAAATTGAAATGAATGAAGAGGAGGAAAAGGTAGATATGTGCCAAGCACTTAGAGAAATGATGGAAGATGCAACGAATGAAGGTATACAGCAAGGTATGCAGGACGAGCGTATAGCCATGGCGAAAAGAATGTTAGCGAAAAGAAATTTCTCTTATGAGGAGATTGCAGAACTCTCAGCACTTAGTGTAGAAGAGGTTCAGGCGCTTGCCATGGGAAATGAGTAAAAACGTCGTATCGAGGAGGTTGTACATATGGGTGCAAAGGACATTTTTACGAAAGATTACACAAAGGAAAGCGAGGTATTTGCAGACGCTTTTAACCAGTATATTTACAAAGGAGAGCAGGTCATCAAGGCTGAAAATCTTCGTCCCCTTGATACCAATCTGACAGGGATACCACACGGTGCTGAGGGAGCAGGAGTTCCGGTACAGAAGTATCGGGATGCGTTAAAGAGTGTCACTGCCATGGAGGATGAACACAGAGTGTATCTGCTTCTGGCCATTGAAGCCCAGTCCGAGGTGCATCATGCCATGCCGGTAAGAAACATGGTCTACGATGCTTTGCAGTATGCAGCACAGGTAGAAGAGACCGCCCGTGCTCATAGAAAGGCAAGGAAAGCAGGTGAGCCGGAGGAATTGGAAAAGAAGCCGGATGCAAGCGAATATTTATCCGGATTCTATCGGGAAGACCGCCTCATACCGGTCATTACGCTGGTGCTATATTTTTCGCCGGGCGAATGGGATGGGCCAATGAGCCTGCATGAAATGCTGGCTGTACAGGATCCGGAAATTTTATCCTTTGTGTCAGATTACAAGTTGAATCTGATTGCACCGTGGCAAATGTCCGATGCAGAGATTGACCAGTTTAACACCAGCTTACGTGAGGTGATGCTGTTCATTAAGTATTCTGAGGACAGAACCAAATTAAATGAAATGGTGGAGAAGGACGACCGTTTCAAGAACATGGACCGAAAAGCCGCTTCGGTTATCAGCACCGTAACCGGCGTAGAAATTGAAATGAATGAAGAGGAGGAAAAGGTAGATATGTGCCAGGCACTTAGAGAAATGATGGAAGATGCAACGAATGAAGGTATACAGCAAGGTATACAGCAGGGTATGCAGCAAGGTATGCAGGACGAGCGTATAGCCATGGCGAAAAGAATGTTAGCAAAAAGAAATTTCTCTTATGAGGAGATTGCAGAACTCTCAGCACTTAGTGTAGAAGTGGTTCAGGCGCTTGCCATAGAAAAAGTGTAGGGAAGTTGTAATCAACAAGCGGAGGTGTAATATGTCTCCTGTTAAACAAACAGGGATATATCACACCTCCATTTTGTTATAAGTATATTTGTTGTTCCTATTCTGTAGGTAAACTCTTTGTCTGATGATAGCGCTTTCGATATTCGCCAGGTGTCATGAAGCGGATTCTCCAATACTTTCTATTTATCCAACCATAACTAATATTTGGTGCCCAGTATTTTTGTAAAAGGTATTCTTTTTTACATACGTAATTTCCTATTTGCAAATTGTAAGCAAAAAATAGATTAAGTAAAATGGTATTAGAGGTAAAATCTAAAAGATTAGCTCTCGTAAAAGTATAGGAAGGAAAGTGTATGAAAGAGTTATTAACAAACGAACAAAGAAACTGGGTGGAAGAAACCTGGATGAAGGTGCAGGAAAAATTATCTGTTGTGGCACTCCGTTCTAGAGATAAAATTCCTTTTTGGTCTGTGGATGGTGTGCATGACGACATGAAAGAGGGCAGATTGCATTGTTGGACTAACGGTTTCTGGCCGGGACTTATGTGGCTGATGTATTCTGCTACCGGTGAGGCTAGGTACCGGGAAACGGCGGAGCATATTGAAGAATATCTGGATGCTGTATTGATGAATTATAATGATCTGAGTCATGATGTGGGATTTATGTGGCGTTTGGCATCCGGTGCTGATTATCAATTAACTGGAAGTGAGAAGGCAAAGAACAGACAGGCAATTGCTGCATGTCACTTGATGGCCAGATTTAATCCAACCGGAGAATTTATCAGGGCATGGAATCCGGACCGTAATGGTGAAAAGACTACAGGTTGGACCATTATTGACACCTTGATGAATCTTCCGATTTTGTATTGGGCTTCTGAAGAATATGAGGATCCGAGATTTAGAGATGTGGCAATGAAGCATGCAGACAATACCATGGCAAATCACATGAGGCTCGATGGAAGTGTAAGGCATATTGTGAAGCATGACCCAGTAACCGGAGAAATTGTAGGTGAGAATGGGGGACAGGGATATGGAATCGGTTCCTCCTGGTCCAGAGGACAGGCCTGGGCAGTGTATGGGTTTGCGCTTAGTTACATTCATACAGGTAAGGAAGCGTATTTGGATACGGCTAAAAAAGCGGCGCATTATTTTATCTCCTGTGTATGTGAGGACTGGTTGCCAAGACAGGACTTTAGGGCACCGGAGGAAGGTATTTTTGATGCCAGTGCGGGACTTGCAGCGGCCTGCGGTATGCTGGAAATTGCGGGGCTAGTGCAAGAGTATGAAAAAAAGCTTTATTTGAATGCAGCTATGAAGCTCTTGATGACTATAGAAGAAGCATGGGCAGACTGGTCAGATGATACCGATTTTATTGTCCGAATGTCAACCGGATCTTACAAAGTTAAGCAGTCTCATAATACATACCTGATTTATGCAGATTACTTTTTGGCGGAGGCACTTTATAAGTTAAAGGATTGCGGGCCACTTTTTTGGTAGAAGAGTAGTAATGAGGTGATATACAATCATGGGTTTTGTGCCATACACAACAGACTATAATTTAAGTCCTTATACCGGACTCAACAGACACAGTTGGATTGAGGCAGGCAAGTACTTGCTGGAAGGGGTATTTAGGCATATTAAGTCTTTGGATGATCCAATAGTAGTTCCAAGACAGGACACAGAGATTACCTATCCGAATCTGAATGCCTCTGAGGAAGTGCAGATTACGCAGAGAAAGGCAGAAATGTTTGAAGGACTAACCAGAACCTTCTTTATTGCTGCGCCGCTTATTCATGATAATCCGGAACTACACATTTGCGGATATGATTTGAGATCATATTACAAAAATCAGATATTGCATTCCTGTATAAAGACCGACCCTATCTATGTAGGAGACTATGAAACGCTTCAGGCCATAAACGGGAATGAAAATCCCTTTCGTACGTATCAGCAGACGGTAGAAACCTGTGCTCTAGTTATCGGTTTGTGGATGACGAAAGAGGAAATTTGGGACGCTTATACGCAGGATGAAAAGGACACTATAGCAGCGGTTTTATCCAGCTTTGCTCATGGAAATACGCATGCACACAATTGGCGTTTGTTTAATATGTTGGATATGGCATTTTTAGATATGATGGGCTATTCAATTGAGCAAGACAAAATGCATGATCATGCACAGGCTGTTTTAAATTATTACGTGGGCGATGGCTGGTATCGCGACGGACATTCTTTTGATTATTATTCCTGCTGGGGCTTTAACTTGTATGCTCCTATATGGAATCTGTGGTACGGTTACGAGCATGAGCCGTATATAGCAAAGCAGTTTGAAGATCATTCTAATAAGCTGATGGAAACCTACTGTGATTTCTTTGACAGGGATGGTTTTACTAATATGTGGGGTAGAAGCAGTATTTACCGCAATGCGGCAACCAGCGCCTTTGCAGGAAATATGCTTATGAGAAATTCCAAGGCAGACCCAGGTTGGGCTAGAAGGATTGCTTCCGGTTCTCTCATGCAGTTTTTAGGCAGAGAGGACTTTCGATATGAAGGTGTACCAACCCTTGGGTTCTACGGTCAGTTTATGCCTTTGGTCCAGGCTTATTCCTGTGCAAACTCTCCGTTCTGGTTGGGCAAGGCATTTCTTTGCATGTATCTTCCTAAGGAACATCCTTTCTGGAGTGCAAAGGAGCATAACGGAACTTGGGAAGCTTTAGAAGAGCATGAGGTAAAGATAACTACATTGGATGGTCCGGCACTTTGCTTTTCTAATCATCAGGGCAACGGAGAGACCATACTTCGAACCGGAAAGGTAAATGTGAAGGTGCAGGATGTGAGCCGAATGAGAAGCTATTCCAGATTGTGCTTTAACACCAAGTATCCTTGGGAAGCAACACCAACAGGTGCAGGGGTGTATGATGAGGCATTTGGCAAATGCGTGGAAGCACAGCAATATTCCTTGATAGACGGCACTACCGGGAATCTATCCAAAGCCAATGCAATAATGTGGCATGGTGAAAAGGACGGAGTTCTATACAGACGACTATTCTTTGATTATGTGGCGGACAAGACCTTGGGCAATCTGCAGGCTTTGAACCTAGCGGACTTTACTGTACCATACGGCATTATGCGTGTGGATAAAATGCGTATTTCCAGACGACCGGTCATATTTACACTGGGCTCCTATGGTTTCCCGGATAACGGAACAGAAATCCTAGAGAAGACTTGCGGAAATGCCAAAGCAATTATTTTAAAAGGTAAAGATTTTACAGACAGGGAAAAACAGATGGCAATGACTGTCTATGATGGTTGGGACAAGATTGGATATATTCAAAGTATTGATACCAATCCGGACAGTGAAAAATCTCTGATGATTTATGTGACTGCCGAAAAGAAAAAGCAATATGGCGGCAAGGAGTCCTATGTGATGATTTCTCAAGTCATTACCAAAGAGAGCTTTGAGGATTTTGCAGAAGAGGAACTCTTTCCAATAGCTTCTGTGGAATATACGGATAAAACTGCATGTGGATGTTTTGGCCCGATAAAAATCATCCTGAAAAACGGAATGGAAAAGCATATTGATTTTGACGGGATAGAGGGCACATTAATGATTTAATTGCGTGTTGTATACAGAATAAGTTAGCTATTGCACAAGGAGAGAAATTTATGGTTTTGTACCGGAATTGCAGTGGAAGGTGTAGAGAGTATTAAGAAAGCAATTTTTAAAATAAGGGTAAGAAAAGGAGAAAAACTATGAAAATTATGTTTGCAGCAGATATGTCATTTAATTATTTTGATGCTTTTGAAAGCAAGGAAAAAGCACAGGTCGCCATGGCAGAGCCTGCAGAGTTTTTTAAACAAGCTGACTTCAGCATGGTAAATTTGGAAAATATCTTTGGTAATAAAGAAGCCGCAGCACCTATTATAAAAAGCGGTCCTAATCTGATTTCAGAGGATGCCTTCATAGACTACATACATGTGTTAAAGCCGGACGTGGTAAGTATGGCAAATAACCATTCTAAGGACTATGGAGAAGAAGTCCTTTTTCACACCATGGATATGCTTTCAGAAAGTGGTTATACCAGCATCGGCGTCGGAAAAAATATCGAAGAAGCGTATCATCCGGCAAATATTTCAAAGAATGGAATAAATGTTTCCATTATTGCGGTATGTGAAAATGAATTTGGTGTAGCCACAGATGTGACTTCCGGTACTGCAGGTTATAGTCTTGGCAGAGTTGCGAAAGCAATAAGACAGGCTTTAGATGAAACCAGCAAGCCGATTATTTATTTCCATGGTGGAAATGAAACCAACCCATTTCCGTCACCTGGCAAGGTAGAATTGTATCGCCATTTTATTGATTTGGGAGCAGAGGCTGTGGTTGCTATGCATACTCACTGTCCACAAGGTTATGAATATTATAATGGCAAACCGATTGTATATAGTATGGGTAATTTCTTCTTCCCTACTACAGGCAAGAAAAGAAAAAACTGGAATTATGGTTACTTAAGCCAGCTGGATATTAATGACGAGGAAGTGAAACTTAGCATTTACCCATACAAATTTGATATGGATAAGGTTACTATGCTGGAAGGCAAAGAAAAAGCCGATTTTATGAAATATATGGAATGCCTGTGTGCACCACTCAAAGACAGCAAAAGAATTCAGAGCCTGTTTGACAGCTGGTGTCTGACACAGAACTATATTAACAGCCTGGAACAATATAAAACAGAGTACTTTTCCGATGGGTATGCAGAAGAAGTTAAAGGATTAAAAAATGTGTTCTGGTGTGAAGCACATAATGAGCTTGTAAAAAACACCTTTCAGCTGATATTTGAATCAAGGATAGAGACGGCAAGAACTGGTGTAGAAATAATTAGAAAATTACAAGATATGGAATATGTATATTAAAATTGATAGGACACATGATTACTATATTATTTGATTTAATAGGGAGGTCATATGGAATCTGTATTTTCAGCGGCATTAGAGCAAATGATAGTATTATTTTTGCTTATGACCGTAGGGTATATTTTACAAAAGAAAAATCTGATTGGTCATAATGCCGGTAAGGTATTATCTGATTTGGAAGTATGCATTTTTTGTCCTTGCCTTACGGTGGCAACATACACAAAAAATTTTACAATTGATGTATTGTCAGAAAAACTTTCTTTGTTGGGATTAAGCTTGGCATTGTTGCTTATTTTTACAATACCATTTTCTAGAACAATATCAAGATGGTTGGGGCGTACGGAAAATGAAAGTGCGGTTTATAGTTATGCGCTTTGTTTCTCTAATTCGGGATATCTTGGTTATCCTATTGTTCGTGCTGTCTTTGGAGAAGCAGCACTGGCCAATATGATGATTTTTTGTTTGCCTATAAATATAGCAATTTATAGCTACGGATTATATACATTGCTTCCCGAAAAAGGTTTTTCCTTTAAAAAGCTTTTGAAGCCTGTTACAATTACTCCATTTATCAGTATTGTATTGATAATTTTTGGAGTTAAATTACCGGATGTATTAAACACTGCCTTGGTAAATTGTGGAAACTGTATGGCTCCGGTTGCTATGCTGCTTACGGGAATTGTATTGGCAAACTATCCTTTAAAGAGTATGTTTACAAATATGCGTACATATATTGCATCCGCACTAAGGTTAATTATAATCCCTTTCTTAGTGGCATGTATTTTATATGTTATAAATATTAGGGGAGAAATGCTTTTGCTTGCTTCCGTAACACTTGCTATGCCGTTGGGACTGAATAGTGTTGTCTTTCCGGCAGCATATGGTGGTGATGTCAAAAGTGGATCACAGGCTACCTTTATATCGAATTTGTTAGGAATAGTAACGATTCCGGCAATGTTGAGTATATTTTATGTAATGGCATATGGTATTTAAACAAATATAATAAAGCATCAAAATTGCCTGACCTCATTGTAAGAATGAAGGTCAAGCAATTTTGATATCTATGAAGTTGGAGTGCCAGAAGTTTAATTATTTTCCCGATACATTTTCCGGTACTGTCCCGGGGTTTGATTTGTATTTTTCTTGAAAAATCTCATAAAACCGGACACATCAGTGTTTCCAATCTCCACAACAATTTCATTCATGCTCATATCTGTTTCGCGTAATAATTGCATGCACTTTTCCAACTTAAGATGAGAAATATAGTCGGATAGACCAATGCCTGCATGATTTTTGAACAACTTTCGCATATGTTGCGGAGAAATATGGAAGTGTTCTGCCATAGTGTTAATCTGAAAGTTGTAATGAAAGCAGTGGACATGAATGTACTGAACCATTTGTTGCCCTATATCAGAAGCACTTTCATCAAGATGAGGTTCTGAACTACAGAGGTTCTTTTTTACAATATCTGTCAATTCCAGAAAGAAATCATCTATGGTATCAAAATCTACAAGTCGAGTAATATGAAGGTTTTGTGACAAATTACTGGAATATCCCATATTAGAAAAGGCCGGTAATTTTTTTAGTGTGGAAAAAATATCGTAACATACATATTTGGCTACTTGCAGACTACATCCCGGAGATTTTGTAAACTTGTACATTCGATGAATACTATCCAAAGCAGAAGTTGCATCACAGGCAAGGAGCGCCGTATGTAAGCGTTTTAATTCTTCGGTTGGATAAGCTATTTCTGGCAAATGTGACTGATACATGTCAGGAGTAATCAGACAGTCTTTACCATAAATCATACGGTAATCCAGTGCATTAACACTTTCTAAATAAGATTTTCCCACTTGCTCATAAGTATCAATGAGAGAACCCACACCAATACTTGTAATCAGCCCTGCGTGCTCCAGCAAATTTTTTTTGATGTCAGCGATGAGACTCTGGTAGTAAGACTGGTCTTCATAATCGCTGTTAAATAAGAGAATCGCTTTTTGGGAGAAAAGCATGTCTTTGACCAGAAGATATACATCATCCGGCAATGCACTTTTTATAATAGTGATTAATTGTGTGAAATCATAGAATGACTCATTGTTTTCTTCTATAGATTGCTCAAATAAAATACTACATACACAGAAATATGATTTGTTTAAATGAATACCCAAATTATTGCATGCATTAAGAAAGGCTTCATGGGTAGAAAAATTACCTTGAATCAGAGACGTCAGCAAATGATTGAACAGCCCCTGCATGGAAAGATTCATAGTTTCAGATAAAGTAGCATTCTTCTCAAATGTATCTTCATAAGCCTGCTTAAACAACACTAGTTCATTCTTGACATCTGATTTTTCCGGTTGTTTATCAAGTATCCAGTCAGCAAGAGTCCGAATAGGGAAATAGCTTCTTTTTGTGCCCCAAAAGATTAAGAGCATACCAATAATTAATGCAAAAATTAAGATAATCATTGTGAGTGTCAGAGTATGATAAATGGACTGGTATGCAATCGTTTTGGAAAGAAAGCGCACATAATAAAGGTTCGTTTCAGGGGAATGAGACACAAAAACCAGATTGTCGTTTTGGGATTCCAGATAGCCTTTTTGTACGGATTCAGGGGAATGCTGCAGTAAGGTACATATACTGCGAATATCCTCTGTCGTAGCTTGAGGTGCAAGAAAACTTAAAACCTCAAAGTTTGAGTTAAGCAATAGTACATTTTCTTCCATAGTTGTCTGTGAGGAACGGAATAAGTCATGAATAAACTCCTGATAAACTAGTAGTGCGGCAGTACGTGTGGAATTGCCACTATTGTATTGAAAGTTCGTGCTTACAGGAGAAAACAAATAAAGATATTTGGGAGTATAGTCAAGTGCATTGGTTGGCCAGTAAAATGGTTCCGTTACTGTATTTAATTGCTCCGCCCATTCCTGTAATGAGTAGTTATTTCCAATTAGGTCAGTTATAAAACTATGATAAATGAGAGCAGTCTCTTTAATCTTTCCGTGTGAGGAATATACAGTGGTGTCACCTTCGGCAGCTATTATAATGTCATTCAGGCATTCCTGTAGAGATACTAACTGGCTTAGTGTATCAATAGCACGGATAGGCGCGTTTTGAAGTGCATATCGCGTCAGAGTGGGGTTCTCTGAAATGTAGAGCATCATATTGCTTAATTCATTAATTTTAATATCAAATGACTGTTGTATAAGTCTGGTGGCGGCCTGGTTAGAATTAATGATTTCTTCTTTTAGAGTACGAAAAGAAAAAAATAGCGAAAAACATACAACGGTAGCAGGCACGAAAGCCGTCACAAAAAAAACAAGCAGATATTGCCCTAATAAGGAACCAGATTTTATATTATTCTTCTTATTATTTAACATTTTGCCTACCTCTAAGTTTTGTTATTTATAAAAATATTATAACATTTCCGCTAAAGAGGAACAATAATTAGGCGAAATATCCAATTATTTCCTTTTATCCATTTGTAATGCAATCTTCGTTTTTGCAAATGATTGTTCGAATTGTCTTATTGAAAAGGTAAAGTTAATAAGTAACAATATTATTACAACAAAATAAACAATTTTATCAAATGGGAAGGAGAAACGTGATGAACAAGTTTGTTAAATCACAAAGAAGATTGAAAAAACGTACCATAAACCGAGCTGTTGCATGGCTTTTGGCGGTGCTTATGTGCTTTTTAGTTTTACCAACAGGCAGCATGACAGTACATGCTGAGACAGAGACAACAGGCAGTTGGAATGACGAAGGAAATTATGCAACCGGATTTGCAAGCGGTACTGGTACACTGGATGACCCGTATATTATTAAGACAGCGGAACAGCTGGCTCACTGGTCAAAAAAATATTCAAGCTATACTGATTCTAATATTAAAGTGGCAGATGGTGTGACGGAGCTCGATTTATCAGCTCATTATTGGACCCCAATTAATAAATTTAATGGTTCATTTGATGGAAATGGTGTAACGATTAAGGGGTTGACAATTGATAGTAGCACACTTCCACGTGTCGGATTTTTTGATCAGCTTGGTTTATCAAGTGACGTTACAGCATATGGAGTAGTCAAAAATCTGAATTTTCAAAATGTTAAGATTAATGTAGAGCAGGCTAACGCAAGTTATAAGTACCTTTACGTTGGTGTTATTGCAGGACGCGTTTATTCTGCTACGATAGAAAACTGTAAGGTGCTGTCCGGAACAGTGGATGTTTCCAGAAATATGGAGGTTTATGAAGAAACGACCAATGCAGAGTGCACAACTTGCGTAGGTGGTTTGGTTGGCTATGCAACTTATTCCAGTTCTAAGTACTTTTCATTGAATATTTATAATTGCTACAATGCTTGTGATATAGAGGTAAGAGCAACAAGTGGCACTGAAACACTTTATGTAGGTGGTATTGCAGGTTACCTCAAGAGGCAAAATGTAAAAATGCTAAACACAGCAAATACTGGTGATGTGACTGTATTAAATACAGGTGCAGGCGGAGCAAGCCCAACTGCAGGTGGATTGCTAGGTCGTTTGGATAAAAACAGCACAATCGAGGCCGCTATTTTTAATTGTTATAATGCAGGTAAGATTAGTGCTGCAGACACGTCATTAATTAAGAGTAGTTTGGGCGGTATAGTAGGTTGTTCTGACTCTGCTCCAACATTGGACTGTTGTTATTACGCAGCAGATAGTGTTACTGAAACTGACAATGCAACCGTTGTTGTAAAGGGAACTGAAGTGAATGACGTTAGCGCGACAAGCTTCATGGATACCTTAAATACCAATGCTCTTGCATTAACAGATTACAGCTTATTAGACTGGCAGATAAATAAATCTATCTCCAATTATCCGGTTCCTCTTGCAGAGGCTCGTGTGAATGCTACATACTACTCAAGTCTGACAGAGGTTATAGGAAGTGCAGAAGCAGGTGCTGAAATTGACTTACTGGCTGACATCATTGCTTCCAGTGATGTTACTGTTAATGAAAATGTTACACTTGATTTGAATGGTTATACGATGGATATGGGTAGCAACTATTTGTTGTCTGAGGGAGATGTAGTTGACAATTCTCCGGGTAAGACCGGACTCTTGAAGATTGATACTTATACTGCGGATGAGGTCGCTGAGGGAAATGAGTTATCAATAGGTACACCAAAGGCTAAATTGGCTGCAAATAATAGTCATATGCCTGTATATATTTCAAGTGAATCAGCCTATATGCTCGCAAGCATGACAGCACAGGCGAGTGCGCCAGAGATAGCTACTGATTTGTCTTCCTTTAGTCGCATTTCCAGACCTTCCTTTGGTGCTGCACATGTTGAGAAGCTGCAGAGTGGTGCCAGTGCTGCCGGATTACAATTTATCCTTCGTTTGGATTGGGGAACAGTTACTGATGGAGTATATGAGAATAATCTGGAATTTTCATACAGTGATGAATTGGTTGGAAAAATTTATACGAATGGAACAGTATTCTCTGTTACGGTTAATGGTCTGGAAAACTATGCTTCAAGCATGAAGGTTAGCGAGTATGTGATATCTGACTTGGGAGTGAAATTTGAAAACAATTCTTTCTATATGTCAGGAACGACAGCAACTAATTAGGGAGGATGTAGGAAATGAAGAAAGAATATATAAGACCGGAAGCAGAGCTGATGAAGTTTGTGGAGACGGAAGAGATTATGGACAATACATATGGGATTGATGGTGTCTTTAGTGAAGGAGGACCAACACCATATAATTGGATTGGATAGATTTATACCCATCTTCAGCCTATACGTATATAGGCTGGGGAATATACTAGACACACTTCCATAAAACAATTTAAGAGAGGAGCTTGGCATTATGAAAAAGGCATGGAAAAAAATTGGAATTTTTATCATGGTAATGCTTATGACAGTGCTGGTAATTTGTGAAAACATAGGAATACCGAATGTCATAACTGCATTTGCTGGAAGCAATGATAAAGTAATGATGGGAATACCGGTTCTCGATGGTGTGGTTGATGAAATTTATAAGCAATCATTAACGTTAAGCACCGGCGTAGGTGATAATGCTTATACAGATGAATGGACAGAAGATCAGGGAAATATTTATTTCCTGTATAGCGAGAATTATCTCTACATATGTGCGGACATTAAGGATGATTCTGTTGTTAGTGCGGGAGAATTGTATGTCTCAGGGACAACAAATTCATGGGAAAATGATTGCTGTGAATTCAGACTGTCATTGGATGGAGGTACAACTACATTTAAGGTTGGCATCGATGCGTATGGTCTCAAGGTCCATAGTACGGCATCTGATATGGCGAAGACAGATTATTCCAAAATTCTTTATAGGACTACCTATAATGATTTAGAAGAAAATTCAGGATATGTAATAGAGGCAGCCATTCCGTGTACAGAGGGTATTCTTGATGTGGACGCGGCAGGAAAGCTTGGATTTAAACTGCAGCTTAATGACCTTGATTATGATGGTTCCTTACGTAGCTTTGCAACTGATTATGCAGGGGAAGGAGCAAAGGGATTGGTCTACTATGACCTGAGCTCAGAGGTTGTATCTGGTGGAACAACTACCGGAGATGAAGATTTATACAGTATATACGGAAATAATACTGAGGAGTCAGATTATCAAAAGCTTTCCTTTGGAGGAGACGATGCTAACTATAAAATGAAAGGAAACGGGTCATATAAAGAAAATGCAACAGAATGGCATGGTATATGGACGAAAAATACAGAGTTAGGAACCATTGGTGTTGGATATTCTGCAAAAGCTGTTGATGGAGCAGCAAGCGGTGCAAGATACGTCATGAAGGGTTACTTTGATACGTCGAAATTAATGTATGATGCAGAGTATAAGTACATATGTGTGTTGTATGCGGCACAAAATCCTGCTGATGTAAGTTCGGTGCAGATGGTACTTAATAATAATGGAACTGGTGGTGGAACGATAATTCTTGATTCGGATATAATAAACACCAATGGAAATTTTGTGTTTACTGCACCATGTGAGTTGACAGACGCGATGAAAACACGTTTAGCAAAACCAGCGTGGTGTAACTTGAATTTTGTTACGGATGTAGAGGGTGGATGTTATCAGGTTAAAGCATATTATTTCTTTAAGACGGAAGAGGAAGCAAATGATTTCATTAGAGATTATCAGAAGCTTTCTTTTGCGCAAGGTGGAAACTATACCATTAAAACAGGCACCGGTTTGGGTGTTCAGGAGACAGACGAAGAACTGGGAGTCATTAATGTAGTATATGATGCAGCTAGCAGCATAAAGAACACAAATTATATATTAAAGGGTTACTTTAATAAGAATGTTGAAACGTATAAGACAGAGTATAAATATATACGTGTGTTATATGCTGCACAAAATCCCGAGGGAGTAGACACGGTAGAAATGCGGCTTAAAAATGATGGAAGCCCTTATACGGTACTTACCTTGGATTCTGCTGTAGAAAATACAAACGGTCAGTTTGTTTTGTCTGACCCTTGTGAATTGACGGAAGATATAATAGCACGTTTGGCACAACCGGCTTGGTGCTCGCTTGAATTTATGACTACGGAAGAGGGCGGATGTTATCAGGTTGAAGCATATTACTTTTTTAAAACTTTGAAAGAAGCGCAAATGTTTGACCAGTCCTTGGATGATAAGACAATCCAGGTTAATGGCAATGATATTACAAACTATCGTATTGTAGTGCCTGAGGATGGTATAGGTAATGAGATGGAGTATGCAAAAACGCTCAAGTATCAAATATATGGTCTAAGCGGAGCTAAAATTCCTGTTGTATATGATAGTGAAGAGGCAACCCAATATGAGCTGTTGATCGGAAAAACAAATCGTCCGGAAAGTCAGACATATTATAGTGGCGGTGGTCGTTTTCATCCTTCATATTCAAGGTACTCCGTAACACAATATTGTGTTGACCGAATTAATGATAAAGTTGTTTTGATATCTGCTATGGCACCGGCGGTTGAGGATTCTGTTTCTTTACTTTCTTATAAGTTGGAAAGTGGTGAAAACCCGGTTAATCTGACTGATGAGAGGATTGGCGAAGGTATTCTTTCTTACGGGGCATCCACTTGGCCGGAGGTGACCAATGTAGCGGAACCGGTACAGTTTGAAGATGGTTTTGATACAAATGAAGGATACTGGTCTACAGATTCC
This sequence comes from Lachnospiraceae bacterium, assembly GCA_017521985.1. Lineage (GTDB taxonomy): Bacteria > Bacillota > Clostridia > Lachnospirales > Lachnospiraceae > RGIG6307. Next base: position 16,025 of record JAFXAZ010000026.1, read on the forward strand.
GATAAGAATGGTTGGATATTTGCTGCAGAGAATGACAACAATGTGTTCTCAACAGGTAATCATGCTTCTGCACTTTCCTATTTACATGTATTTGAAAAGAATGTGTCTTTTGAGACAAAATGGAAGTATACAAGCGCTACAGAAAATGGTTCTGCAGGTCTGTTACTGCGTCATACGGCAGATTATGGCTGGATTAAGCTGGGATATGATTTTGAGTTAGAGGAATGGTTTATTGATTCTCGTGAGGGAGAAGATTTTCTCTGCTACCGACTTGCGTCTGCAAAAGCCGATTTAACTGATGGGCAGTGGTATAATTTGAAAGCAGTGGTTAACGGAACAGTGGCTGAGCTTTATATAGACGGTGTGAAGATACTTTCAACCAATGCTCTTACGCAGCTTACACCGGGTAAAATCGGAGTATTTGCTGAAGATGTATCTGCAATGGTGGATGATGTCGATATTTATTTACTCAGTGGTCAAGGTTCTATTATGAAGAATGTAGTACATACCAAGCTTCCTGATGATGTCTATCGAGAAGGCGGTTCTATATGGGAAATGGAGGATGGAAGTCTAAGATATCTGGGCAGATCAGACGGAGTTCCTATGGGCGGAAGCTTTGCTTCTTATGATTCTGGTAAGACATGGGTTCGTACAGAACCGTGGACACAGGTGGAAGGCTCATATGCACAGATATTGCGATTGCAGAATGGCAACTTCCTGCAAATCAGATCAGAAAAAGATAGCGAAGGTGTCAAGTATAGAGTGGCACAAATTTCTACCGATGAAGGCCAAACATGGACTACCGTAGGTACTATATGCCCTGCTGTTTACGCCCAAAAAGCAGCTAACGGTAAAGATGTTGGAGCAGGTAACATGAATGATAAAATAACACAAATGTCAGATGGTCGTATTTTTTATTGTCAGAGCTATGAGACAAGCAGTACAGTTAACGGGTATTTGAAAGTATTTAATGAGTTTTATTATTCTGACGATAACGGAGTAACCTGGACCAAATCAGAAACAGATAGCTTTGAGATTGAAGGAAATGAAACTCAGTCCAAATTTGGCGAATGTAAGATTCTGGAGACATCAACACCGGGTGTGCTTAGAATCTATAATTCATGGAACTGGTATGGCTGTATCGTATATAGTGAGTCCACGGATAATGGTGTAACATGGGGACCGCTTCAGAAGATGACGGATTTTGTATGTGCTTGTTCTTCCATGCAGTTTGTAAAGGATATCTATGCGGATAACAATAGTACTTACTATATGGTTTGGGTGAAGGATGATGGAGGAAAAGTCATAGAAGGAAACAGAGGATTGCCTCGTACTCACCTTGCCCTTGCAAAAACTACAGATGGTATAAATTGGGAGCCTCTGGGAGATGTGTGGCGATATGAGAGCCGTTTTGAAGATATTACGCAAATTGTAGACCCTGTAGTCCAAGTGACAGAGGAGTATGTAATTGTAGGAAGTGGAATATCAGAAAAAATTCAATCTGGAAAATCCCATAATGCACAGCGTCAGCATATTTATAGTATCCTGAAAAGTACATTAGAAGAAATGCCGGAGCCGACCGTAACACCAGAACCGACAGCAGAGCCAACGGCGACACCGGAGCCGACAAGTGCACCAACGGAAGCTCCTACAACAGCTCCAACAGAGTCACCAAGCACGGAGCCTACAGTAACACCTACACCAAGTACGGAGCCGACTGCAGAACCAACTACATCTCCGACACCGGAAGCTGTAGAAATCGTAGCAGACAAATCTGATGAAAGCTACACGGTTGGTTCTGATGGAACAGTAACTATTTATTGCACAGGTGAGCTGGATGAGTTTGAGAGAGTTGAAGTGGATGGAGTAGAGGTTGATAAGTCTAATTACACTTTGGAGGAAGGTTCTACTATTTTGACCTTTAAGGCAAGCTATCTGGATACCCTTGCTCCTGGAGAACATACGGTAAAGATGATTTATACCGGAGACCGTAGTGTTGTTACCACATTGTCAGCTACGGAAAGGGTTGCTCCTGATAACAACATACCTTCAGATAATACTGCAGATGACGAAGTGACTGATGAAACAGTTGGGAATAGCACAGCAGTACCCGCCGTGAATGCCACCGGCACAGTAACCGGTGACAGCAGTAATTTCGGCTTGTGGATGATGCTTATGCTGATTAGTATTATTGGTGTAGCAGCTGTGATTGTTAACAAGTGTAAAAAAAATTAATTGCCAGGCAGAAACAATTGGACTGGGGTGCCAAGTTCGCTATGTCCAATTGTTTCTTTTTATCCAAAGTGTGCTTCACATTCTTTTTTGCGTACCTTGCTTCGCATTGTCGAATTGATAAGTGAAAAAGCGTGTGATAAGATGAGTCCATCAAATACAGAACAGAAAGCGAGTTTTAACAGGATGATTGGAAAAAGAAATAAAAGAAATCAAATTCAAGATGATATGAAAATCATGCGAAGAAAAATATTGCGTAAGGAAATATGGCGTCATAGAGAACTGTACATATTTTTGTTACCGGCTCTGGTAGCTTTAATTATATTTTCTTACATCCCAATGTATGGTATTGTGATTGCTTTTCAGGATGTAAAGTTTGGCAGTCCTTACGGACAGAATGAGTTTATAGGTTTATACCATTTTAAACGATTTTTTGAAAGTGCGTGGATTGGAAGAATACTTAAGAATACAGCTACTGTCAGTATAGCACATTCTATTTTTACGTGGCCGCTTCCAATTGTATTGGCATTATTGCTCCATAATTCCAATAGCAAGGTTATCAAGAAGCTTACGCAGACTTTTAGTTATCTACCGCATCTTTTATCAACAGTAATTGTAGTTAGCATTATAAATGTATTCTGTGCGGGTGATTACGGACTGATCAATATTTTCTTGCGAAATGCCGGCATGGATAGGATTAGTTTTTTTGGACAGCCTGCCTGGGTAGTTCCACTGTATGTCATATCTGCTGTGTGGCAGCATATGGGGTATGAGGCAATTGTATATTTAGGAGCGTTGTCTGCTGTGGATGAAGAATTAATGGAAGCGGCCAGAATTGACGGCGCCGGAAAGTTAAAATGTATTTGGTATATTCAGCTTCCGTTAATTATGTCTACCGTTACTACTATGTTAATTCTTAATATTGGTGGTATGTTCTCTGTGGGCGCAGATAAGATGATTTTGCTTCAAACAGATTTAAACCTTGCAGCCTCAGAAATTATATCTACATATGTTTATAAAACGGGTGTTGTGGGTATGCAATATGGCTTTTCAGCAGCAGTAGGTTTGTTCCAGAATGTTATCAATTTAATTATGCTGATTTCGGTAAATAAGCTTTCTAAGAAGTTATCCGGATCATCTATAATATAGGGAGAAAGGTGTTGGGTAATGAAAAACATACATAAAAAAAATGTTCGACGTAAAAAAGGAGAACGTGTCGTTGATGGCACAATAAACTTGTTATTATTGTTGGTTGGAATAGTGAGTATCTATCCTATATGGTACGTTTTGATTGCTTCTGTCAGTTCTCCGGTTGCAATCAGTACAGGAAAAGTTTTGTTTTGGCCTGTAGGATTTAATTTGGATGGTTACACTAATTTGATAAAAAATAAGGATATTTGGATAGGATATCGCAATACCATTTTGTATACTGCAGCAGGTACAGCGTTTGATATGTTTGTTCAAATTCCGGCGGCCTATGCATTGTCACGGGATCGTTTGCCGGGCCGTAAGTGGATTACCACGTTATTCATTATTACGATGTATGTGAGCGGTGGTGTAATTCCGAAATATTTATTAGTAAGCTCCTTGGGATTGATTAACTCACCTCTCTCTCTGATATTGCCTTCCTGTATCAGTGTGTTCAATATTATCGTGGCAAGAAGTTTCTTTCAGGGCAGTATTCCGGAATCTTTGTTTGATGCGGCAAGGATTGATGGATGTGGGTATACACGTTTCTTCTTGCAGGTAGTGTTAAAATTATCCCCTGCATTGTTGGCAATTATTGCATTGTATTGTATTCAGGGGCATTGGAATACATATCTGGTTGCAGAAATGTATTTGTACGATAAAGAATACTTTACATTACAGCAGATTATCAAACAAATTACAGCTAATTTAGATACATCCCTGACGGAATTTATGGATGCAGATGAGATGTTGCAAATCATGCAGGAGAAACAGCTGTTAAAGTATTCTGTAATTGTAGTGTCCGTTATCCCGATGGTTATCCTTTATCCTTTTATTCAAAAGTTCTTTGTGCGTGGAGTAATGATTGGAGCTGTCAAGGGGTAAAGCATAATAATATTCATTAGATCATAAAGTTATGCTTATATTTACAGTATCATATCATATTTTCAATGAGATTATGTTTCTGAGGCATCACCGCAAGCTTCAGGAATAAAGCGGTGTTCGTTGATAAGGTGTAGGCGGTAATATATGGGCAATTAACATATTATGAAAAATTGTATGTGGTAAAGCCATATACCTATTAAAATTCAAGGAGGATTTTTTATGAAGAAATCATTCAAACGTATCGTATGCTGCTGTTTGGCTGGCTGCATGTTACTTAGTGGATGTGGAAACCAGAGTGTATCAACCACCACTGAGAGCTCAAAGGAGTCAGAAAAAGCAAGTACAACTACTACAACAATTTCTACAGAGGTAGAAGAAACCGGTATTACATTCCCTTTGAAAGAGGAAGTTACCTTTACTATTGGTTACAAAAATGAGTATGATGAAGACATACTTGATGAAAAGTGTGCATTCTGGCAGGAATTGTATGAAAAGACCAACGTAAAGATTGAGTTGGTTCAGCTTCCTATGCAGGAAACTATGACAAGAGTCAATACCATGTTTATGACAAAAGAGGAGCCTGATGCTTTCTTTAGCTCCTTTATGAAAGATGCAGAGGTGGATGAGTTGGCGGGCAATGGTTTGCTTTTACCTATCACGGAGTATGTTAAGGATGCAGAAATCATGCCTAATTTCCATGAGCGTGTTCTTTCAGAATCACCTGGAACGCTAGGCGTTATTACATCTGCAGATGGAGAAATTTATGCATTGCCTAAATATTTGGGTAATAGAGGAAATTATCTGGAGCAGGTAATTTATATTAATAAAACATGGCTTGATAAGTTAGGAAAACCGGTTCCGACTACACTCGAAGAATTAGAAGAGATTCTGATTGCTTTTAGTGAGAACGATATGAACGGCAATGGCAAGGATGATGAAATTCCTTGGTTGGTAAGAAATGGAGATTCTGCAACTCATTTTGAAGCATTCTTAAGTATGTATGGTATGCCTACCAAGGATGGTACATATGAAAATTATACTTATGTGGAAGATGGTGTAGTTAAATTTGCACCTATAGCGGATGCTTACAAAGAAGCAATTAACAAATTAAATGAATGGTACGAAAAAGGAATTATCTGGCAGGAAGCATTTACAGGTACTTCTGAAACCTTTAATGCACAGTTATCATCAACAGAAAATATAATTGGTATGGTATTCCGTAGTGCACCACCATCCAAATGCACGGATGAGTATGTAGTAATTGAACCGGTAAAGGTAGAGGGTTATGAAACAAGATGGTACCTGCATCCGGGTGCTATGGGTGTTAAAGGTCAGGTTGTATTGACCAGATCTTGTGAAAATGCCGATATTTTAGTAGCGTGGCTTGACCAGTTCTATGCTTTGGAAAACGCGTGGAGATTTGTTTATGGTGAAGAAGCTGATGGCAGATACACAATAGAGAATGGCGTGTATGTTTCAAACGATAAACTGTTAGGTGACAAGGAAGCTCTTCAGGTAGTAAAGGATAATACTCCTACTATGGCAAATGTGCTTAACAATATTTCTTATGCTTACACTAAGGAAGATTATGATTCCGGCAAAATTCAGTTGTCTGATGCGAATATAAGAAAAGAAGAAAACTATGCAATGTATGAGGCAGCAGGTGTGCTGAATGATGAGCTGTGGCCACGTCCGTACATGGCTGGTGCAACAACTACCCGTTTGGGAGAACTTCGTACAGATATTTTCAATACTGTAAAAGAAAAGAAAGCTGCATGGATTACCGGTACAGCAGATATTAATGCTGAGTGGGATGCATATGTTGCTTCCTTAGAAAAGATGCATCTGGATGAATTCTTAAAATTAATGCAGACTGCATATGATAACTTTGTTGCAGGTCAATAAATATTTTTGACAGAATAAAATAATTTTTTAACTAATAAATCTATGGTAACTATGGATATTAGCATAGTTACCGTAGATTTATCTGAATGTTTGAAAATAAAACGTAAAAAAGCCGCTTGAAGGATGACAGGAGGAATGAAAAATGTTTATTTATTACCCGAGAGGTAGAGAGGTAATAGAGTATGCTGCCTCTGAACTTACAAAATATTTACGAAAAATAACACCGACACTGGATGTAGTGCCGATTCCATTAGGCATTGTAAGGGCGGAAAATGCCATTACACTGGGAAGTCTTACAGAGTTGGGTTTGTCAGATGAAGGTGTGCAGGATGAGTTAATTGATGATTTAATAGATATTAATGTAGTGAATTTGTCAGGCTATATCGCGGGCAGCAATGACAGAAGTGTGTTGCTTGGTGTTTATCGATACCTGACAGAAGCCGGTTGTTTTTGGGCAAATGCAACTCCGGAGGGAGAATATATACCTCAGCGTAATATGAAGGAATTTTCCTGTACATATCGCAAATTGGCGGATCATCCTTTCCGAGGACAGGCTATTGAAGGGGCTGTCAGCTTCACGAATATGGTAGATACTTTGCGATGGCTGCCAAAGGTAGGCATGAATATGTTTATGCTGGAGCAGGTAGTACCTTACAATTATATTAGTCGTTGGTATGATCACACCCACAATACAAGAGCAGAAAAAGAGTCCTTGTCTTTTGAAGAAATTTCGAAAATGATTCCGGTGCTTGAGGCAGAAACAAAGCGATGTGGTCTGCAGCTGCATTCTTTAGGACATGGTTATTTATTAGAGCCTTATGGTATACGGTATAAGACTCGTGCGTTTCAATATGAGCTTTCTGATTTGGCAAGAAGTCATTGTGCTATGGTAAACGGAGAGCGAAAGCTGGAAAAGGGATCTCCGAATTTTACGCAGCTTTGCTACTCTAATCTGGAGGCAAGGAAGATGGTAGTAGATTTCTGCGTAAAATATGCACAGGAAAAGCCTTATATCGATTTTCTACATCTTTGGCTGGCGGATTCCACAAATAATCAGTGCGAGTGTCCTGAGTGTGTAAAAATGACACCTTCTGACTTCTATGTAATTTTACTGAATGAAGTGGAAGAAGCCTTTAGAAAAAATAATATTGATATGAGGATTGTGTTTATCCTGTATACAGATACCCTTTGGGCACCTGAGACAGAGCAATTGGCGCGTCCGGAACAATTTACCTTGCTTTCTACACTGTCCCGAAATATATATTTGGGAGAAATCGGAATGGAAAGAACCCCAAAGGAGGAAATGCCTGTTTTTGTACGAAATAGTTTTAAAGGAAAGTTTTCACTTCCAAATATGCTGACAGCCTTGGATATTTGGCGAGAACAGTTTCATGGACCTAATTTCTTGTATGAGTATTATTTATATACTGCACAATATAATGACCCGGGAAGCATTATGTTTTCCAAGGCTATTTACAGAGATGTACAGCGCAATAATGCATTAGGCTTTAATGGTATTGTTTGTGATCAGACGCAGCGTGCTTTCTTCCCTACAGGCTTCCCGGCATATTTGATGTCCAGGGCACTTTTTGATAAGAGCCTTTCTTATGAGGACATCGTAAAAGAATATTTTCCGGCAGCTTTCGGTAGGGATGGGCTGGAAGTATACGCTTATCTGGAAAAGATTACAGAAGCTTTTCATCCGGAGTTGTTAAGCAGAAGCGATGCAAGTGTAGTAGAACAGGATACCGGCATGGCAAAAGGAACAGCACCAAAAGAAAGATTTGTTTGGCAGTTTAATGATGAGTATGCAGCTTCCTTGGCAGAGATTCCTAGGATTATTAAGGATTTCGCACCGGTTATAGAAAGAAATCTTGCGGTTCGGGAACCGGCTCGTGCGGCTTCTTGGCGGTATTTAACATGGCATGCAGCTTTAACAGAAAAGCTGGCTCATGTAATTGGGCTTGGGGCTCAGGGACGATGTGAGGAAATGAGATTAGAGGCGCAGAACTTGATGGATTATGTATCTGAAATAGAACCAAATGTGCAGCCGGTATTTGATTTATGCCTGTTTGTACAGTGGTTGAAACAAAAAGTGAAGTAGGAGGATGCGTTTATGGAAAAGTTAAAATTAGCAATTATTGGCCAGGGCAGAAGTGGCCGTGACATTCATGGGAGTTTTTTAAAAAGCGAACATAATGATATGTTTGAAGTAACAGCAGTGGTTGAACTGGATGCAGAACGCAGACAAAGAGCACTGGAAGAATATCCGGGCTGCAGAGTATATGAGGACTATCGTGAGTTATTCACAAAGGAAAAGGTAGACGTAGTAGTAAATGCGACATACTCCGATGAGCATTATGCTATTACAAAAGATTTATTGATGCATAAATTTAATGTTTTGGTAGAAAAGCCTATGGCACGTACCTATTATGAATGCAGTGATTTGATTAGAACTGCAAAAGAAAATGGAGTTGTTTTGGCAGTGTTCCAACAGTCAATGATGGCATCCTTTTATGTTGAAATGAAGAAGATATTAGCAACCGGAAAAATAGGAGAGATTAAACAGGTAAGTATTCGTTACAGTGGCTTGTCAAGACGTTGGGACTGGCAGACATTGCAGTCTAAAGTGGGCGGAAGTACTTATAACACCGGTCCGCATCCAATTATTATGGGATTAGACTTCCTGGATTTCGATAAAGATACTAAGGTAGCCTTTTCAAGATTAGACAGAGCTCTTGTCAGTGGGGATGCAGATGATTATGCCAAGATAATTTTGACGGCTCCGGGTAAACCTGTAATAGATATAGAAATTAATAGTACAGATGCTTATAGCGATTATAAATTTAAGGTACAAGGTTCTAAAGGAACCTATCAGACCGGTGCAAGGTCTTATAAGATGAAATATATCCCGGACGGAGCAAATCCTGAACGCCCTGTTATTAAGGAATTTCTGAAAAAAGAAGACGGATTACCGGCATATTGCAGTGAGAAGTTAGTGACCTGTGAAGAAGAAGGGAAGCTAGGGGGATTTGGTTTTGATGTATCATCAAAAGCATTCTATACCTCACTATATAATACCTTAACCACAGGGGCGCCTTTGGCTGTAACACCGGAGCAGGCTGCACAGGTCATCAGTATTATTGAAACCGTGCATGCACAGAATCCTATGCCGGTAGAATATTAAAATAAATTTTATTAGGAGGAGTAGGCGTGTCAAAGGTAATACTTTCCGCATTTGCGGATGAATATAGCAAAGAATTAGATGTTCAGTTACAGGTACTTCGTGAAAATGGAATAGGGTATCTGGAACCACGATTTATCAGTGATAAAAACATTGCAGATTTGTCTGAAGCAGAGGCGATACTTATGAAGGAAAAACTAGGAGACATAAGAGTATACTCCATAGGTTCCCCGTTGGGTAAAATTAATCTTGCGGATGATTTTGAACAGCACATGGATGTGGCAAAAAGAGTATTTACAACAGCAAATATTTTGGAATGCCAAAATGTGAGAATGTTTAGCTTTTATCTGCATCCGGAAAAGAGCGTTAGAACTTGTCGGGGAGAGGTTCTTGAGAAGCTGGGTAAGATGAATGATGCAGCTAAAGAATATGGAGTCACGCTGTGTCATGAAAATGAAGCCGGTATTTACGGCGAATCTCCGGAAAATTGTCTGGATTTACTAAAAGCTTTTCATGGCGACATGAAGTGTGTTTTTGATATGGGGAATTTTGTATTGAGAGGTTACAAGCCTTATCCGGATGCTTATGAATTGTTAAAGGATTACATTCAGTATTTTCATATTAAAGACGCTTTGCCTGAAGGTGCGGTAGTGCCTCCAGGATGTGGAAAGGGTGAAATTGCAAAGCTTCTTAAAAGTCATCTGCAAAAAACGAGAAAAGATGTGGTGGCAACGCTGGAACCGCATTTACAGACCTTTGATGGGCTTAATACGTTGACCAAAAGGCACTTTAAAAATCCGTATCAGTATGAAACGAAAGAGGCCGCATTCTTAGATGCTGTAAAAAAGATGCAGATTCTTTTGGAGGAAGAGGTATGAGAAAAATAAGAGTGGCTGTCATAGGTTGTGGGAAAATTTCCGGAATGCATCTGGAGTCCATTACCGCTCTGGAGGAAGCAGAGCTTGTAGCTGTGTGTGATATTAAGTCTGAGCGTGCTGCCGAAAAAGCAGAAAAGTTCTATGTAAAAGCTTATACGGATTATCATGAGATGTTTGAAAAGGAAGAGTTGGATGCAGTACATATATGTCTGCCGCATTATTTACATACCGTAGTGTCTCAGGATGCCTTTCGAAAGGGTATCCATGTACTGTGTGAGAAGCCTATGAGTATCCGCTACGAAGATGCGGTGGAGACCGTGGAACTGGCTGAGCAGTGTGGCTTGCAGTATGGAGTGATTTTCCAGGGACGCTATAATACCCATGCTCGTTTTATTAAACAAAGGATTGAAGACGGGAGATTGGGAGCTGTAAAATGCGCCAGAGCAATACTTAGCTGGTATCATCCGGATGAATATTACAGTAGATCTGACTGGAAAGGAACCTGGGATAAGGAAGGCGGAGGTGTTATTATTAATCAGGCCATTCATTCCCTTGACCTATCCAACTGGTATATTAACAGTGTACCTATAGAGGTGCAGGCTTCTTTACATAATCGTGCACATAAGGATATTGAGGTAGAAGATTCTGCAGAAGGGCTTATAAGATACGAAAACGGAGCTTTGCTGGCTTTTTATGTGATGAACAACTATTTGGTGAATGAACCGGTGGAAATTCGTCTGCAATGTGAACATGGTAAAGTTGTTTACACAAAAGGCGAAGCTGTTATCACATACGCTGATGGCACGGTGGAAAGCATGAAGAATAAACCACAGGAGATTGTTTCTTATACCGGAGGAGCTTCTTACTGGGGCACGCAGCACGCAGTACAGGTTCATCAGTTTTATAAAGCAGTACTGGGCTTGGAAGCTTTGGAGCTTAGTGGAAGGGCTGCTTTAAAGACACAAAAGCTTGTATGCGAAATTTATCAGAGTAATGATGGGAGAATATAGAGTATGAATGCAACAATTATGCATATAAATTATCTGGAAGCAGGGTCAAATTCCTATGGAACAAGAACCATTGATGATATTTGCAAAACAGCGGCAGAATTAGGCTTTGATGGAATAGAATTCCGCGGTACTCCTCCGAAAGAGTTGGCAGATTTGTCTTTTCGCGGATATGTAGAAAAGATTGCAACAGCCAAAAAGAAGTATGGATTGACGGAAATTGTATTTTGTATCAGTATGCCTCAATGCACAAATCCGGATGTGGAAGCTCGTGAAAAGGGCATTGTCGAAGCGATTGAACAGGCAAAAATTGTAAATCAGATCTGCGGTACGACAGTATGTAATACTCTGGCAGCTCCTATAAAGTGTCCTATTCCTACTGTTCCTCCCAGAGCATGGGAATTTCACGGAAGCGCTGCGGCGGAGGATGAGGATTGGAAGCTGACAGCGGATGCCTATCAGCAACTGGGGGCAGCAGTCTTACCTCTGGGAATGAAATTCGGGTTTGAAACACATATGAGATACCTTCATGATGTACCGGTAGCCACGAAAAAGTTAGTGGATATGATTGACAGCCCGGCTATTGGTGTAAATATGGATTACGGCAATACTGTTTATTTTCCGAATTGTCCTTCTGTCACAGAAACAATAGATATATATGATGATAAGCTTTTTTATTTGCACCTGAAAAATTCAACGGTGACAGGTAATGGGCGTTTGGGTACTGCACTCAGTGAAGGCACCATCAATCATCGCCAGTATGTAACCAAATTAAAGCAAAGCGGATTTACCGGTCCGATAGGTATTGAATCTTCACACGGCGGTGACAAGGAATGGTTTGCTAAGCAGGATATTGGTTATTTTAAGAGTCTTGTGGAAACGATGTAAGACATTATCGAATTTAAGCTGGAGGAAAAAGTATGTTTGCTGAGTGGAAAAAAAAGCATAGCTTTTCGGAATTTGATTTTTCTAAAAAATTGTTTCCGAATATTACGGAAAGGGAATACTGGGAGACATATTTGCAAACAGATTGTGTTGCTGATGCAGAAGGATTTCTTGACTATAGCTGGGCACCTGTAAAGGCCACTGATTTTATGGAATTTTTAAAAAGTGGAAACCGAAAAATCATGGAAGACGTTTATTATGAGCGCCGACGTGCATTGATTACGTTATGTTTTGGTGAGCTTACGGAAAATCAGGGGCGTTTTTTGCCGCAAATTGTAAATGGTATTTTTTCGGTATGTGAGGAGAGCTATTGGGGCTTATCAGCCCATTGGTTTGCAAAGCCGGGAAATATTCCGACTCCGCAGTTTCCGTATATTGATTTGTATGCTGCAGAGACCGGCGCTCATTTAGCCATCATTTATGATTTGTTTTTAAAGCCACTTTCGGAGTTTTGCCCGGAAATCTTAACACGCATGGAGTATGAAATAGAGCGACGAATTATGGTACCTTACCTGACGCATAAGGATTTCTTTTTTATGGGATATTACAAAAAGCCTAACAATTGGAATCCGTGGATTATTTCCAATCTTTTAACGGTTTTTCTCGTGATGGAAAAAAATCGACGTCGTCTGGATGATGCGCTTGAAAAAATGTTTGATGAGATTCAGTTCTATTATCAGGCGCTTCCTGAGGATGGTGGCTGTGATGAGGGACCGAAGTATTGGGGGAAATCCGGTGCTACATTATTTGAATTTTTGTATCAGCTCAAATTGGCGACAGATGGTAAAATAAATTTGTTTGCCGATGAAAAGATAAAAAAAGTTGCATCGTATATGAAGAAGGTACATATCTATAAGGATCGGTTCGTGAATTTTGCTGACTGTCATGCGTCAGACTGTTCTGATTTAATAGGTTTAATATATCTTTTCGGACGTGAGACACAGCAAAAAGATATTATGAATTTTGGTGCAGAAATTTACCATCAGAGGGCTTCATCCAAGGTTCAATTTATGATTTCCATGCGTCGTAATATATTGGAAATGGATGCTGTCCGGGAGATGCAGGAATATTCTACAGTACCAATACAGCATGAGGAAGTGGAACTTTTAAATAGTCTTCAGGTTGTTTGTGTACGAAAAGATACCTTGTTCGTTGGGGCAAAAGGTGGTCATAATGCTGAAAGTCATAATCACAATGATGTAGGCAACTTTGTTTTTTATGATAATGAAACCCCTATATTAGTAGATGCCGGAATAGGTGCTTATACTCGTTTTACATTTGATAAGAAATATCGCTATACGAGTATTCCATGGGTACAATCAACCCATCATAACCTTCCTCTTATAAATGGTGTGGAACAAAAAAATGGGAAGGAATATGGAGCAACAAGGTTTGAGGTAAAAGATTCGGAAATTGCGGTAGAGTTTTCAGGGGCTTATCCGGAGGAAGCAGGGATAAACAGCCTGGTACGTACCATTAAGTTGGAGAAAAATGCACTGTTGCTGGAAGATGATTTTATCTTCTCTGATGAATCGAAACAAGAAGTAACAGAATACTTTATTACTAATCTTCCGGTACATACTTCAAACGGAGAAGCTATTTTAGGAGAATGTTACCGTATGACGGTAGAGGGAGGAAAGCTTGAATGCGAATTTCTTTCTTTTGAAGGCGATGAATTACTTTGTAATGACTGGAATGCTAAGGGGTTAACACGAATTGCAATAAAAACCGATAAAGTGAAGCGTATTCGCATTAAAATTAAATGTGAGAATATTTAAAAAACAGGAGAAAGAGATGAAAACTATATTATTTCAGGGAGATTCTATCACAGATGCAAATCGTTCCAGAGAGAATGATGCTAATGCAGGTGTTGGCTATGTGACGCTTGTAAAGGGTGAACTTGGATTAAATTATCCAAATGAATATGAGATGTATAACAGAGGAATCAGCGGAAACCGTGTTATAGATGTGTATGCCAGAATGAAGAAGGATATTATAAAGCTGAAGCCGGATATTATGAGTATCTTGATTGGTGTAAATGATGTGTGGCATGAGATTAGCAGGCAAGAGGGTATCGATGCTGATAAATACTTTCAAATCTACTCTATGTTAATCGAAGAAATAAAAGAGGCTTTGCCGGATGTAAAAATTATGATTATGGAACCGTTTTTATTAAGTGGTGTAGCAACGGAAAACACAGAAGAGTGGCCGGATAGATTTATTCAGTTTAGCACAGAGGTAAGGAAAAGGGCAGTAAAAGCAAAAGAGATAGCTGAAAAATTTAATTTGCCTTTTATTCTTCTGCAGGAAAAGTTTGATGAGGCTGCAAAACTGGCACCTAATAATTATTGGCTGCGAGATGGAGTACATCCTACAACAGCCGGTCATGAACTGATTAAAAGAGAATGGATTAAGTATTTTAATGAGCTATGAGTTATTTGCTTTTTAAAGGGAGAAAATAGGGCTTATGACAACACTTATTAAAAATGCGAGGATAGTAACAAGTAAAGAAATTTTAACCGGGTATGTATGTTCTTTCACGGATGGCATAATCGATTATATCGGTAAAGAGAAAAATAAGGTTTCTGAAGCGGATGTTATTATTGATGCACAAAATAATTATCTGGTGCCGGGATTTGTGGATATTCATTGCCATGGTTGTATGGGCATGTCATTTGTGGGAGCTACCGAAGAGGAGCTTGGTCAGATGGCAGCATATCATTTGAGTCATGGAACTACCACACTGTTTCCGACCACTTATACCTCCGGCATGGAGGAACTTGAGCTTTCATTAGATACTTTTAAGCTGTATAAAGAAAAACATCCGTACAGCTCCTTAGAAGCTGTACATATGGAAGGACCATGGTTGAGTCCTCTGCAGTGTGGCGCACAGGCAGCAACACTGATGCAAACTCCGGATATAGAAGAATTGAGAAAATTAAAGGAACGATATCCTTTTCTGGTGCGTGTAGATGCGGCACCGGAGCTCCCAAATGGTATGGAGTTTGGCAGAGTGGGAAGTGAGCTTGGATTAAAGGTAGGTGTTGCACACTCTGATGCTGTATTTACAGATGTTGAAAAGGCTGTCCAGAATGGCTATACTATTATGACCCATTTGTATTCCGGCATGAAGGGAGTGGAAAGAGTCAATGCTTATCGTATAGCGGGTGCTATAGAAGCGGGCCTTTATTTTGATGATGTGTATGCAGAGGTAATTGCGGACGGAAAGCATCTTCCTTTGGAATTATTGAAGCTTATTTATAAGTGCAAGGGACCGGAAAAAATTTGCTTGGTAACTGATGCTACCCGTGGCTGCGGACTTCCGGAAGGGACAATTTTATCCGGTGTCAGCATTATAGAGGATGGTGTGTCCAAACTCATGAATAGACAGGCATTTTCCGGAAGTACGGCTACAACTGATAGGCTTTACAGAACCATGGCACAGGCTATCGGCAAAGATATGGTGGCTCTGTCCATCATGAGTTCGTTGACACCGGCGCGTGCTATGGGTTTGGATGACCGTGGTGAAATTGCAGTTGGAAAGAGAGCTGATTTACTTCTTTTGAATGAGCATTTGGAAATCGAACAGATTTTTACGGACAGGCAAGTGTAACATTATCTTTATAAAATTATAGGAGCATGAATATCATGAACGAAAAATTTAAAGGAATTTTCCCTGCATTATTAACACCATTTGATGAAAATGACAGGGTAAATACAAAGGTTTTAGAGGAACTGGTAGATTACAATTTAAAGAAGGGTGTAGACGGATTTTATGTAGGCGGAAGCACCGCAGAAGCATTTCTTTTGACAGAGGAAGAGCGTCTGCTTGTGATGAAGACGGTAAGTGAGCGTGCAAAAGGTAAGTGCACCTTGATTGCTCATGTGGGCTGTATTTCCACTGCGCAGGCTATTAAGTTTGCCAAAGCTGCAGAGGAAATGGGCTATGATGCAGTTTCTTCCGTGGCACCATTTTATTATAAGTTTAATTTTAATGAAATTAAAAAGTATTATTTTGATATAGTAGATGCAGTGAACTTACCAATGCTAATTTATAATTTCCCTGCTTTTTCCGGTGTAAATTTAACGGTGGACAATATCAAAGAGTTCTTAAATGACGACCGTTTTATTGGTGTGAAGCATACCTCCAATGACTTTTTTGCATTGGAGCAGTTTAAGGCTGCATTTCTGGACAAGCTGGTATACAACGGTTATGATGAGATGCTGTTAGCCGGTATTTCCATGGGCGCAGATGGTGCCATCGGCAGTACCTTCAACTTCATGGCAGAGAAGTTTATTATAATCCGTGAGTTGCTGGCACAGAACGATTTGGCTGGTGCACAGAGGGTTCAGAAGGATGCAAATATTATCATTCAGGCACTTTGCAAGGTGGGTGTAATGCAGGGGGAAAAGGCAGTGTTAGATGCACTTGGATTTGATTTTGGATCTGCAAGAGCACCATTTGCACCATTGACGGAAGCACAGAAGAAAGAGCTGTTGGATGTAGTATTGCCATTGTTATAGGAAAGCAGGTGAAAGATCATGATTTTCTTTCATGAAAAGGAAGCCGGGGAACAGACGGATGCTATACAGAAATGCATGGCTTTCCTGCACAGTGATACATTTCCCACAGAGGGCGGTACGGCAGAGGTAGGCAGTGGAATTCGTTGTATTGTAAGCGAATATACTACGCAGCCTGAAAAGGATGCCTTCTGGGAGGCACACAAGCAGTATGTGGATTTACATTACATACTTTCCGGTGAAGAAAAAATTCGTATTCTGCATACCTCTCAGGGGAAACTTGGTAAGTACCATACAGAAACGGATTATCAGGAAGTAGAAGGCAAAGCTATGGCAGAGGTCGTGTTGAAGGAAGGCTTTGCTCTGTGCTTGTTTCCAAGTGATGCACACCAGGTAAAATTACAGGTATGCAGAGGGGAAGAGGTGCCGGTGACAAAGGTTGTTTTTAAGATCCCGATAGAGTTGTTTTAGAAAAAAAGGCTGTGTGCAAATTCGCACACAGCCTTGAAAGTTATTTCAAGCCTTCTTCGTAAGACTTAATCATACGGCGAACCATTTCACCACCGATAGAACCGGCTTCCTTACTTGTTAAATCGCCGTTGTAACCTTCCTTTAAGTTTACACCTAATTCGCTTGCAACCTCAGTTTTAAATCTGTCCATGGCTGCCTTTGCTTCTGGTACTTCCATTCTGTTTGCTCTGTTAGAACTTGCCATAGTTTTTCCCTCCTCTGACACGAATGTGTCGTTGAATCATCTGTTTTTTTAATACTTTTTTTCTATTTTGAAAAGATAAGCAATGAAGCATTTTTGTGTGTTGTAACCAAATTATTAAAAACTTTTTTTCTTAACCACATTGCTTATCTTGACCTTAGTATTTGAAGAAATAAAAATACTATTCTGGTAATAATTTGAAAATAAAGTGCCTTTTTGAAAATTTATAAAAATTTAATACAAAAAAGTGCGACGAAATGCCTTGCTTGTGCAATGTCATTTAGCCATCTAAACTAAACAATATTTTTGTGAAAATCTTTAAAACATTATATATATTACTGAACGAAGTCTTTTCTTTGACAGAGAGAGACTTCGTTTTTTGTAATATATTTGTAAAGAATTTACAAAAA
>JAFXAZ010000015.1 GCA_017521985.1 Lachnospiraceae bacterium
CAAGGCATGAATGCGATTTGTTATCAATTAAGATAAGGCTATAGAAGGAGAGGGTACATGCATTCTTTGGCAAAAACAGAGCAGAAAATAGAATATGTATTATTTGGCGTTCTGCTTGTGGTTTTGGCAGGGCTTACGTTGTATCTGACGTATCAACAGGCTTGGTATGCGGCTAATAATATGACGGATGTTGCTTATCATTCGGACATTTTGGCATATATGAAGGAAGCACAGGGGATTGACAGTGGTTATAGTTTTCCGTATCCCGTCATGTTTGTGCTGACCAAGCTATTACATGTGGTATTTCCTATAGAATGGTCCATTGCTTTAGTGATAACCGGACTGCATGTTGGAAGCTTTGTTTTATTACGCCACTACTTTAGGAAGTATTTGCAAAAAACAGTGTCCGGGGAGTTGGCAGTATGGCAGCAGTGTGGTGTGACTTTGGCAGCCTTTTTGGTTCTGTTTTACTCCATGATTTTTGTGTATAATCATCCGTTTCCGGGAACCCGGTTTTATTATATGGGCGTGTTTAGTCCGAATCCTTTTCATAATGCGACCTACCAGGCATCCAGGCCATTTGCAATTATTTGTGTATTTTTGTTTACAGAGTTATTGAACACATATGAGCAGAAAATAGATTGGAAAAAGGCAATTGCGTTTAGTGCGATGTTGCTTTTGGCAACCATGACAAAGCCAAGCTTTACCATTGTATTTTGCGGGGCAGCAGGGCTGATTATGTTGTATCGTATGTTTAAACGTAAGTTTGCTAACTTTAGAAATATGGTTGCGTTAGGATGTATGTTTCTTCCTACGTTTGTGGATTTGTTGTATCAGTTTGGTGGTGTATTTACCGGAACAGACTCAAAAGGACAAGAAGCAGGTCTTGGATTTGAGCTTTTCAGAGTATGGAGAGAATACTGCGACAATTATATTGTAGCAATTGTGCTTATGATTTTCTTTCCGTTAGTGGTATTGACATTTCAATATCGAAAGGTGACTACCAATACGTTATATCGTTTTGGTTGGCAGATTTACGGCATGAGTCTTTTGATGTTTATATTGCTCTACGAAAAAGGATTTCGTGCAGTGGATGCGAATTTTTCCTGGGGCTATATGATAGGGGCATTCTTCCTTGTAATGTGTTCTCTCTTGGTGCTTGTGGAGGAAACGTGCAAAGCAAAGAGGCATAGCTGGGGGCTGTTTATCCAGTGGGGAGCATTTGGACTTCATGTATTGTGTGGAGCATTTTACTTTATGATTATTTTCAAGGGTGGTTCTTATTACTAAAAGGCTTTGCGGAGAGTATAGATGAAGGATAGAATTTATGTGTGCCATACCTATTATCATGTGTATATCACGTTTTTGAAGGAACTGAATATGCCAAAGGAAAAGCGTGGTCAGGCGACTTTAGTTTTGAGTCGTATGTCTAACGATTTTGAAACCTTTGCAGAACGTGCAAAAGCCAGTGGTTTATTTGAAGAAGTACTGGAATATGACGAGAAAAAGCCGGAATATTTTGAAGAACTGGTCACTTTAAAAGAAGACAGGGGAAATATAGTATTCAATATGATTTCCCGTATCCGTTTTTGTAAAAAGTTTGCAAAGCTGCAGGCACCGTTTGTTCCGGTGAATTTTAAAGAATACAAAGAAATTTACGTGTATTGCGACTCAGATCCGATTGGATATTACTTAAATTACAATAAAATATATTATCATGCGCTGGAGGATGGACTGAATTGTCTGGCGTATTATGACACAGCGCGCTTTGATAACCGTGGAGCGTTTGATGTAAAGGTGTTTATGAGTAAGCGTCTGAATCTGATTTTTATTCAGAATGGTTATGGACGCTATTGCAAGGATATGGAAGTAAATGATATTTCCAAGATTAAGTATCCGTGTCCGTACTATAAGGAAGTTCCAAGGCAGCAGTATGTGGACCGGTTGTCAGATGAAAACAGGCAGGTGATTTTAAAAGCCTTCGTCAAGGATTATGATGCATTGGTGGAAGCACTGGAGCAGGCAGAAGCAACAGGAAAAAAGAAAGTGCTGGTGTTGACAGAACCTTTATGTGATTTAAATACCAGAGAACGCATTTTCCGTGATATTATTCGTATGTATGGCGAAGATGCGGTGGTGGTACTGAAGCCTCACCCAAGAGATGAATTGGATTATAATGCACTTTTTGGTGAATATTTCAGAATAGACAGAACGGTGCCGATGGAAATGTTAAACTTTATTCCGGGAGCACATTTTGACCGATTAATCAGTGTATTGACCGAAACTGCGGCAATTCAGTTTGCAACAGAGAAGATAAAGCTCGGGCCGGATTTTATGGATGCGTATGAGGCACCGCATATACACAGACAGAACGAGCAAATCTAAGGAGAAAATTGTGAAAAAAGTTCTTAAGAAATTAGATATAATCTTAAATAAGCGCCAGAAAAGCAGAATGAAGCTTCTGGTAGTGATGATGATTATCGGAGCATTGCTGGAGACTGTTAGTATTTCCCTGGTGCTTCCCATTGCAACTGTATTGACGAATCCGCAGAGCATAAATGGAGATGGCGTGGTTGGGATGTTGTATCGTCTGTTCCGTTGTAACAGTGTACAGAGCTTTGCACTGCTTATGTTAGTAGGTCTCTTGCTGGCATTCATTGCCAAGAATTTATTTTTGTTTATTCAGACCAAAATGCAGCTGGACTTTGTATACAACAATCAATTTGAGACGTCCCGTAAGATGATGATTAATTTTATGAAGCGTCCTTATGAGTATTATCTTAACGCGGAAACAGCAGTCATTCAGCGAAACATTACTTCTGATGTGAATAATATGTATGCCATGGTGTTGTCCATTTTGCAGTTGATGAGTGAATTTGTAGTATGCGCGTTCCTTGGTACGTATTTGATTATACAAGACCCTGTAATGTGTGTTACCATTGGTGGTCTTTTGATTATGGTACTGCTTACGATTAAAAAAGTGTTAAAACCGATTATGGTACGCGCGGGTAAGGAAAATCAGGATTATTATGCGGGACTTTTTAAGTGGATTAATCAGGCTGTTACCGGCATTAAAGAAATTAAAATTGCCAACAAAGAAAGCTATTTTATAAGCGAATACGCAAAATGCGGTGATGGATATGTAAATGCCGTAAAAAAATATTCCCTGTACAATAACGTGCCGAAGTTATTAATTGAAACCATTTGTATTGCAGGTTTTGTGGTGTATATGTTTGTGGCATTTGCTATGGGCAGAGACACCGAGAGTATTGTAGTTTCTATCTCTGCTTTTGCAGTGGCTGCTATTAAGCTTTTACCAAGTGCAAATCGCATTAATAACCAGTTGACCAATATCGCATATTTTGAACCGTTTTTCTATGGCGCCAGTGATAATTTACAGGCGGATATCAGCGATAAGACGATTGTGTATGATGCAGAAGCGTATACCGGAGAAGAAACGGTTGAGAAATTACCGGTTCATGACAAGATTTTGTTAAGTGATATTTCTTACAAATACCCAAATACCGACAAGTACATTTTTGACCATATGGATATGGAGATTCCTATTGGTCAGGCTATTGGTATTGTGGGTACGTCCGGTTCCGGTAAGACTACTGTTGTAGATATTTTATTGGGCTTACTGGATATGGAAGGCGGAGTGATTACTGCAGATGGCGCAGATGTGAATTCCAAAGAAAATTACCCAAGATGGCTGGGTAATGTAGGCTACATTCCGCAGACGATTTTCATGTTGGACAGTGATATTCGTCATAATGTAGCGTTTGGTGTGCCGGATACCTTGATTGATGATGAAAAAGTGTGGAATGCTCTAAAAGAGGCTCAGTTGGATACCTTTGTCAGAGAGTTGCCTAAGGGACTTTCTACAGAGATTGGAGAACGAGGTATTCGCTTGTCCGGTGGTCAGCGCCAGCGTATCGGTATTGCCAGAGCGCTGTTTAATGACCCGGAAGTATTGATTTTGGATGAAGCAACAAGTGCATTAGATAACGATACCGAGGCGGCTATTATGGAATCTATTAACAGCCTGCATGGTAAAAAGACGTTAGTTATCATTGCACATAGATTACAGACGATTGAGAAGTGTGATATGGTATATCGTGTAGAAGGCGGAAAGGCTGCACGAGAGAGATAAAAGGAGGTGAATTTGTGGAGTTAAGTATTATTGTACCCGTGTATAATATGGCAGCAGACGGCAAGCTGGAGTATTGTTTAAATAGCTTGGTAAATCAGACTATTACCGATTTTGAAATTATTGCGGTTGATGATGCTTCCACAGATAATTCCCCACAAATCTTGTTAGATTATGCAGCAGATTATCCGGATCTGTTCAAGGTGTATTTTTCACCGGAGAACCGTAAGCAGGGCGGTGCCAAAAATATTGGTTTGAAGCATGCCCGCGGACGGTATATTGGCTTTATTGACAGCGATGACTGGATAGCACCGGACATGTATGAGAAGCTTTTAAAGAAGGCAAAAGCAACCGGTGCAGACATGGTGGCATGTAATTATCACTTGACCCATGAACATTCGGAAGCTATCGGACAGGTAGTGCGGACTCATTCAGAAGCACAGACTGGTACACTGGACGAAGACAAGTATAAGCTTCTTATTTTGGATCCCGGAAGTCTGGTTATTAAAATATATAGACGAAATCTGATTTATGATTGCGGTATGCGTTTTCCGGAGCATATGTTTTACGAAGACAATGCCATTGCTACCGCAATTATGCTGAAAGCGAAGCATTTCGAATATGTGGATGAGTCGTTGTATGCTTATTTTCAGCATGCCACATCTACGGTGCATACTATAACAAAAGAAAGATGCGAACATCGTTTGGAAGCATCAAGAATTATGTTACAGCATGCCAAAGACTTTGGGTATTTGGATAAGTATCATGATGAAATCGAATTTAAATTTACAGAGTTGTTTTATGTAAATACTTTATTTAGTTATTTACAGGGTGTAGGCAAAAAGGATATTGCCTTTTTGTCTGCATTACAAAAAGAGATGAAAGAAACCTTTCCTGCTTTTGAGGAAAATCCTTATTATAAGGCTCGTATTGGGCAAGAGGAGCGTATGTTTATTCATATGCAGCAAAAGAGTACCCGTAGGATGCTTGCCTGGTATGAATTTAAGTGGTTTGTGCGTCGCCTTAGAAAAGGCGGTTGGAAGTCTTTGACCTTAAAGACAGGCGGCACTCTTTTGGGTTTATGGATTTGTATGTTTTTGGCAGGTTTTGCCGTAAGAGATGACCGCACATTAGAATATCCTATTGTTCTTATGGGGGACAGTGTTATTGCTAATGATTATGTGGGTGATGAATTGGATGAGATGTTAGAAGCAAGGCTTGGCGAAGATGTGTTTAATGCCGGATTTGGTGGTTCGTATTTGTGCAATCAGAATTTGGAAAATTATGACACCGGCGGAGATGAAAGCTTGTCTATGGAAGAACTGGCACGCAGTATCGTTACCGGTGATTTTACGGTTCAAAAGGCTTCTATAAAACGTGCAAGTAAATTGGACTATTACGAAAGCAGACTGGAAACACTTTCGCAGATTGACTTTCATAAGACACATACTTTACTCATTGAGCATTGTGTAAATGACTATGCACTACAGATTCCACCGAAGCAGGTGGGAGATTCCTTGCGAGAAATTTTAACTTCTTTGCAGGAAAAATATCCAGAGCTTCGTATTGTGGTTGTGTCACCTACCTATTGTTATATTGTAAGGGATGGGGAAAAATTATATTGTGATACCACAGACTGGGGGCCATATATTTTAGAAGAGTATATTCTAGAAGAGGAAAGAGTCTGTGCCGAGCTTGGGGTGTTGTTCGTAGACAACTACCATCAGGATGTTATTACAAAAGATACCTTAGATGCGTATTGTTTAGATGGTCTGCATTTAAATGAAGAAGGTCGGAAATTTATAGCAGACAATATTTTAAAAGTGTTTAAGCAAGATGGTGCAAATTAAGTAACAGAAAGGAAGAGACATGTTACCGGAACAGGTTTTTCATGCTTGGAGGCAAAAAATAACAAAACAGGATATAAATACGTTTTTGACGGCAGTAATAGTAGGATTTCTGACACACATGCGTGTGTTTGTCAGTGATATTCCAAATCATGACGGTATGAGCAGTCTGCATTTTGACCAGAATATGATTACTTCCGGCCGGTGGTTTTTGCGTGTGGCGTGTGGAATTTCTTCTGATTATACTTTGCCATGGGTAATAGGGGTGCTTTGCATATTGTATTTGGCAATAACAGCTGTCATTTTGCAGAGATTTTTTAGAGTAAAGCATACATTTACTGCAATGCTTCTTGGGGCAATTTTGGTAGCATATCCAACACTTGCATCCAATTTTGCATATATGTTTACGGCTGACGGATATATGTTGGCACTGCTTTTGGCAGTATTGGCGGTATTGTTGGTAGAAAAAAGCCCTTTTGGATTTATATGGGGTGCCGTTGCCCTTGGCTTTAGTATGGGTATCTATCAGGCCTACTTATCTTTTGCCATGATTTTAGCGGTGTATGCGGTTTGCAGAGTATGGTTTTTCGGTACAGAATTAAAGGCAAAATGGAATGTGACCTGGCGTTATGTTGCTATGGGGGGCGGCGGTGCAGTAATTTATTATGTCATGCTGCAGCTTTTGTTGTTTTTACAGAATACGGCTCTTTCCGGATATCAAGGTATTGGTTCCGGAAATGAAAAGACCTTAATGGAGCGTATTACCCAAATTTACAAGGACTTTGTGGTGCATACCTTACAAGGCAATATTATGATGCAGAAGGGATGGCTGCTGGTTGCAGCGATGGTACTTTTTGGAGTAGCCTTGGTAGTGTTGGTACGGGCTTTATATAAAGCAGGCAGTCTGAAAAGTGTTTGGACATACTTATGTGCAGCAGCGGCAGTGATTATATTGCCGGTATGTTTTAATGTGATATTAATTATTTCTCCCGATGTGACCTATCACTCCCTGATGCGTTATCAGTGGGTGCTCCTTCCTATGATTGCACTGGTAATCCTGGATAAGCATGGAACAGAAATTTGTAAAGGTGTAAAAGGACAGGCTCTTGTAGCGTGGTTGGGCATAGTAGTATCCGTAGTCATTGCTTTCCAATATGCCTTGATTTGTAATATTGGCTACTTTAATTTAGAAAAGAAGTTTGAAAAAACATATGCCTATTGCTTACGTATGCTAGAGCAGATGGAAGAGACCGAAGGCTACTATCACGGTATTCCGGTAGCCATGATTGGGGTAGTGGGTGACCATTATCTTCCAAGTACGGATTTGACCGTGAATGTAACGGACAGTCTGATTGGAGTAAATGGAGATTATTTATTCTATACAGCAGAAAATTATCAGGCATTTATCGAATATTATTTTGGTGTCCACATAGAATTGGTGCCGATTGAAGATATGGTAGAAATCATACGAGACCCGAGATATATCGAGTTACAGGTATTTCCAAAACAAGATTCCATGAAGGTGGTGGATGGTATTTTATACATCCGAACAGAAAACAAAGGAGAATTTAACTGATGGCGTTATTATCCATAATTATTCCTTCTTATAACGAAGAAGAAAATATTTCAAGAACTGCGAAACGTTTGCGTGAGATTTTAACAGAGGCAAATATTTCGTATGAACTTTTATTTATCAGTGATGGTTCCAGAGACAATACCTTTGCGGAAATTGAAAAGGAGGCAAAGGTGGATTCTAATGTAAAAGGTTATGAATTCAGCCGTAACTTTGGAAAAGAAGCCGCCATTTTTGCAGGTTTAAAAATGGCCAAGGGTAATTGTGCGGTAGTCATTGACTGTGATTTACAGCATCCGCCGGAAATGATTCCGGAAATGTTTAAGCTTTGGAAGGAAGGCTATGACGTAGTAGAAGGCGTGAAGAGCGATCGTGGTGACGAGAGTAAGCTTCATAAACTGTTTGTAGGAGCATTTTACGGCGTTATGAGTAAGCTTATGAAAATCAATATGAACGATACTTCTGACTACAAGCTGTTGGATCGCAGAGTCATAGATGTACTATTAGATTTAAAGGAGAGCAATACCTTTTTCCGTGCTCTCAGCTTTTGGGCAGGGTTTAAATCCACCAACATCAAGTATGAGGTGCAGGAACGTGCGGCCGGTGAAAGTAAATGGAGCTTTATGAGTCTCTTGAAATATGCGATTATGAATACTACTTCTTTTACAACAGCACCATTACAGGTGGTGACGTTTTTGGGGATTCTATCTATTGCTTTTGCGGTAATTATGGGTCTTCAGACATTGGTTCGTTATTTTATGGGCAATGCAGTAGAAGGTTTTACAACGGTAATTTTACTGGTACTTATGATTGGCGGGTTTATTATGTTAAGCCTTGGTATTATTGGTCATTATCTTGCCCGCATTTATGATGAAGTGAAGGGAAGACCGCGTTATATTATTGCCCGTGAAACAGGTAAGGAAGAAGCAAAGCATGAATAAGCGATTAAATAATTTCGAAGCATTGCGTATTTTGGCAATGTTTATGGTAATTGTACTGCACTATTTAGATAAGGGAGGGCTTTTGACTTCTGCTACGGCGGAATTTAACAGTACTTCTTACGTGGCATGGCTGGTAGAGGCTTTTGCCATTGTAGCGGTTAATGTGTATGTGTTCATTACCGGATATTTTATGTGTGAAAGCAATATGAAGCCAAAGCGCCTCATTCAGATTGTGTGTCAGGTACTGTGGTATACCATTTTGATACCGGTGGTATTGGCGGCGCTTGGTGTTGTAGAGTTTGGCAGTTTTGATACGTATGATTGGCTGCGATTCGTATTTCCGGTGCATATGAAGCATTACTGGTTTGTGACGGCATATGTGATTCTGATGTTGTTGGTACCATTTTTAAATGCAGGTATTCAGCAAATGAGTCAGAAGCAGCTGGCTTTTTCGACGATACTTCTGACGGTATATCAATCCTTGCCAAAGAGTGTGCTTCCGGTAAAATTTACGGATGATGAAGCAGGAAATCATGTGTTATGGCTGGTATGCCTATATCTGATTGCTGCATATATTCGTAAGTATGGTATCCCGTTTTTCTCCAGCCTGAAAAAGAGTCTGATTTGCTATGTGAGCGGTGCGATATGTATTTTTGCAAGCTTACTGGTGATGCGTGTGGTTTATTTTAAACTGGATGCCTTTGGGGAAAGCTTGAGCTTTGGGTATCACTATAATCATATCCTTTGCCTTTTTGCTTCTGTGTCATTGTTTTATGTGTTTAAGCATTGGGAGTTTCAGGATGGTGTGGTAAGTCGTCTGGTAGGAAAAGCAGCACCCTATACGTTTGGTGTATATTTGATTCATGAACATATACTGGTGCGCGATTTGTGGCCACAGTGGCTGCGTGTAGTGCCTGCCGAAAATGTGATAGTGTTTGTATTTAATTTGATTTGGAAAGTATCATTGGTGTTGATAGTAGGACTGGTACTGGACTGGCTGCGTGCACTGGTATTTAAAGGAATCGGCCGTTTTGTGCGTCGATAACAGGAGGAGCATTTGGAAACACAAAAAAATAAAAAAATGAAAGACCTGCTTTTTTACGGAGCAATGGTGTTTTTATTTCTTTATACTTTTCGAAAAGTAAATCAGGGTATCGATGTAACAGATACGGGGTATCATTTCAGTAATTTTATGTATATGAGTGAAATGGATCCTATGTGGATTTTTTCTACCTATCTTGCCAGTGTGCTTGGACACTTTTTCACGCTGCTTCCGGGTGGCGATACTTTGCTTGGTATCAACATTTACACTTCCATTATTCCGGCACTTTTAGGGGTAATGACCTTTGTGTTTTTCGTAAAAGTGGTAAAGCTAAACGTCTGGGAGAGCTTTCTTGGTGTATTGGTGGCGCTTGCACTGTGCTGGTGTCCGACGACGTGTGTATATAATTATCTTACCTACTTTTTCTTCTGTGCAGGAGCTATACTTTTATACATGG
Organism: Lachnospiraceae bacterium; assembly: GCA_017521985.1. Classification (GTDB taxonomy): domain Bacteria; phylum Bacillota; class Clostridia; order Lachnospirales; family Lachnospiraceae; genus RGIG6307. Next base: position 10,011 of record JAFXAZ010000015.1, read on the forward strand.
GGCTGACAAAAGATAGTCCGTGGCTTTTGATTGGTGCGGGGATATGCCTTGGTGTAAATGTGCTGGTGCGATTTCCAAATGCGGCAGAGGCTGCGCTGATTGTAGTGGTATGGTACACTTGTTTTCTTCGCAGGGAGAAATTCCTTCAGTATGTACAGAAAACAGGATGGTGTCTGCTTGGGTATCTTGTGGGCATGGGCATTGTCTTTGTACAAATTGGATTACAGTATGGTATTGGCGAATATGTAAATGGCATTATTAGACTCCTTGGTATGACCAGCGATGCTTCTGACTATACCCTTTATTCTATGATATATAATTTGATTCAGGCCTATTTATTCAGTGGAAAATGGGTACTGATTATGGCAGTGTGTGTGCTGCTTGGTCTGTTTGGATTTATGGTGTTTCCGGGCAAGCTCACAGGACTGAAAGGTATCGGTTATGCG
>JAFXAZ010000016.1 GCA_017521985.1 Lachnospiraceae bacterium
AGCCTTTGGTAAGATTTTGGCGGACAATGTAGCAGGGGGCGTGGTTCCTTTTATATTGGTAATGGCGATTCCAATAATACTTGCAATGGTTATGAAGCTTGGTAAAAAAGGGAAAGAAAACTACCGTTTCAACGGAACGCCATTTATGCTGTGCGGCATTCCAACAATTATATATTTTCTACTGGCAGCAAAAATGTCTCCATATTTTGTGGATCGATACATTATGGCGATTTTTCCTATGACGGCACTTCTTATTATGCTATTGTGGGATCAAGTGGGGGCATGGATTGAAAAGGAAAAAATTGCTTCTCTGCTAACGGTAGGTGTTCTGATGTTGTGCGTGGTTTGCCAGTATATTCAGCTGCAGGATGGTCATGCGTACTTATACAAAGGATACGAGACACAGCTACAGACGGCAAAGGAATATGCACAGTATCCGTTGGTATGTCTATATGATGGATATGGTTTCTATGAAAATGTGATGGAAATGGAACAGTATGAGCAGACGATGTTAGTCAAGGCTTCGGAATTAGCTTCCATGAACGAAGAACGGATACAGGTGGCGCGGAGTGGATATGTGGCGATGATTAAATATCCTGGCGATGAAGCAGGTAAAGCGCAACTTGCACAAGTAATGGATGTGTTTGGTGGCAGTAGTGCGAAGCTTATTTATAAAGGCGGAGCCTTTGGGGATGTGATTTATTTAGTGACTCCGTAAAGATAGAAAGGAAGTCCTTATGGGATACGTAATGTTATTTCTTTGGCTGATGATTCTGCCATTTTGTGCAGGCGGGCTATTTTGTACCAAAAAAAACAGAATATCGTTTGGCGGTCAGTGGCTTTGGGGACAATTTGTGCTATGGGCTGTTTTTCAGATAATTGCGGTGTACTATATTTTAAAACAGGGAAGCTTGGAAGATGTGATTCGTGCATATTGGATGATAACGGCAGTGATAGCTGTGGGTGGACTGGCATTAGCGTTAAAATTGTGGATGGATGGGTACAAACCGGTTCACAGGAAGACATTTTTGTGGATAAAAGAGCATAAGGCATTATTTTTTGTATTTGTGGCATTGTGGCTGATACAAATGTTGGCGCTTTTGTTTTTGGCAGTAAATGACGGAGATGATGCATACTATATGGCAATCGCCAGTGTGGCTGAAAGCTCCGGAAATATGTATACCGCCAATGTGTATGCGTTTGGCGGCACCGAGTTGACCTATCGTTATGCACTGGCACCGTTTCCTATCTGGATTGCCTTTTTGTCCAAAATCAGTGGTGTGCATACGTTGGTAATCGGACATATCCTTTTGGGAATGATGCTAGTTACCATGAGCTATGTTATATATGCACAAATTGGCAAAGTGCTTTTTGGAGACAATTTCCGGAAACGAATTCAAATGCTTATCTGGGTTGCCGTTTTGTTTATCTGGGGTAACACTTCCAGTCATACAGCAGAAAGCTTTTTGTTGCTTCGCAGCAGACAAGGCAAAGCACTGGTGGCAGGACTGGTATTTCCGGCTATGATATATCTTCTTATAAAAATAGGACATTGCCTAGAGCAAAATAGGAAAATAACTTTTCGAGAATTTCTGCTGGCAGCAGTTATTATACTGACAGGGTGTCTGGGAAGTACCCTGGGCGGGGTTTTGGTTATTTTATTATGGGGAAGCGGACTGCTTTTCCTGGCAATTGGTTACAAAAAATGGACGCTTTTACCACTGGGGATGCTTAGTATCGTACCCGGGCTGGTATTTGCAGTGATATATTTGTCACATTAAAGGCAGATGCATAAATTTGCTTGCAAAGGAATGAAAAGGAGAAAGTATGCAGGACACAGCATTTTCAGTATGGCAAAATATTAGTGGAAGCGGGATGTTGCTGGCGTTATACGTGTGTGCAGTGATATTTCTCTTTTACACTGAAAAAGAAACTTACAAAAGAATTTTACTGGTTTATCTGCCCTTGTTTTGGATAGGTGTATTGCTTTTACCGTTCACATACAACGTGGTAGCAGAAGTAATGGATGTGGAAGTGTATTATCGCTTTTTCTGGATGCTTCCGGTAACATTGGTCATCGCATATACAGCGGTGCAGGTGTATCATATGTATCAAGGAAAGCATCGCGCTTTGGTTGCCCTCGGATTGACACTTGTTATGGTACTTAGTGGTGATTTTGTGTATAATAACTGGAGATATTCCAAGGCAGAAAATGCATTTCATGTGCCTCAGACAGTGGTGGAGCTTTGTGATATGATGCATGCTAAGGGACGAGAGGTTCTGGCACTTTTTCCGGAGGAGCTGATGCAATATGTGCGTCAATATGACAGCACCATTTGTCTGCCGTACGGACGAAATGTGCTGGTAGAGGACTGGAATATGAACCATCCTCTGTATGAAATGATGGAGGCAGAAGTGGTGGATTGTGATGCTTTGGGAGAAGCTGCGGTAACATACCATTGTGCTTATGTAGTATTGAGAGAAGCACGAGAAACGATTGGGGACTTAACTGCCAGTGGATACGTCTTAAAGGGTTCCTTTGGAGGCTATCAGGTATATTATAACGATGAAGTGTTCCATGATTTATAAATATTGCATAAAGAAATCGGTAAAAACCACCTAAAAACCATGAAGTTTTTTGTTGACTTTTACCGATTTATCTTATATTATAATGTTCAAAGGCGTTTCTACTGAATTCGGTGGGGGCGTTTTTTTATGTTTAAAACCCATTACCTTCCATAAAAAATCTGTGCAATCGGAGAATCCGGAGAAAGGATAATGGTCTTATTCTGACCGGTCATGGTAGTTTTGACTGCATCTAAGCTTCTAACGAAAGAGTAGAAGTCTGCCTTGGAAGCGTCATTGTATGCCTCTGAGAGAATTCGCATGTATTCTGCTTCTCCTTCTGCTAAAAGGATTTCTGCGTTTTTCTCTGCTTCGGAGAGGAGAATAGCAATCTCTGCATCCGTAGTGTTGCGAATAATGCGTGCTTCGGAAGCGCCTTCCGCGGTGTAGGTAGCAGCGATATTGTCACGCTCGGAAATCATTCTTTCATAAACAGCTGTCTTATTATCACTTGGCAAATCCAACTGTTTTAATTCGAAACTCAAAAGTTCAATCCCATAATTATCAAGAGAAGTATCAATATTTGTAAGTACCGCTTCGGATAAAGCACCATCACGACTGGTAATTACTTCATCCTGAGTCATGCTGGAAATCACGTTTTTGGTTGCATTGTAAACGATGTTGTCCAAACGGTTTTCTGCATTGGATACAGAGGAATTTAAGGTCTGTGCAAATTTCAAAGGATCACTGATACGCCATAAAACATAGCTGTTGGAAATCATGGTCTTCTTGTCGGCGGTAATGACATCGCTCGGTGTTAAGTCATAAATCAAAGTCTGCTTTGGCAGTTTATCCACGGTCTGGATAAAAGGAAGCTTAAAGCTGATACCGGCATCGTCTACAATGTGGTCTACCTTTCCAAACTGGCGGATTAAAGAATATTCATTTTCGTTGGTAATAACCATGCAGGAGCCGGAAAACAGTAAAAGGGCAACTGCAAGGATAAGAACAAATTTAGCAAATTTTTTCATAATAGGCCCTCCTTAGTTGGCAGATTCTGTAGTAGCTTCGCTGCCCGGGTTAATGGTTGCAAAGGATTCGATAGGGTAGAAGGTCTGTACATCACCGGTAGGACTTTCAATAATGACCTTTAATTCCGGAAGCACTTCTTCCATAGCTTCAAAAAACATACGCTCTTTGGTAATTTCCGGATTTTTGATATATTCTTCATACATGGCATTAAAGCGTGCTACCTGTGCAGTTGCTTCGTTAATGCGCTGTGTTTTCTCTGCTTCAGCGGATTTTACGATAGCATCGGCATTAGCTTCTGCTTCCGGAAGCTTTTCGTTGCGGTACTTGTTGGCATTGTTCAAAGCCGTTTCTTTTCCCTGCTTTGCAGTTTCTACAGCCTTAAAGGCTTCCATAACTTCTATGGTAGGCGGTTCAGAATCCTGAATGGTAATATTTACAAGCTGAACACCTAAATCCTGCTTTTCCAGCTTAGCCATAATCATTTCTTTGATATTAGCCTGTATTTCGTTTTTGCCGGTAGTCAGTACCTCATCTACAGGATAGCTTCCGATTACGGTACGAATGCAGCTCTGACAAATGTTTTTCAGAATAGCTACCGGTTCGCTGGATGCATACACAGCCTTTACAGGGTCTGAATAGCGGTATTCCACGAAAAAGTCCACGTTTACAAAATTATAATCACTGGTAATCATCAAGGATTCTTCTTCCATGCTGTGGTTGTATTCATCGTCATAACCGATGGAAAAGCCCTGGATAGTGGTGTCTACCTTGATAACATCCTGAATAAAAGGGATTTTGAAGTGAAGACCCGGTGTAGTAACACTGCGTGCCTGTCCGAGGGTAACTAAAACTGCCTGCTCCTGTTCGTTAATGGTATAGGTTGAATTCAATGCGGCAATCACTGCCAAAACTACGAAAACCATACCGATTCCGGCGCCACCCAGTCTTTTTAAAAATTTAGCCGGAGAATGATTTGTTCCTCTGTCAGGAGGAATTTCATCTTGATAATAATTGCCTGAAGTGCCGTTTGATTTTTTAAACATAGTGTAGTCCTTCCTTTCTTTGTGTGGCACAAGTTATTTAGTTACAATAAGTGTAGCTTTTTCGAGGAAAATTTACAAGACATATTTCAGCACGATATGAAAAATAACGTGCAACTATTGCACAAATGTGATATGATGAAGTAAGTATTTTATGATTATGAGAAAGAGGTACCTAAATCTATGACAAAACAGGATTTTATTAGGACAATTCCCGGACTAAAAAAGCTCAGCGTAATTTTTTCACAGAGCACCAGAATGCCTATGGTATTTTGTATGGATGTAACTATGGACGATTATGTTTGCGTGTATCTGGAGGAAGAGGATGCCTTGGAAAAAGCACGTGCGCTTAGCGAGGACAAGCGCCCTGCTTTTGTGGTTAACTGTAAAGAAAAAGAAGTTTTTCCGTTTTTTGCAGAGCTTCGTCTGATAGGTGTGAATGCTATTCGCTTTGTGAGTGCAAATGCAGAAGGGGGTGTGGAATTTTTCGTGCAGCTCAACGAGTTTTTGAAATTTCCGGATATCAATACAATTCCGGTGGAAAAAAGACCGATTGAAAATGCTACCCTACAGTTGTCCATGCTGTATTTTATGCAGGAGGTACGCAGACCGGTGGAACCTTCAGAAAAGAAAAACTTAAAGGAATTGGAAGAAGAAGCAAGTGCAAATATTGCAAGAAGCAAATTCCTTATTCCGCTTCACGAAGTAAAGACAGAAGGTGAAGAACAGAGCAAGCGCGCGGTAATGTTAATAAAAAATAACAATGAAGAGGTGTTTATTCCACTATTTACCGATGGAGCAGAGCTTCGTAAGTTTGCAAAGGAAAATAAAATGCCGATATTTGTCTGTGAATTTAAAATGGTTGCTGACATGATGAAAAACGGCAAAGCTACCGGAATCGCAGTAAATCCGGCAAGCTGTAATGTGATTTTAAATAAAATGGGTGTTGCTTCTTTAGAAAAAAGATTCTTACAGTAGGAAGGACTAAATACGGTGACTTTAAATGAATTTGACTTTGAAAAACTGGAAAAGTCCGCTGTTGTTACTTCTGACAGCCACCATATGGGGTGTTGCTTTTGTGGCTCAGAGTGTAGGTATGGATTATGTGGAGCCGTTTACGTTTAATGGTGTGCGAAATCTCCTTGGAGCATTGGTGCTGCTTCCGGTTATATACGGTATGTCCGGCAAAAAAAATGCAGCAGAGGAGAAAAAAGAATCCAAAACGCTGTGGCTCGGTGGCGTATTGTGTGGGCTATGTCTATGTGTGGCGTCCAGCCTGCAGCAGATAGGTATTCAGTATACTACAGCAGGCAAAGCAGGATTTCTTACTGCAATGTATATTATTATCGTGCCGGTGCTAGGATTGTTTTTAAAAAAGAAGTGCAGTCCTTTCGTAGGCATTAGCATTGTACTGGCGACGGTTGGACTTTATTTGTTGAGTATTAAAGAGGGTTTTAGTATCGGAAAAGGTGACATATATGTCATTTTGTGTGCGGTAGTATTTTCTCTACATATTTTAGTGATTGATTATTTTGCACCTAAGTGCAGTGGCGTCAAGTTGGCCTGTATTCAGTTCTTGGTGTGCGGCGTGCTCTGCAGTGTAATTGCATTGGTTGTGGAAGCACCGACACTCAGTGGAATTTTGGCGGCATGGCTTCCTATAACATATGCCGGTGTGATGTCCTGTGGTGTGGCGTATACGTTGCAGATTATCGGTCAAAAAGGAATGAATCCTACAGTTGCATCATTGATTTTGAGTTTGGAGTCTGTAATCAGTGTGTTGGCCGGATGGTTGTTATTGCACCAGACATTGTCAGCCAGAGAAATGATTGGCTGTGTGATTATGTTTGGAGCAATTATTTTGGCACAGCTACCCGGAAAATCTTAACAAATTAATAACAAATGAGCCATAAGCTTATAACAAATGAGCCATAAGCTTATATGAAAATGAACTATAACGTGTTATAATAGAATTTAGGGCAGGTATATTGCCGAAACACAAGGAGGTAGATTTGGCTGAACTATTGGGTGTTTCCGTTAAAACGTTGCAACGTTGGGATAGGGAAGGCACTTAAACAAATAAAGGGGGATTAAGAAAGTGCTAAAGAGCTTCAAGACGGAAATAAATCCAACTCCGGAACAGAAGAACAGGATTAACAGAACCATTGGCACTTGCAGATATGTTTATAATTTCTATCTTGCTCATAATAAAGAGCTTCATGATAAGGGTGAAAGATTTGTAAGTGGTAAAAGTTTTAGTGTCTGGCTTAATAATGATTACATCCCTAATAATCCTGACAAAGCGTGGATTAAAGAGGTATATTCAAAAGCCGTAAAAAAGTCTATCGAGGATGGCTGTACCGCATTTACAAAATTTTTCAAACATCAGAGTGGTTTTCCAAAGTTCAAAAAGAAAGACAAATCAGATGTGAAGATGTATTTCATTAAGAATAATCCAAAAGATTGTAAGTGTGAAAGACATAGAATCCGTATTCCAACCCTGGGCTGGGTAAGGATTAAAGAAAAAGGTTATATTCCAACTACCAAAGACGGAGGGATCATTAAAAGCGGTACGGTATCTGTAAAAGCAGGCAGATATTATGTTTCTGTTCTTGTAGAAATACCCGATACACAGATTGTCAATAATAGTAATGAGGGTATCGGAATAGACCTAGGGCTGAAAGAACTTGCGATTGTTTCTAATGGAAAAACCTATAAAAACATCAACAAATCAGCAGGATTAAAGAAACTGGAAAAACAGTTACGCAGAGAACAGCGATGTCTCTCACGAAAATATGAAAATTTAAAGAAAGGAGAGTCCACTCAAAAGAATATACAAAAACAGAAGCTTAAAGTACAGAAGCTTCATCACAGGATAGATAATATCCGTACGGATTACATCAATAAGACAATCGCGGAGATAGTGAAAACCAAGCCGTCTTATATAACGATTGAGGATTTGAATGTATCAGGCATGATGAAGAACAGACATCTTTCAAAAGCGGTTGCATCACAGAAGTTTTCCGAATTTAGAACAAAGCTTAAAGCCAAATGTGATGAGAATGGTATTGAATTAAGAATTGTTGGCAGGTTTTATCCATCTTCCAAGATGTGTCACTGCTGTGGAAAGATCAAGAAAGATTTAAAGCTTTCTGACAGAATTTACAGATGTGACTGTGGCTATGTAGAGGACAGGGATTTTAATGCAAGTCTTAATTTGAGAGATGCCGAGACTTATGAAGTTGCATAATGAAACGCAAGCGTAAGTATGTACCGAAGGCTATTTCGGGAATTTACGACTGTGGAGTGTAGAAAAATTTGTGAGTAGCGTGTTGCTTGCAACCGCCAAAGCATACACGATGAAGCAGTAAGACGTATCCGTGAGGACTTCAATTTCTCGATGTGAGTATATTTACACACGTTTTGAGTGGCAGGTAGAAATGAATTACCAGGAAGCGTATGCAAAGCTGGAGGTAGCAGATCAGTTACATGTGTTAAAGTATTACGAGGAGCTTTCCGAGTGTGAAAAAGAAGCTTTGTTGACACAGGTGGAAGCAACTGATTTCTCTGTAATCGAAGCATGTAAAAAAGAAAATATTGCTGTGGAAAAGGGTGTAATTTCACCATTGGCAGCGATGGAATTGACGGAAATTGCAGCAAAGAAGGAATTTTTTGAAGAAATTGGTGTAAAAGCAATTCAGAATGGCAAGGTGGGTGCGGTATTATTAGCCGGAGGTATGGGTACCAGACTTGGTTCTGATGATCCGAAGGGCATGTACAATATCGGTCTTACCAAAGAGGTATTTATTTTCCAGAGACTGATAGAAAATCTGATGGATGTAGTTCGTGCAACCAGTACATATATCCACTTATTTATTATGACCAGTGACAAAAACGACGAAGCAACCCGTAAATTCTTGGCTGAAAAAAATTATTTTGGCTACAATCCGGAATTTATCCATTTCTTTATGCAGGAAATGGCACCGGCTACGGACTACGAAGGTCATGTATACATGGAGAGTAAATCTCAAATCAGTACCTCTCCGAATGGTAACGGAGGCTGGTTTGTAAGCTTGAAGGTGGCAGGCCTTTTGGATTTCATTCATGCAGAAGGTATTGAATGGATTAATATTTTTGCAGTGGATAATGTGCTGCAGCGTATTGCAGACCCTGTATTTGTGGGCGCTACCATTGATGCAAAGGCGAGCGTTGGTTCTAAGGTGGTTCGTAAAAATGCTCCGGATGAAAAGGTTGGCGTTATGTGTTTGGAAGACGGCAAGCCAAGTATTGTAGAGTATTATGAGCTTACCGACGAGATGATGAATGCTAAAGATGAAAAGGGCGACCCAGCGTATAACTTCGGCGTAATTTTAAATTATTTATTTAGTGTAAATGCGTTGGAAAATATGTTTGCAGGCGATATGCCGGTTCATGTCGTAGAAAAGAAGATTCCGTATATCAACGAAGCAGGCGAGCTTGTAAAGCCGGAAACTCCAAATGGATATAAATTTGAGGGCTTGGTGCTTGATATGATTCACCAGTTAGACACATGCCTTCCATTTGAGGTGGTACGCAATAAAGAGTTTGCGCCAATTAAAAATAAGACCGGTGTTGACAGCGTAGAAAGTGCAAGGGCACTTTGTCTTGAAAATGGTATTGAATTATAAGGTTAAGACTTAAATCATATATGACAGGAGGATTTTGATATGTCAATTTTAGTTACAGGTGGTGCAGGATTTATCGGAAGCCACACCGTAGTTGAACTGCAGGATGCAGGTTATGATGTCGTTGTTTTGGACAACTTATCCAACTCCAGCGAAAAGAGCTTAGAACGAGTAAGTGCTATTACCGGCAAGCCGGTTACTTTCTACAAGGCTGATATTTTAGACAGAGAAGCATTGGAAGAAATTTTTGCAAAGGAAGACATCACCGCATGTATCCATTTTGCAGGCTTAAAGGCAGTAGGTGAAAGTGTTGCGAAACCTTGGGAATATTATGAAAATAATATTGCAGGAACGCTTACACTTGTAGATGTAATGAGAAAGCACAACTGCAAAAATATTATTTTCTCTTCTTCCGCAACCATTTATGGTGACCCTGCAATTATTCCGATTACCGAGGAGTGCCCGAAGGGTATTTGTACCAATCCATATGGCTGGACCAAGTCAATGTTAGAGCAGGTTTTAAGTGATATGCAGAAGGCTGACCCGGAATGGAATGTAATTATTTTAAGATACTTTAATCCAATCGGTGCACACAAGAGCGGCACCATTGGCGAGAATCCAAACGGTATTCCAAACAATCTGATGCCTTATATCACACAGGTAGCCGTTGGAAAACGTCCTGAACTTGGTGTATTTGGCAATGACTATGATACACACGACGGTACCGGCGTGCGTGATTATATTCACGTAGTAGACCTGGCAATCGGTCACGTAAAAGCTTACGAGAAGATTCTTACCAATCCGGGACTTGGCATTTACAATCTGGGTACAGGCACCGGTTATAGCGTACTGGATGTAGTAAAGAACTTTGAAGCAGCAACCGGCGTAAAGATTCCTTATGCAATTAAGGATAGACGCCCGGGCGATATTGCAGCTTGCTATGCAGATGCTGCAAAGGCTAAAGCAGAGCTTGGCTGGGAAGCACAGTACGGCATTAAGGAAATGTGCGAAGACTCCTGGAGATGGCAGAGCCAGAATCCAAATGGGTATGATGAATAATATATAGTTTTTGAAAACCGGCGAGGGGTTACTTGCCGGTTTTTAAGTTGCAAAAAAGAGTAAAAAGGGTTGCTTTTTGTCGAATAATTGCTATAATGAAAGTAACACTACAAAAGATAAAGGTCAGGCATCTGCCTGACATGAAAAACACGGATTTAGACAATAAAAGTACGGAATCGGTGTTTTTTTGTTGCCACAAATATGCGAATGAAAAAGACTGTAAAAACAAAAGAAACGAGGAAGCTGCGATATGTTATACCTATGAAACAGAAGCCATGATTGAACTTTTGAACTAATAATGGTATTATAATGTTTAGAATGTAATAAAATATTTCCCAAGCAGCTTTCTCTGTTTAGCATGAATAAGAGTGTACGGAATTGGTGATTCCGTCTGCCACAGGCAGGGAAAGAGAGGCAACATGGGATTAACAGAACAACAGAAGCAGGAAAGAATAAGAGATTTAAGACCCATCGATGACGTGTTTTTTGAGGTGCTGGCAAGGAAATTGCTGAGTTAATGTCCTGCTTCACTAAAAAAGAAGTAAAAAATGCCAGGTTTCCGATGTTATCGTCAGAAGTGAGACGATTGAAGGAATCAGAGGGAGGTATGCAGGTAATGTGTGAAGTGATGCAACGATATGAGAAGATGGCTGCAGAAGCTGCAAAACATGAGGAACGTATGCAGGCAATTAAAAATATGATTGCTAAAGGCTACACAAAAGACTCTATTCTGGATTTGGATTACACCGAAGAGGAATATACAGAGGCGGAATCAGAACTTGGTCGAGAGGCATAAAATAAATAATTTCATATGATAATTTGCGAGTATTGGGTAAAATATATATGCGTACAGGTTAAAATGTATATTTACTTACAGGAGGATTTTACCCATGACAGACAAAATTTTATCCGAGGAACATCTGAATGCTTTTCAGGAGTACTTGCAAAGAGAAGAAAAGAGCGCGGCAACCGTGGAGAAATATCTCAGGGATGTACGCGCTTTTGTCGCGTTTGCAGAAGGGCGTTCGATAACAAAGGAGGTAACGATTGCATTTAAAAAAGAGTTGGAAGAGAGGCAGTATGCGGTTCGTTCCATCAATTCCATGCTGGCTTCCTTAAACAGCATGATGGAGTTTATGGGATGGTCGGATTGCAAAGTCAAGACCCTGCGGTGTCAGCGTCAGATATATTGTGCTGTGGAAAAAGAGCTGACAAAAGCAGAATATATGAGACTGCTGGAGGCATCCAAAAAGCAGGAGCAGTTGAACTTAGTCATGCAGACCATCTGCGGAACAGGAATTCGAGTGTCGGAGCTGAAATATTTTACGGTGGAGGCAGTAAGGCGTGGGGAGGTGTCTGTTCATTGCAAAAGTAAAATCAGGACCATCCTGGTTCCGGGAAAGCTGAAAAGGCTGCTTCTGGATTATGCCGCAAAAAAGAACATTACGAGTGGAGCAATTTTTGTCTCACGAAATGGAAAGCCCCTTAATCGCAGCAATATTTGGGCACAAATGAAACGGCTGTGCCAGGCGGCAAGAGTCAATTCAGAGAAGGTCTTTCCACACAATCTGCGAAAGTTGTTTGCCCGCACTTTTTACGGTATCGAAAAGGATATTGCAAAGCTGGCAGATATCCTTGGACATGGAAGCATTGAGACTACGAGAATTTATATTATGTCTACCGGAACGGAGCACCGTCGGAAGATAGAACGGCTGGGGTTGGTGGTCTGATCCCCCCTATAAAAAAGAAAAACGCTACATAATTTGTATTATGTAACGTCAAAAATATGCACAATAAGTATATTGTAATGGCATTATATCTCGAATACATATTTTTTTCAAGTTTTTAATAAAAATTATTTTACAATACTCATAAGTTTTCGAAATTATGCATTATAAGTACACCCTCCATTCCGTTTGTTGAGGATAGGGAAGAGAGGGTGTACTTTTCGCGCCTTTAAAACCGATAAAATACCAAAAGATTGTAAAAGATAACGGTTTGGAATGCTCTATGGGACATAGAAAGGGGGAGCCGTGAGCCTTTTTATCCTATCAATTACTACATAATACAAATTATGTAGTGGATGTTTTAGGGCATTTTACGGGGAGTGGGTATGAAGCAGTCAGATGATGTATCCAACAAGGTAAAAAAACGTACCAGTCAGGATTTGACAGGAAAACGCTTTGGGAAGCTGACAGTTTTGGCTAAAACAGAAAAGCGAAAGTCCGGAGCCATCGTGTGGCAATGCAGATGTGACTGCGGTAACTTGTGCGAAAAACCAACCGGAGAATTAAATGCGGGCTTTGCCACAAGCTGTGGATGCAGCTGGAGGCAGCCGTCCGTCCGGGAAGGAGCGCGTTATGGAAGGCTGGTGACTGTAAGGCCTACCGGGGAGCGCAGTGCCAGGGCGATTGTTTGGGAATGCAAATGTGATTGCGGAGGCATGGTTTTGGTTCGTTCTACTATGCTTACTTCCGGACACACCACCTCTTGTGGATGTATCAAAAAGGAAATAGATGAGCAGAGGGACTTTAAAAATATTCTGACTTATACAGATGGAACCTGTATTGAGGTCATAAAAGATATCGGTAAAAAGCGAAGCACTACTTCACCGGATACCGGTGTGCGCGGCGTGACACTCAAAAACGGAAAGTACCAGGCGCAAATTACCTTTCAGAATAAACGCTATTATTTAGGAAGATTTACAAGGTTGGAGGATGCTGTGAAAGCAAGAAAACAGGCTGAGGAACGAGTAAAAGAATACGTGGAGGAATATCTTTCCGACAATCATTCAACAGAGATAAAATTCGATATTTAACTTCGGAAAGGAAATCAGAAATGACATGAGTAAAATAATAAAACAAGTATGGAACTGGGGCAGCAGCATACTGATTGGTCTGGTGGTACTGCTTGCCGTAGCGCTGGTAGGTGTCAGACTGATTGGACTGGACGTGTACGTGGTGCTGTCGGGGTCCATGGAGCCTACTTATCATGTGGGTTCGCTGATTTACGTAAAAGACGTGGACTACAAAGAACTGAAAGCAGGCGACCCAATCACCTATATGCTGAACGAAAATACCGTGGTAACCCACCGCATTACCGAGGTTCTGGTGGATGAAAATGACCCCGATACCATTCGATACTTCACTAAAGGAGATGCCAACGACATACCGGACGGAACGTCCGTCCATTACAAAAATATTATTGGCAAGCCGGTATTAACCATACCGTATCTGGGCTACATATCCAACTACATCCAAAATCCGCCCGGTACCTACATGGCACTTGCAGCAGGAGCTATCTTGGTAATGCTGGTCTTTCTGCCGGATCTCTTCGAAGACGACAAGAAAAAAGAAGAGGACAACTAACACGAATATACTTGCTAAATGGCAATTATAGATAAATTATAAAATTTTTTGTGAGTAAAAAGGAGGAAACAAAAAAATGAAGAAAACAACAAAAGCACTGGCACTGGTGCTCTGCGCAATGCTGCTGGTGGTGGGTTCCGTGATGGGGACGCTGGCGTATTTGACGTCTACGGATGAGGTTACGAATACGTTTACTGTAGGTGATATTGAAATTAAGTTGGATGAAGCGAAGGTTGACGAAAATGGAAAGGCTTTGGCATCAGGCGAGCGTACAACACCTGAAGATGCAACCAATTCATATCACATCTTACCGGGGATTGAATACGATAAGGATCCTACTGTTTGGGTGAAAGAAGGCAGTGAAGAAGCATACATACGTATGTTAGTTGCTGTAAGTAACTATGACCAAATGTTACTGGCATTTAGCAATGATGACGATGACTACGACGATGCTTATATTGTCACACAGGCTTCAGAAGTGATTGTTGAGGGACAAATGGTTGTTTTAGACAATCTGGTTGATAGAGACAGTAGTGCATGGAAGTGTGTAAAGTTTACTCAGGATACAACTGCTAATATAGGTACATATGAGTTCCGTTATTATCCAGGCGCATACAAAGCAACAAGTGATGATGGAGATACAACCGTTGATTATGACAAGTTGAATGCTTTATTTACCACAATTACGGTTCCAGAAGAAATTGATAATAAACACTTGGGATATTTAAACAATACCAAAATTACCATTACAGCACAGGCTATTCAGGCAGAAGGTTTCGTTGCTCAAGATGGAAAGACTGCCGAAGACATGGCATGGGAAGCATTCTCGGCTAATTAATGAAGTATTCCCCAGAGCAATGCTCTGAGAAATAAATTTATACTCGTAGGAAGGAGGAGACCCAAAATGAGAACAAAGAAAACTGTAAGTATGAAAGTTGCTGTTTTGATGATGGCTGCTGTACTTTTGATTGGATGCACTGTAGGAGGATCTTTGGCATGGTTGATGACAAAAACGAATACGGTAACGAACACGTTTGTGGCCGGTAACATTGGTACCTTAACACTGTCTGAAAAGAGCACTGAGATTACTGCAGACACTACAAATAATTATACTATAGTTCCGGGGGTAAATATTACGAAGGATCCAAAGATTACTTTTAATGGTAATAATGTCAAGGCATATGTTTTTGTTAAGGTAGAGGCAACAGGTTGGACGTGTAGTGATAGTACCTATACGATTGATAGCGACGCCGACACAAGCACCGGAATGTCCTGGACTATAGCAGATGGATGGACGCCGGTTAATGGCGTAGCTAATGTCTATTACAGAATAGTGAATGCTGATAGTGATACTACAACGACTGCAACGACTGAAAGTTACGACATAATTAAGGGTAATACCATCTCTGTTAGTTCCGGAATTACACAGGAATCCATTAGCGACTATACAAAGAATTTGATCTTTACCGGTTATGCTATTCAGGCAGATGGTCATACCGGAGATGATGATAATGCCAAGATTTTAGCTGCATGGAACGCTGTAAGCGGTTCTAACTAATCTAAGAAAGGACTCAAAATTATGAAGAAAAAAATCACAGCACTTTGTTTATGCTTGTGTATGTTAGCTATCGCTATCGTTGGCGGTACTATGGCATACTTTACTGATAAAGATGCACAGACAAACACCTTTGCAGTTGGTGATGTTGAGATTGACTTGACAGAAATTGCAGCCGTTTATGATAAAGACGGCAACGAACTGGTTGGAAGAACCGTACAGACAGAAGATGGTGCTGTATATTCTAATCTTATGCCGACAAACGTAATCACTAAGAAGCCTACTGTAACAAATACCGGTAGTAATTCAGCATATGTTCGTGTGGCTGTTTTTGTAAATAACTATCAGGATATTTATAATGCAATTGACAACGTATACGAAGCAAAAGGCGATGAGATTTATCAGGCTAAGTATGACGAAGTTTTTGATGGTTGGGGCATTGCTGTAAGCATGGAAAAACGTAACGCCACAGGTACAAAGGATATGGCCGGCAGAATGTTAGCAAGTGATTCTGCACTTACCGGTACTGGTGAAGTTTTATACATCGACTCTGCAAACCGCAATAGTGTAAAAACAGGTGTATTCAGTCATCAGAACTGGTTTACCAGTGATGTAGAAAAGGATGTAATTGCAAATAATGCAAAGAAATATGTTCTTGAAAATGGTAAGTCTTATGCAGACGGCTATTATAGCAAGATTTTAAATGAGCGCGAACGTATTTATGTTTATTACTTTAAGTTAGATGCAGGCGAATCCATGACATTATTCAATGGCTTGAAGGTTCCTGCTGATTTCGATAATAATGCAGTTGGTTCCGATGGCACTCCTATCAATCAGATGGCTATGTTTGATGGCTTAACAATCGACATCAAAGCAGATGCTATTCAGGTAGAAGGATTTGATTCTCCTGAGGCTGCATTTGAAGCATTGGAAGCAGCACATCCATTAACAAGAGATTAACAAGATAATTACTATTTACATACCCCGCGCCCATCAGGGCGCAGGGCATACAAGGATACCTCAATTTTGTCATTGGGATGCCCTTGTATGTCCTGCACGTAGTTAGGATGTTAAAAAGGAACTTTAATTTTATCCAAAAAAGGATGTTTTGTATAAGTGAAAAAGGAGAATTGTGCCTATGAAAAAAGTGTTTGCGATTTCAGTGATTGCAATATGTTTGTCACTGTTGGCATCGGTGACGACCGCGTATTTTACTGATCAGGGAACGGCGCGAAATGTGATTACTGCAGGTGCGGTAAAGGTTACTGTGGTGGAACAGCAGGAAACGGCAGGTGGTTTGGTGGATTATCCGACCGATAAAATTACTATTATGCCGGGAACTACGGTCAGCAAGACTGTGTCTGTGCGTGCCGAAGAGGCAGACGCCTACGTGCGTATGAAATATGAAATTACTGTTTGGGATGCTGAGGGCAAGGAAATGGAGCTCGACGAGCAAACGTTAGCCTCCATTGTAGGCATTACCCCGGATGATGAGCATTGGATTCAAAAGGATGGTTGGTGGTATTTTATCGAAGCGCTTGTGGGTGGTAAAACTACGGAACCCCTCTTTACAGAGGTGGTATTTTCCGGTCCGAAAATGACCAACGAGTACCAAAAGTGTACGGTAGAAATACATATTACCGCGGAAGCGGTGCAGGCAGCCAACAACGGCAAAACCGTGTGGGAAGCCGCAGGCTGGTCGGAAGAAGGGAGGTAACGCATTATGAAAAAAAGAATACTTGCAGTTGTGTTGGCCTTCCTGATGGTTGTGGGGATGCTGCCGACGAATGTGTATACCTCTTATGCAGAGGAGGTGGTGGCGGAAAGCACAGAGAGTACTGAAACCAATGTTTGGGATGTGGTAGGAGAGCTTTCCGAGGTGTGCCTGATTGGTTTTTTGGATAAAAGTAACGAAAATATAATTTTCTACAATAATGGTACTGCTCGCGAAGAAAAAGAAATTGCAGCTGCGGAATGTCCTGATTACTTAATTCTAAAACAAAGTTATACACACTTGGAAAGCGGAGAGGCAGTTATATATCAGGTGGATTCTGCGGATGATGAGTTTTATTTTGGTGCCTTGTCTCAAAATCCCTTTGTAGAAGCAAAATATTTTTCTACAGTTGTAGAAGCAGAGGAACTGTATGCGACGTTGGTTAGCGATGGAGAGATTACTTTGTACAAAGACCTTACTTCTGCTACAGACACAACTTTTGTCGCAGCTTCCGAATTGACAGGAGAATATGTGGTTGCAGATTTTTGCTATGATGCTTCTTTATATGGTTGGTTTATAAAGCTGACAGCAGATGAAAACTGGCCTGAAAACGCAGAAGGTTATGCGTGGGTAAACTGTGCTCAAGTGGCTGGATTGTCACAGACTGCAACGCAGATTCCGGAAGAGCCGGAAAAGTGTCCTGTTTGCGGTAAAGAGGATTGTACCACCGAGCATGTGAAGTGTGAAGGCTGTGGTGAATACGATTGTGTTAAGATTCACTTTTATTGTGAATTGTGTAAAAAGCATGATTGTGGTCAGGCGCACATTTTCTGCACTGTTTGTAAGGAATATGATTGTGGTAAAACACATTATTATTGTAGTAGCTGCGGTGAATATGACTGTGGCGAGGAGCATGAAGACGAGTATAAACCTGATACCGCTCCCGTAATCCCTGATACTCCGACGTTGACTGATGGAGCGGATGTATCCCTTGTGGACGAATACGGTGATTCCATAACAGATAGCTTTGTTCTGTACGAAGGCATGAAATCCAGCCTGAGTGCATGGACGGAGCTGGAGGGAGAAGTATCCTACCAGTGGCAGGTTTGTTATAACAACTCCCAAATGCTTTGGGTGGATATTTATGGTCAGACAGGCAAAGGCATCCTTGTGTCTCCTGCTATGTTCCTAAGTATTATCGACTATCAGGCAGTTACCTATCTGCGCTGTGTTGTTACCAACGGCAGCGAGACACAGGTTAGCGAACCCATCTCCATTGTTGTGGATGAGATGATTCCCCAGCAGAGTGTTGCTATGTTTAGCGCCCGCAGCGGTGACAGTGGTGAAGAAAACCAGACCCAAGCCACAAACGAGGGGACTTCGTTCTCTATCAAGATTTATTTCGAGTTTGAAGACGGAGAGGAAGCAGCGACTCCCTATGTAGCGAGTCTTTCTGAGGGACAGAACTGGATTTTGGATGTTCCGTGTCCTGCAATTGCTGGTTATGCGCCCTATTACCTTGGTGTCATTACAGAGCGCATTACCGATACTATTACCGATATTCAGGGGGATGTCACCTATACAGTGACTTATCTTCCCGACTATGTGGATTTTAAGGTCAACCATTACTGGCAGGAAATTGCAACAAATGAGTATACAATACATGAGGTTGAGACTATCAGCGGTTTCAAGACTGAGATGCAGGTGGGCGAAGGCCTGAAGAAGACCTACGAGGGCTTTGACGCACTGGACTACGACACGGAAATTACCGTGGCAGCTGACGGCAGTACCGAAGTCAATATTTACTATGATCGAGGGTATTTTATCGTTGCATTGGATCTGAACGGCGGCTATGGCGCTGAGCCTATTTATGCTCGGTATGGTACGCCTGTTAAGTCGATTATTTCGACTCCTCAGCGTACCGGTTACACGTTCACTGCTTGGGATCCGGCTCTGCCAGACGAAGTTCCTGCATACAATTCATCATATACGGCACAGTGGACCAAGGCTGCCACAAACTTCGTAGTTGCTTTTTGGTATGAAAATGCCAACGATGAAAATTATACTTTTGTAGGTAGTGTGCAGCAGACTGCCACCACTGACTCCAAGGTCAATGGTGCGGATTACAAGAATGCTGATTTTGGCGATAACCGTGACGATGAACATTTTACTTATGAAAAGGCAGATACCGATGTGGAGATTGTCGCGGACGGCAGCTCCGTGGTCAACGTGTATTTTAGCAGAAATACCTACAAGCTGACCTATATGGAATTTGTCTGCCCTCATGTGAAATATAGTCAGCACACGTCGGCATGCTGTTCTTTGACGGCGCATACTCATCCGAATGCTGCGTGTTGTACAATTACAGAACATACACAGCATGTAATAGACTGTATTTCTAACAGAGGTAACAAAGTAACAAATAGCGGTAATGTGAGCGAATTGAATGCAAATACTCCTAATGCTACAAATGGATCATGGGGATATTTTGAAGTTAAGTTAGGTAATTGGGTTTTAGATACATATTATTGTGTTTACTGGGGCGGAACGTGGTATCATCTATCTGGTACTGATACACAAATAGAGTGGAATTGCTCGGGTTTACATACCCATGGAACATCTAGCTGCAATTCAAACAAGTGTTCGGTTGGCTATACTCACACACATGGTTCTGGCTGTAACACCAGTAACTGTGCCCACAAAAACTGGAACTATGACGGTGCGGACGGTTATTTCTGGTGTCCTTGTATTCAGAGAGATAGCGAGGGTAGGTATGTAGCCGATGACCCAATCAGAACAAATCCGGCTAACTGGGTTATCTGTGAGGATAAGGACGGGAACGATGCACAGTATACTGTGAAATATCAGCAGGACGTCAGCGCGATTCATGCTTCAATGCCAGCATATCGCTGGGGTCCTGGACCCGGCAGTGGATTGCCGGCTTCGGAAGGACCTTATGGTTCTGGTGCTGCTGTTGGCACATTTTCGTCCATGAACGGCTGTGACGTAACCTTCTATCGCAGTTCCTATGGTTCTGTAAAATACACGTTCTATTTCCTTTTGGAAACGGCCGATGGAAAACCAACAAGCATCAGCATCGAGTACAATGGCAAACATTTTGAAAAGAGTTCAATTCCATTTACTCCTGCAATGGGTGCGGTTGGCTATAAAGGTGACTACCAGGCTGGCCGACCTTTTGGCTTTGATGATTTTGAAGCGTGGGCCGTTGATGACAACGGAACGCATTTGAAACAGTTGCCATCACCCAACGGGTCTTTTGGCGGTAGCACGTATACAAAGTATTATTTCTACTATAAGCGCACAGAACATACACTGACCTACTTCAATGGAAGTACCAAGCTGGCGACCCGGACCATGAAGTTCGAGGAACCACTGACTGAAACCTACAACCTACAGAATCTGACTATGACTTCTCCTTATGGCAGCGGTTACTATTTTGAGGGCTGGTACATGGATGCTGATTGTGTTGTCAAGGCAAAGTTCGATGGCTCTGAAAAGATGTCTCAGGGAGGCATGGCGTTGTATGCAAAATGGGCTCCGGTTCAACACACAGTCAGAACCTATCTGACCAAGGATGATGTGGGCACTGTTTCGAAAGCACTACACACATATCAGGTGCTTCACGGCAATGTTTATTCCGGCAGTGTGGAAACGCCTATCAACAGCAGTCTGACCTTCGTAAGTTGGTTCTATGAGGAGGACGGTGTAGAGAAAGCCTATAACTTCTCACTACCTGTTTACAAGGATATGGATCTATATGCCAAGTGGACTAGTGATACCATGGTAACCGGCTGGGTTTACTATAAGGATACCAATGGCAATACTATTGGCGAGCCAAGCCAGATTCGCGGCACAGTAGGCGCAACAAAGACCTACGCGGCCAAAATCGGTACCGAGCTGAATGACGGCTACACCTCCGGCTATTATCCAAACGAGGTTAGCCACAACGTTCTTTTTTCAGCCAACGAAAATCAGAACACTTATACTTTTGTGTACACAGAGATGGAAGAAGTATCCTATACTATTTTCTTTATTGATAAGGATACGGGAGATGCGGTTTCTGCTCCAATTTCTGGAACCACAAAAGGCGCAAAGATTGAAGTAAACCTTCAAGAACTGGAAGGTTATAGTCCAAAAGCGAATTATGTGGCAGATGCCAACAAAAAGACATTTGTTTTGTCATCTGACGAAACTTTGAATAAATTTTATTTTTACTATACTTATGACGAAGAGAATGCTACGGTTCAGATAGAGCACTATATTCAGAATACCTCCGGTAGTGGCTATTCTCATTATTACACGGAACCTACAACCAAAGTGGAAATCGGTACTATTGTGACAGCCGAGGACATTGCAATCACTGGCTTTACCTATAATGCAGAAGCTAGCTACAACGGACAGGAACTAACCAGCGATGGTCTGATTCTGAAGTTATATTATGACCGCAATTCCTATTCCTATACGTTCCATTTTGTGTATAAGAATGAAAAAGGTGAGGATGTGGAGTTTGCCGATTCTGCTGTTACCGGAATGGGTCTGTATGGTGTTACAGTTAGCCAGGCGGCAAAAAGCTTCCCGGGATATAAATTAACTTCCGCAGGCAGTCAGACCATTACTATAGGTACAGAAACCAGTAGTAATGAACGTACTTTCTATTATGAAGAAGACACTGTTACGATCTACTATCAGGTTGGAGCGGTAAAAGGTGGTGCGGTTGAGCCCGACAGCGAGAGTATCAAGGCGGTCAGCGAAAGTGCAAGCGGTTCTAGTGCAACAGTGAGCAGCACGGACTATGTGTTTACAGGATGGTATACGGACTACGCCTGCACGGAAGCAGACCGCGTATCCACTGATGCTGCGTTCAAACCTGAACAGGTGGATGGTGTCTGGGTTGCAGACTATTACTATGCTGGCTTTGAAGAAGCAAAAGTGACCATTCATTATTTGGTGGAAATGCCTGAAGGGGCAACAGAAGAATCAACCTTGACTAAAACTTCAGAGCAGGTTTCTACTCTATCCGGCAAAGCTGTCGGTAGCGCTGTAGATACTATTCCGGATGGCTATGCGTTTGCAGGCTGGTATGATGCAGACGGTAACGAATTGAGTACTTCCGAAAACTTCATTCCAACTAGACCTAATGAGAAATGGGTGGATGAAACTACTTATATTGCGAAGTTTATCGAGAAGAAATCAACTATCAGTTATGCAGCAGTGGGCCATGGTATCATTTCCCCTGCTACCGAGGAAGTGGATATGATGACTGGCGAAGCAGTCGGCGCTACTGCCACGCCAACTGAGAATATTAGCACATTTGTTGGCTGGTATGATAATGAGGACTGCACAGGAACTGCACTGAGCACCGAGACCACATTCGAGCCCGCTATACCTGATGGTGGCTGGGCTGAAAATAACACCTACTATGCTAAGTTTGAAAATATAAACTATACTATTACCTTTGAGGGAAAAGAAGGTGAACCCGAAATAAGTTTGGATTCCATGACTTACTTTTATGGTCAAACAGTAACCCTACCTGAAGTCACGAATGGGGTATATATTCTGACTTGGAAGGTCAAGGAGAATTCTGGAGACTGGGTAAAGGATACGAAGGTAACAAATGGTCTTGTGAATCACTACGGTAATGTTACCTTGGTAGCCAACTGGACGGTCAATGTGATTTGGCTTGATTGGGATATTAATATTCTTGAACCTGCTGAAGACGATATTCTGTGGACATTGGAAGATGTAGCATATGGTACAGAACACAGCTGGGATGGTCGGCCTAGCGATAGACCTGCAGATCTTCAGTATACCTATACCTGGACGGGGTGGGAGACCATGGATATCAGTGCAATTTTATCTACGGGTTACATTGTATACCAACCTACCTATGACATTACTATTAACAAGTACACTGTTACATTCTACGATGAGGATGGTGCTACTGTCCTCGAAAGCAAGGAATGGAACTATGGCGAGACACCTTGTTATGATGCCGACCCTACTATCGAAGGAGTGCAGACACCAATAAAATATGAGGATGAAAACGGAAAGTATACTTTTGCGGGCTGGGAACCTGAGATAGTTACGGTAACAGGTAATACAACTTATAAAGCAATTTATACTACAGAAACAAAGGTTACTATTACCTATGTAGCAGAAAATGGAGGTGCTGTTAAGCTGACGAATACGGACGATACTGCATGGAGCAACCAAACTAATGAAAAAGTTCTTGTGAGCACTGGAACAGCAAATGGTGCCCAGGCGAAACCTAATGCAGGGTACAAATTTGTGGGCTGGTACTTAGAGGGTACAAAGGTATCCGATGATGCACAGTGTGTTCCTCAGAAGAGTAATGACGAATTGTATACATCAGCAACCTACACAGCCAAGTTTGAATTGGCACTTGTAGATTTGAAGGTAACTGCAGGCGGTGAAGATGATAACCAAAGCTATATCTTTAATGTGTCTGGTACCCCTTCAGATGGTTCGACTTTTACTACGATGAGTGTAGTACTTAACAAAGAAAATAATTTTAAGATTGTTATTAAAGATGTACCGGTCGGAGTTTATAAAGTTGAAGAGGTCAATGAATGGAGTTGGAGAGAAACAATACTCAGTCTTATAAATAGCAGTGGGCAGACTGTCAACTATAAGGAAGTACTTTTGAGTGAAAGTAGGGAAGTTTCATTTGACTTCAAAAGTGTAGATAATAATTACTGGCTAAGTGGCTATAGCTACGGCATATGGCTTAAGAAAGGAGGCGGCAATCGATGAATAGAAAAAAACAATGGAGTTTGCTACTAAGCATCGTGCTGCTTCTGACAGCCGTTGCAGGCGGAACACTGGCATTTATTGCGGTGAAAACAGCCTCTGTGCAAAATCAGTTTGAGAGTGCGTATGTTTCTTGTCAGGTCAATGTGAATGATGATAATTCCATTGATGTGACCAATACCAGTAATGTGGATGCCTATATTCGTGCAGCGATTGTTGTGAATTGGGTGGATGAGAATGGAAATGTGCGTGGGATTGCACCGGTGGAAGGAGAAGGTAAGGACTATACATTGGTAATTAACAATACGACTTGGGAGAAAGATACTGCTACAGGGTTTTATTATTACATAAATAAGGTAGCACCTTATAATGAAAGTAATAATGATACTACGGACAATCTTATTAATGACATTTCTGAAACACTTACCCCTCCATCCGGCTACACCCTCAGCGTCGAAGTCATTGCCGAAGCCATCCAGGCGGACGGCGTGAAAATTAACGATGATGGTACTACCACTCCAGCATACCAGGATGCCTGGGGAATTGAGATTCTCGGCAATCCCAGCAATTAAGGAGGTGCATCTATGAACTTTACAGCAAAAATTTGCACATTCCTTATGTGTGTATGCTTAGGGCTTTGCATGAACGTGGCAACAGTGACCGCAGGAGTGGTTTTTTACGATGGCAATTCTCAGGAGTTTATTTTTGCTCCGGGAAGCAAGGAGTCTCCGACGAACTTGTTTGCCAACCTTCAGAGTGTGATGCCTGGGGATAGCCTGACGGAGCAGATTGTAATTAAAAATTTGAGCAGCAACCACATGGATGTTGAGGTGTACCTGCGTTCCAAGGGAGCGCAGGAGGGTACGGACTTTTTGTCCCAGTTGAAACTGACGGTAAAGCAGACCGACAATTCTGTGCTTTTTGAGGCACCTGCAAATGAGGCGGCACAGTTAAGCGATTGGGTGCACCTTGGTACGGTGTACGCCGGCGGGGAAATCACGTTGGATGTCACGTTGGAAGTACTGATTACTATGGGGAATGAGTATCAGAAGAGCAGTGGTTATATTGACTGGGAATTTCGAATCGACGAGGTTCCGGAAGAAGAGGAGGATGATACGTCTCCAATACCTCAGCCGGACTCCATAATACCGGGTGGTGCAGGCACCGGGGATAATGCTCATATTGGACGATATATCGTTTTACTGCTGGCTTGCAGTGTGTTATTCTTTAAACACACAAAAAAGCAAAATGGGGAAACAAAATGAGTCGGAAAATATTAACGGACGAAGAAATAAAAATTTTAGGGAACAATCCATACATAAAATCAGTTACCAGCAAACGAATTCAATATACAAGAGAATTTAAAAGGCATTTCATGCAGGAATATCTTGCTGGAAAAGGACCTACCCGGATTTTTCGGGAAGCGGGTTTCGACACAGAACTTCTGGGCTCCAAACGCATCGAACGGGCTGCCGCCCATTGGAAGGAAGCCTACCATGCCGGCAGACTGGATGATGACCCGAATACCTATTATTCTGGAGATAGTCTTTATGCACAACTGAAAGCCCTACAGGAAGAAAATAAATTACTGAAAGAAAAAATACAACAGTTACTCTTATAATACGATAGCGGCATAGCCCTTAAACGGAAGCTATGCCGCTATTGTATATTATGATTACATATGGTTTTTATTGCAGGTGGTATTCCGCCAACAACTGCTTACGAAACACCTCATCCTTAATTGCACGCCTCAAATCAGCCAATCGCTCATCCTTATCAAGCAATGAATATAACTGATTATCAAGTTCCTGCTGTTTGAGTAGCCGCTCCTGCTCGAACAGCTGCTCCGCCTGTTTGGTTAACTGCTGGTTCTTCTCAGACAACTGCTGGTTCTTCTCAGAAAACTGTTCAGCTTGCTCAGAAAGCTGAAATTCCTGTTCCGTTATAAGTTTCTTGGACGCATCGATTTCATCCTGCATCACGTCTATCATGTACTGCACGGTATTTCGATCCAGTTCTTGTAATTCCTTAGAAAATAAGCCCATAACGTCCTCCATGTTCCTGCACAGCTCATAGACGTCCTCGTACATGCGTTTAAATTCCGGATAAGCCTGTATCAGCTCGGCAATGCGTTCTGGTTCATCGCAGGTAAGAAACACCAGCCATGCATCCAGCTTTGTTTTGATACCTTTATTTTGAAGGTTATTACCGAAGATGTCAAGGGGTACAAAGTAATATTTCTGCAAAAGATTGAGCTTTAGTTTGTCCGACCAATATCAATAAAAGTATATATTTAGTCGGGGAATAATTTGAGAAAAGTCCTACTAATTTAAAAAAATATGCTTGCTTAGTCGGGGATAAAACAAAGAAGAACACCGACTAATTTTATAAAAAATACTTTCAAGTGGGGAAAAACGGAATAAAACCCCCGACTCAAAAAAGAAAAAAGCGTCCTTAGTGGGGGAATACTAACAAAACGGCTCACGCAGGAGCCGCCGGGTTAATCCTCCTCAATAACCTGTATTTCCAGGTAATCAAATTCAATAGACTCCACGAAGTTGTCCTGATAAAATCTTGCTTTGGCGTGGCGGCGGAAATCCTGCACGGTCACATCCAGCCAGATAGGTTTGCCAAGGTCAAAGCGGTAGCATACCTCGTCCAGGGCATGGAAGACCTTGTGGGTACGGGTATCAGTGGAATTGTCCTCAATAACGGTATCTTGCAGCATATGGTTGTCTTTGAATGTTTTTGCCCAGAGTCGAAACATGGTGTAATCTCCTTTGTGTATAATAATGAGGAGTGCCCGGATGCGTAACACCCGGGCTATTATGAAAAAAATTTATCTGCTGTAATGTCCTTAGGGAGGACATTGCAAATGTTTATTGCTGATATAAAGACTATATCAGATAAATATGAACAAAATATGAACAAATTGTAAACGCTTAGTTAATTTGAACAAAACAAAAAGAATTAATATAAAAAATATAGTAAAAGTGCACAAAGAAAATGGCAAATACTAAAGGTTGTAAAAAAAAAGAAAACGTGTTAAACTATAAATGGTATATTATGTTTTGTACTCGGACAAGTGGAGGACGTTATGGATAATTTTATGAGTAAATTAAGTCAGAAAATAAATGCACAGGATTCCATAAAGGCCAATTTTATGGCAGATATGGCGGAAAAAGAGCATATGAAGAAGCAGATTCAGGAGTATGATGCAATTTTGCAGAGTATGCGTAATTTGTATTTGAAGCAGGAAGAGAATAGCGAAAGCTTTAGAGAGGTGGCAGAAAAGCTGGAGGCATTGTGCATAGCAGAGTCTGAGAAGCCTGAAATTCTGGCTGAAATCAAAGAAATTATTGGTAAAAGTGACGAATTTACTCATAGAGAGTGTGTAAAGGTGTATCGTAACGTTCAGGCACTTTTGGATGAGCAGAATAAAAAGCTGGAGGAAAGTACCGAGGCGGTAAAGGCACAGATGGAAAGCTGCAAGGCGGTGGATTTGACAGAGGATGTAGCATATTTGAAGCGTGTGCTCAATCTGACATACAGCAGCACCAAGGCAAACAGAGTATGGCTTGTGATTGTGGCACTCATTTCCGCAGCAAATTTAGCGTGCATTTTACTCATTCATTTTGGTCTTTTATAAATGATTTGACATACATTGTTTAAGGTGCACAGGAGGAAATTATGGGCAGACAAACGTGGAAGCCGGGCAATATGTTATATCCACTACCGGCAGTGATGGTAAGTGTATGTGATGGGAAAGGAAAATCTAATATTATTACCATTGGCTGGGCAGGGACTATTTGTACGAATCCGCCTATGGTGTCTATTTCTGTGCGTCCGGAGCGTTATTCTTATGATATGTTGAAAGAGACCGGAGAGTTTGTGATTAATCTGACTACAAAGGAGCTGGTGTGGGCAACGGATTACTGTGGCGTAAAAAGCGGCAGGGATGTAGACAAGTTTAAAGAATGCAGGCTGACGCCTGTTCCGGCTGAGCATATAAAGGCGCCGATGATAGGGGAAAGTCCTGTAAACATCGAGTGCAAAGTAAGAGAAATAAAAGAACTTGGCAGCCATCATATGTTTATTGCAGATGTATTGGCTGTACATGTAGATGATAAGTACATGAATGACAAAAACAAATTCTGTCTGGAAAAAGCAGAGCCTATTGTGTATTCTCACGGGGCATATTTGATGACAGGAGAAGTTTTAGGAACATTTGGTTTTAGTGTGAAGAAGAATGAGAAACAGACAAAGATACGGTAGGTTTAATACGAATAGATTTATCATATGGGGCTTCTTTTGTGGATTGCTCATATTTTTTATGAGTATGTTTTTTGGACCATGGCTTATGTCAGATGATAAGGAAGTATCCAATTTTTATAATATTTACGTAAATGACACTTATGTAGGAACGGTCAAGGAAAAGCAGACAGCCCATAGGTGTCTTCAAATTGCAAAGGAGGCAATTGCGGAGGGTACCAGGGATATTACTTATATGGATGCCAATATGCGTTTGGAAGGCATACATGTAATTGCCGGATCTGCCACCAGAAGAGATGAAATTGTAGAAAATATTAAGGCGCTTTTGCCGCAGAGTATTCAGAAGACCTTGCAGCGTTGTTATATGCTTAAAATAAATGACTATATGGTGGCTCTTAGCAGTATTGATGAGGTAGAATATGTGCTTCAGCAGGCGGTGGATATGTATGATGGCGACAGTGATTTTGATGTGTCATTGAAAAGAGACACACAGAGAGCTTTTAATGTATTGACTGCGGAGGTTATTGGAGCAGGTATGCAGGAAGAGGAAAGCGTTGATAGAACAACTGCCGGATTTACCTCTTTAGAAGATGAGTTGTTTAATGAAGATTCTTATAAAGAAGAATTATCTTTTGCAGACTTTGATTTGGGTATGAAGTCCATGGAGTTTGTGGACAAAATTGAAATTGCTGAGTGTTATTTACAGGCGGATGAAATTTCTTCTGTGGAAGAGGCAGTTCGTTATGTGACCGAGGAGCAGAACCGGGATGTTATTTATAAGGTGCAGAGTGGCGATACTTTGGGTGAAATCGCCATGTCTACAGGTGTTCCGTTAGAAGATATCATTGCTATGAATGATGAACTTAAAAATGAAAATTCCGTTATTCATATCGACCAGGAACTGGTTATCAGTATGCCGCGTCCGTCTCTTACGATTTCTTATACTGCAACGGAGTATAGAGAAGAAGAGTATGATGCAGAGATTATTTATGTAGATAATGACAGCTGGTACACTACCAAGAAGGTAACATTACAGGAGCCTTCCGCAGGTTTTCGAAAAGCGGTAAGTAACATTACATACCATAATGGAGAGGTGTATGAGACTGAGATATTGAAGCAGGAGATTTTGATGGAAGCAGTGCCGAAAATCGTAGAGCGTGGCACGAAGATTCCTCCTACTTATATCAAACCTCTTTATGGAGGCAGACTTTCTTCTACCTTTGGTTATCGAAGCTTCCGTGGTGGCGGCAATCATTATGGTGTTGACTGGGCATGTCCGACCGGTACCACAATTTATGCATCCAGTGGCGGTACGGTTACAAGAGCCGGCTGGAGCAGCAGCTATGGTTATTGTGTATATATTAAGCATCCGGATGGACTGGAAACCAGATATGCACATAACAGTAAGTTGCTGGTAAGCGTTGGCCAAAGTGTAAATCAGGGGCAGGCAATTGCCTACTCCGGTAATACCGGCGATAGTTCGGGACCACATCTTCATTTTGAGATTCGTGTAAATGGTACTCCGGTAAATCCATTTAATTATGTGCCTAGATAAAAGGTTTACAATTGGGGTAAAGTGGTGTATGATGTTAGTATGAATTTAAGACAGGAGAGACCAGATGGAACAATACGCAATTTGGGGCGGAAATTCGTTGGTTGGTGAAGTAGAAATAGGCGGCGCCAAAAACGCTGCGCTTCCTATTCTTGCTGCTGCCATCATGACAGATGATACAGTAATAATTGACAACTTACCTGATATCAGAGACATCAATGTGTTACTCTCAGCCATGCAGAATATCGGTGTTATAG
The DNA here is from genome assembly GCA_017521985.1 of Lachnospiraceae bacterium. Taxonomy (GTDB): domain Bacteria; phylum Bacillota; class Clostridia; order Lachnospirales; family Lachnospiraceae; genus RGIG6307. Next base: position 29,871 of record JAFXAZ010000016.1, read on the forward strand.
TAGAGCGATTAGATAGACATAAAGTAAAAATCAATGCTTCGCAGATACATACTACGGTAGTGGAAGGCGAAAGCATTCGTAAAATGCGTGCTTCTTATTATTTTGTAGGTGCGCTTTTAGGTAAATACAAAGCCGCAGATGTAGCGCTTCCGGGGGGCTGTGCCATTGGCAATCGTGCTATAGACCAGCATGAGAAGGGCTTCAAGGCTTTGGGAGCCAAGATTCGTTATGAGCATGGCAGTATCATCGCAGAAGCGATTGATTTGACTTGCGCCAACATTTTTATGGATGTGGTAAGCGTGGGTGCCACCATCAATGTGATGATGGCGGCAGTGTTGGCAGAAGGACAGACTGTGATTGAAAATGCCGCAAAGGAGCCTCACGTAGTTGATTTAGCAAACTTTTTAAACAGTATGGGTGCCAATATTAAGGGTGCCGGTACAGATGTTATACGAGTAAAAGGTGTAACGAGCCTGCATGGTACGGAATATACGGTGATTCCGGACCAGATTGAAGCAGGAACCTTTATGATGGCAGCCGCAATCACAAAGGGAGATATAACCGTAAAAAATGTCATTCCAAAGCATTTGGAGTGTATCAGTGCAAAACTGGAGGAAATCGGCTGTGAAGTTCGTGAATCAGACGATGCAGTACGTGTAGTAGCCAGCAAGCGCTTAATCGGAACCCAGGTAAAGACCATGCCTTATCCCGGTTATCCTACCGATATGCAGCCGCAAATTGCTGTGACGCTAGGACTTAGTATGGGATATACTAGTATTATTCGAGAAAGTATTTTTGAAAATCGCTTTAAGTATTTGGATGAACTGCGTAAAATGGGTGGCACGGTAACCGTAGAGAGTAACATTGCCATTATCGAAGGTGTGGAGAAGTATGAAGGTGCTTCTGTGACTGCACCGGATCTTCGTGCAGGAGCGGCACTTGTTATTGCAGCTTTGGCCGCAGAAGGTTTTTCTACGGTGGACCAGATTCATTACATTGAACGTGGATACGAGGATTTTCCGGAAAAATTAGCATCTTTAGGAGCACAGATTCGTAAGGTGTCTAATCCGGAGGAATTAAAAAAAGCCAAATTAAGAGTGGTATAATTACATTTTGATGAGAGGATATTATGGAAAAATTATTATTTACTTCAGAGTCCGTTACAGAAGGACATCCTGATAAAATTTGCGATGCAGTTTCTGATGCGGTATTAGATGCACTTATGGCGCAGGATCCAATGAGCCGTGTGGCTTGTGAAACTTGTGCGACTACCGATTTTTGTATGGTTATGGGCGAGATTACAACGAAGGCTCAGATAGATGTGGAGAAGATTATTCGTGACACTATTCGTGAGATTGGTTATGACAAGCCGGAAGTAGGTTTTGATGCCAATACCTGCGAGGTTAAGGTGTTGCTTCACAAGCAGTCTCCGGATATTGCTATGGGCGTTGACAAGGCTTTGGAAGCCAGAGAAAAGCAGATGAGCGATGAGGAGTTAGAGGCAATCGGTGCCGGTGACCAGGGCATGATGTTTGGTTATGCTACCGATGAAACGGCAGAATATATGCCGTACCCGATTTTCTTGGCACACAAGTTGGCACGTAAGCTTACCGAAGTGCGTAAAAACGGCACACTTACGTATTTGCGTCCGGACGGCAAGAGCCAGGTTTCCGTTCAGTATGACGAAAGTGGCAAGCCGGTTCGTTTAGAGGCGGTAGTATTATCTACCCAGCATGATGAGACTGTTACACAGGAGCAGATTCATGCAGATATCAAGAAGTATGTGTTTGATGAAGTGTTACCTGCAGAATTAATTGATGCAGATACCAGATTTTATATTAATCCGACAGGACGCTTTGTAATTGGTGGTCCTAACGGTGACAGCGGTCTTACCGGTCGTAAGATTATTGTAGATACCTACGGTGGCTATGCTCGTCACGGCGGTGGTGCTTTCTCCGGTAAGGATTGTACCAAGGTAGACAGAAGTGCAGCATATGCAGCACGCTACGTGGCTAAAAATATCGTAGCAGCAGGCCTTGCAAAGAAATGTGAAATTCAGCTTTCTTATGCAATTGGCGTAGCACAGCCTACTTCCGTTATGGTAGATACCTTTGGCACAGGTGCTCTTTCTAACGAGGAGTTAGAAAACATTGTTCGTAAGGAATTTGATTTAAGACCGGCCGGCATCATTAAGATGCTTGACCTGCGCAGACCGATTTACAGAGGTACTGCAGCATACGGACACTTCGGCCGTGAGGACCTGAACCTTCCTTGGGAAGCGCTGGATAAAGTGGAACTGCTGAAGAATTATTTAAAATAGTAGAGATTTATAAGATTTCATAGAGGGGGTGTAAACTGTAACACCCCCTTTTATTGACAGGAGAAAACACCATGGCATTTACACATCTGCATGTGCATACGGAGTACAGTTTATTAGATGGCTCCAACAAAATAAAAGAATATGTAAAACGTGTCAAAGAACTTGGCATGAACAGTGCTGCTATTACAGACCATGGTGTTATGTATGGTGTAATTGATTTTTACAGGGCATGTAAGGCGGAAGGGATCAATCCGGTTATCGGCTGTGAGGTGTATGTAGCGCCGAACTCCCGCTTTGACAAGGAGCTTACCGGCGGAGAGGACAGATACTATCATTTGGTACTTCTCGCAGAAAATAACACCGGTTACCAGAACCTTATGAAAATTGTTTCCAAAGGTTTTACCGAAGGTTATTATTACAGACCACGTGTAGATATGGAAGTGTTGAGGGAGTATCACGAAGGGATTATTGCACTGAGTGCATGCCTTGCCGGAGAGGTACAGCGATATATCATGAAGGGACTTTATGATGAAGCTATCAAGATGGCATTAAAATATCGTGATTGTTTTGGTGAGGGCAATTATTTCCTGGAACTTCAGGATCATGGACTACCGGAGCAGCGTACCGTAAATCATCAGTTGATGCGTATGAGCAGGGAGTTGAATATTCCTTTAGTTGCCACTAATGACGTACACTATACGTATGAAGATGACGTGGATTCCCACGATATTTTGCTTTGCCTGCAGACCGGCAAGAAGCTGGCAGACGAGGATAGAATGCGCTATGAGGGTGGTCAGTATTTTGTAAAGAGCGAAGAGGAAATGCGCAGACTTTTTCCATATGCACAGGAGGCACTGGATAATACGCAGAAAATTGCAGACCGCTGTCATGTGGATATTGAATTTGGCGTGACGAAGCTGCCGCATTTTGAGGTGCCGGAAGGTTTCACACCTTGGACTTACTTGAATCATTTGTGTTTCACCGGGCTTCATGAACGCTATGGCGAGGATGAAAACCAGCCGGCGGGTAATACCGGACAGACGTTAAAAGAGCGTTTAGACTATGAACTTAGTGTTATTAAGCGCATGGGTTATGTAGATTACTTCTTAATTGTTTGGGACTTTATTAACTATGCCAAGAAAAACGGCATTGCAGTAGGACCGGGACGAGGTTCTGCGGCGGGTTCTATTGTTTCCTATTGTCTGCATATTACGGATATTGACCCGATTCGCTACAGTCTGTTGTTTGAGCGTTTCTTAAATCCGGAACGTGTATCCATGCCTGATATTGATATTGACTTCTGCTTTGAAAGACGTCAGGAGGTTATTGATTATGTGGGCATTAAATATGGTGCCGAGAAGGTAGTGCAGATTGTTACTTTTGGTACGTTGCAGGCCAAGGGGGTTATCCGAGATGTGGCTCGCGTTATGGACCTGCCATATGCGTATGCAGATGCATTGGCAAAGCAGATTCCAAACGAATTAAATATTACGTTAGACAGAGCGTTGGAACTAAATCCGGAGCTTCGCGCTCAGTACGAAAACGACGATCAGGTGCATTATCTGATTGATATGTGTAAGCGTCTGGAAGGTTTGCCGAGACATACCTCCATGCATGCTGCAGGTGTGGTAATCTGTCCGAGTGCGGCAGATGATTTTGTACCGTTGTCACGAGGCAGTGACGGTTCCATTACTACCCAGTTTACCATGACGACCTTAGAGGAACTGGGACTTTTGAAAATGGACTTTTTAGGGCTGCGTACCCTGACCGTAATTCAAAAGGCAGTAGATTTAGTAAAAGAAAGTACCGGTGTGGCGCTTAATATGAGTGCCATTGATTATGATGACAAAGCGGTACTTGACTATATAGGTACCGGCAAAACGGAAGGTGTGTTCCAGTTAGAAAGTGCCGGCATGAAAAATTTCATGAAGGAATTAAAGCCACAAAATCTGGAAGATATTATTGCGGGGGTTTCCTTGTATCGTCCGGGTCCTATGGATTTTATTCCGCAATATGTAAAAGGTAAAAACAGCGGTGACGAAGTGACTTACCTTTGTCCGCAATTAGAGCCGATTTTATCACCGACCTATGGTTGTATTGTATATCAGGAGCAGGTAATGCAGATTGTACGAGACCTTGGGGGATATTCTCTTGGACGAAGCGATTTGGTTCGCCGTGCCATGAGTAAGAAAAAGCAGTCTGTTATGGAAAAGGAACGTGCAAACTTCGTAAATGGTAATGCCGAGGAAGGAGTACCGGGCTGTGCAGGAAATGGTATTTCCGCCGATGTTGCCGGCAAGATTTACGATAACATGATGGACTTTGCAAAATATGCGTTTAACAAGTCTCATGCAGCCTGCTATGCGGTGGTTGCATATCAGACCGCATATTTAAAATATTATTATCCGGTGCAGTTTATGGCGGCGCTTTTAACCAGCGTTATAGACAATCCACGTAAGGTTGCGGAGTATATTGTATGCTGTCGTAATATGGGAATTGAAATTTTGCCTCCGGATGTAAATGAAAGCAGCGGAGAGTTTGGCGTGTCCGGAAATGCCGTTCGGTATGCACTTTTGGCGATTAAGAGCGTGGGAAGACCTTCTATTGAATTTATTTATCAGGAACGGAAGGACCATGGGGTTTACAAATCTATTCATGATTTTTTGACCAGGGTGCAAAACGGTGATGTCAATAAGCGTGCGGTGGAGAATTTTATTAAGGCAGGCGCACTGGATTGTTTGGGCGGCACACGTAAGCAGTTTATGTATGTGTATGTGCCGATTATGGATCGCCTGGCAAACGGCAAAAAAAATCATATTGCAGGTCAGATGTCCTTGTTGGATTTATTAAATGATGATGCCAAGGAAGAGTTTGAAGTTACCATGCCAAATGTAGGGGAGTATACCAAAGAAGAACTTCTTACCATGGAAAAGGAGGTTCTGGGCATATACATCAGCGGTCATCCGCTGGAGAGCTATATGAATATCTGGAAAAATAATATTACTGCAACCACTGCTGATTTTATGCTGGATGAAGAAAGTGGTAAGGTAAATGTAGAAGATGGCACTACCCAGACCATTGGAGGTATGATTAACGCAAAAACCATTAAATACACCAAAAACGACAAAACCATGGCATTTCTGGAAATTGAGGACTTGTATGGTATTGTGGAAGTGGTGGTATTTCCAAAGGACTATGAGCGCAACAGCCAGCTTTTAAACGAGGATGCAAAGGTGTTTGTAAAGGGACGGGTATCCTTGGAAGAAGACAAAAACGGCAAGCTGATATGTGAACGAATTATTCCGTTTGACGAAATCGGCAAAAAATTATGGGTGCGTTTTGATACCATGGAGCAGTATCGTCAGGCTAATTCGACACTTATGGAAGTGTTGGAGGAAAGCGATGGGCGGGACCAGGTAATCATTTTTATTGCCGAAGGCAAGCGTAAAAAAGTGCTTCCGCCGGAATGCAATGTAAAAGCAGATGATTTATTGTTGGAAAAATTATATGAAAAATTTGGTAAAAACAATATAAAGGTCGTATAAAGGCATTGCAATCTGAGGGTAAATGTATTAAACTACTAAGAGATTAGATTGTTATTTAATTCACATACTGGAAATGTAATGAAACTTAAGAAAGTGAAGGATATAAATATGGCAAATAGTATTAGAACAATCGGTGTTTTGACAAGTGGCGGCGATGCTCCGGGTATGAATGCGGCAATTCGTGCCGTGGTTCGAGAAGGTCTTGCCAGAGGTGTAAAGGTTAAGGGTATTTACAGAGGCTATCATGGTCTTTTGAATGAAGAAATCGTGGATATGGACTCCAGAAGCGTTTCTGATATTATACAGAGAGGCGGTACAATTTTAGGTACTGCAAGATGCAGCGAGTTTATGGAACGTGAAGGACAGCAAAGAGGTGCCGATATTTGCCGTAAGCATGGTATTGACGGTATTGTTGTGATTGGCGGTGACGGTTCTTACCGAGGAGCTCAAAAGCTTTCTCATTTGGGAATCAATACAATTGGTATTCCGGGTACTATTGACCTTGATATTTCTTCTACAGATTATACGCTGGGCTTTGACACGGCTGTTAATACTGCCATGGAAGCTATTGATAAAATTCGTGATACATCCTCTTCTCATGAAAGATGCTCCGTTATTGAAGTAATGGGCAGACATGCAGGTTACATTGCACTTTGGTGTGGTGTTGCCAATGGTGCAGAAGATATTTTGATTCCTGAAAAATATGACTATAACGAAATGGATGTTATTAACAATATTATTGCAAATCGTAAAAAAGGTAAAAAGCATCATTTGATTATCAATGCGGAAGGCATCGGTCATTCTATTTCCATGGCTCGCAGAATTGAAGCGGCTACCGGTATTGAAACTCGTGCTACTATTCTGGGTCATATGCAGCGTGGCGGGCGTCCGACTTGTAAGGATCGTTTCTATGGTTCCATGATGGGTTCTTATGCGGCTGACATCCTGATTGAGGGCAAGACCAATCGTGTAGTGGCTGTGCAGCATGGGGAAATTGTAGACATTGATATTGATGAGGCATTGACAATGAAGAAAAATATTGACGATTATCAGTATCAGGTTAGTAAGATTTTAGGTCGTTAATCAGGAGCAGTATGATTACCAGTATTTCAAATGCACAGGTCAAGCAGGTGTGCGCGTATGTGCAGAAAGCTAAGGAACGGCGTAAAGACCGCATCTTTGTGGTGGAAGGACCGAAGATGTTTGAGGAAGCGCCTGCAGAACGAATTTATAAAGTGTATGCTACACAGAGCTTTTGTGACAAGCATACTACAGACGGTATGGGGGCTAAGTTAAAAGAGACCGGATTTGAAGTAGTCAGTGATGAAGTCCTTGCCAAGATGTCTGATACTAAGACACCGCAAGGTATTTTGTGTCTGGTGAAGTGGCCGGAATATTCTTTGGAAGACTTATTGCTTAGAAAAAAAGGTGTCTTTGTGGTGTTAGAGGACTTACAGGACCCGGGCAATCTGGGCACCATTATTCGTACCGGAGAAGGGGCAGGTATTGCCGGTGTTATTATGAGTGGGAATACAGTGGATATTTTTAATCCAAAGACCATTCGTGCCACTATGGGCAGTATTTATCGTGTTCCGTTTGTGTATGTGCAGGATATGGCACAGGCTATAAAAAGGCTTAAAAGGGCGGATATTGCAGTGTATGCGGCACATTTAAAAGGGGAGCAGTATTATGATGCCTTTGATTATACCAAGGGGTGTGCATTCTTAATTGGTAACGAAGGCAATGGTTTAAAAGAAGAAACAGCGTTACTTGCGGACACGTATGTTAAGATTCCGATGGCAGGTCAGGTAGAGAGTTTGAATGCAGCAATTGCAACCACGCTTTTTATGTATGAAGCTGCCAGACAAAGGGGATTTTAGGAGGTTATTATGAAACTGGGATTTATCGGACTTGGGAATATGGCAAAAGCAATTTTGGCAGGCCTGCTTAGGTCAGGCATGTTTGCGGCAGAAGATGTGTTAGGCAGTGATGCGGCAGAGGCAATGAGGCTTAAAGCTGCAGAAGTGTACGGCATTCAGGCTGTTCCATCAAATGCAGAAGTGGCAATGGCGTCAGATGTCCTTGTTTTGGCGGTAAAGCCTCAGTTTTTGGAAGGGGTTCTGACAGAACTTACCGATTTTATAAAGGAAGATACTTTAATAATCAGTATCGCAGCAGGAAAGAGCCTTGCATGGCTGGAAGAAAAGCTTGGCAAAAGGGTTAGAATGCTTCGTTTTATGCCAAATACAGCGGCTATGGTAGGTGAAAGCAGTACAGCTATTTGCAGAAATGCGTATGCAACAGATGAAGATGTTGCACTGGCAGTAAAGATGTGTGAATCTTTTGGTACAGCACAGGTTATTGATGAGAAGCTGATGGATGTATTTAGCGCTATCGGCGGCAGCAGCCCGGCATTTGCATTCCTTTATATGGAAGCTCTGGCGGATGGTGCAGTGGCATCCGGCATGCCTCGTAAGATGGCCTATGAAATTGCAGCACAGGCTACCCTTGGTGCAGCAAAGCTCATGCGTGAAAGCGGAGAGCATCCGGGTACGCTAAAGGACATGGTTTGCTCACCGGGAGGCACTACCATTCAGGGAGTGAAAGCCTTGGAGCAAGGCAGCGTAAGGGGCAGTATTATGGCTGCAATGGATGCATGCGTGGAAAAATCTAAGAATTTATAACAATTGTCAAATTATACAAAAGTGGGGCGAACAACCTAAATTTTAGGAGGTTTCGCCTCTTTTTTTGTTGTCAAAGTGCACAAAAATGCCTTTTTGGCGGTCTTTTTGCTATTTTTTTGAGAGCAAAAGGTTGACAAGGAGAACATATTTTGTTAATATCCATAACGTGCTTTTCAAAATTGTAACAAAATTGTAACAAATACGCTGTCGATGTAATATATTTGATACAGGCAGTGATTTATTGGAGGATATATTAAAGTGAAAAGATATATTAAGGTTACAGTAAGTGTCTTTGCGCTGCTGTGTATGCTGGTGAGTGGACTGAATAGTTACTCCATGCATGTAGGAGCAACTGCAAGCACTGTTAAGACCTGTTTGGATAATTACAATAGTGGTGTTGCGTCTTTGCTTGACCCTACAAACAGTACAACCAAAGAAGAAATTAAATTAATAGAAACCAAAGAGGAAACAGTTTACGAGTTGGTAATGAGTAATGTTACCAATACATTAAATGTCAGAGAAGAGCCCAAGGATGACGCAATGATAACCGGTAAGCTTTACAGAGACTGTGGTGCAGTGGTACTGGAAAGGGCAGAGGGTTGGACCAAAATCAAGAGTGGAGAGTTGGTCGGCTGGGCAAGAGATGAATACTTATACTTTGGCGAAGAAGCAAAAGCCGAGGCTTTGAGAGTGGGGTATTCCGTTGCGGTAGTAAAGAGTGAAGCTATTCGTGTGCGTGAAGAGGCAAATAAGGAAGCAGCAGTTTTAGGTTATGCTGCAAATGGTGAGACACTTACGATAGTGGATGAAGTTGACGAAAACTGGTTATGTGTAGAATATGACGAGGGAATTGGTTATATTTCACGTGAGCATGTATCAGAAGAGTTCAGCGTGGACCTGGGTGAGAGTATGGATGAAATCACCGAACGTAAAATGAAGGAAGAAGCAGAAAAACGCAAGCTTGTAAAATATTTTGGCTCTATGTCTGCAGATGAGTATGAGTTGTTTTTATTGGCTGCCTTAATTTATTGCGAAGCTGGCGGCGAAAGCTATGAAGGTAAGTTGGCAGTAGGTGCTGTGGTATGTAATCGTATCAGAAGTTCTTCCTACGCAGATACTCTACAAGGTGTTATTTATGCATCCGGTCAGTTTACACCTGCAATGACCGGTAAGTTAGACCGTGTTATGGCAGCAGGGAAAGTGCCACAGAGCTGTTTTGATGCAGCGATAGAAGCTTTAGGAGGCTACACCAACGTAGGTGACTGCCTGTATTTCCGTAGAAATAACGGAACACGTCAGGGTACGGTTATTGGAAATCATGTATTCTACTAAAACAAAATAAGATGGTATTGCCATAGGAAGCGAAAAGAGATTGTTTAAAAGACAGTCTCTTTTTTTTAGTGTTCACAAAAAATTTGCAGATATTTTTCAGAAAATTATTGTCAAATTCTGTCGAATGCTTCATAATTATTTCATAAGTCTTAATAAAATATTTATAATAAATGGTGCGTGTTTGTACCGAGAAGGAAACAAAGTTATTATGAAGAAAAAAGAACCGTGGGTGAAACCACGTCATACCATCGTACGAAAGCTGATAGGTGCCGTGCTTGCTCCATATGTAACATTAAAATACCATATAAAAATAACACCATTCAAAAATCCGGAAAAGAGGCAGTTTCTAATTGTTATGAATCACCAGACTGCTTACGACCAGTTTTTTGTGGGGCTCGCCTTTGATTGTCCGGTATATTATATTGCTTCGGAGGATTTGTTCTCTATGGGATGGGTGTCCTCACTCATACGTTATCTGGTAGCACCGATTCCGATTAAAAAGCAGACTTCTGATTTGAAGGCGGTAAAGAATTGTGTGCGTGTGGTAAAAGAGGGTGGAACCATTGCACTGGCGCCGGAAGGAAATCGTACCTATAGTGGCAAGATGGTATATGTGAAACCATCTATTATCAAATTACTGCGTGTGCTAAAGCTGCCACTGGCTATTTTTCAGATTAAAGGCGGGTATGGGGTACAGCCTCGTTGGAGTGATGTGGTACGAAAGGGCAAGATGTCTGCCGGTGTGACCAGGGTGATTGAGCCGGAGGAATACAAGACACTTACCGATGATGAACTCTATGATTTGATTTTAACGGAATTAAACGGTGATGAAACCGCTATAAAGGAATGCTATTATCACAAGAAAAATGCAGAGTATCTCGAACGCGTGATTTATGTGTGTCCTCACTGCGGACTTTCGTCATTTGCAAGTCACAAGGATATTTTAGAATGTAATACGTGTGGACGTCAATTCAGATACCTTCCGTCTAAAGAGTTTGAAGGTGTGAACTGCGAAGCGCCATTTGTAAATGTTTCCGATTGGTATGACTATCAGTGTGATTTTGTGAATAAGCTGGATTATACAGCATATCTTGAGACACCAATGTATCAGGAAGAGGTTTGTCTGTCAGAGGTCATTTTATATAAAAACAAAAAGATGATAAATAAAAATGCCCGAATAGCACTTTACGGAGACCGCGTAGTGATAGATGAGATGGAAATAGCATTTGAACAGGCAGGTACCATTACCGTTTTGGGCAAAAACAAACTGAATATTTACATAGGTGAAAAAGTTTATCAGCTGAAGGGCGATAAATCGTTTAATGCCTTGAAGTATGTAAATATGTTCTATCATTACAAAAATGTAAGCAAAGGAGAAAATGATGAGCAATTTTTGGGACTCTAGTGTATGGGGGAGTATGAATCTGGTCACAGTGTTACTTCTCAGTTTATTAGCAGCAAGTTTATTAAAGAAATCTGTTAAGTTCTTGCAGGATTCTTTGATTCCCACTTCTGTGGTTGGTGGTGCAATTTTACTGTGTATTGCAGCAATATACAAATTTATCACAAAAGATGTGATGTTTGACACCGCATTTTTCGGAGGAAATGGTTCTTCTGTGTTAGAGGTTGTTACATATCATACATTGGCACTTGGATTTATTGCATCTGCTTTTACCGGTTCCACTCAAAAGCTTAGTAAGCAAAGAAACATTGAAATATTCAACACCGGTGTAACAACGGTTTCCACATATCTCATTCAGGCTATTGTGGGGCTTGGTATTACGATTATAGCTGCACATATTATGAAGGACTTTTTCTCAGCGTCTGGCATTTTGTTGCCGTTTGGTTATGGGCAGGGTACCGGTCAGGCGTTAAACTATGGAAATATTTATGAAACGGAGTACGGATTTGCAGGTGGTAAGAGCTTTGGTCTGACTGTAGCTGCCATGGGATTTTTGTCCGCAAGTATTGGTGGTGTTATTCATCTGAATGTATCCAAGAATCGGAAAAAACGCGAACAAGCGGTGGAAAGACAAGTGATGGCTGAGGATAGAGCGACGGAAAAGGATATTCCTATTTTTGAAAATATGGATACCTTGAGTGTTCAGGTTGCATTTGTACTTATGGCATATTTTATTACCTATATTGCCATGAGTTTATTGGGTGCTTTGCTCCCTGGAATGAAGGCTGTGATTTTTGGCTTTAACTTCCTTTTGGGTGTACTTATGGCTACATTGTCCAAAATAATTATTAATAAAATGTATCAAAAAAATATCTTAAAAAAGAAATACATCAATGAGTTCTTAATGGTTCGTGTGAGAAATTTTTTCTTTGATATTATGGTGGTGGCCGGTATAGCGGCGATTCGATTAAATGCGTTGGGTAAATATTTGGGAATATTAATTATCCTTGGTTTAGCAGGAGCGGTTGTAACCTATATTTATCTTCGTATTGTTTGCAGAGTGTTGTTTAAAGCTTACGAAGAAGAGCAGTTCCTTGCTATGTATGGCATGCTTACCGGAACGGCAAGTACCGGCATTATTCTTCTGCGCGAAATCGACGATAATTTTAAAACCCCGGTTTCCGACAATTTGGTATACCAAAACTTTCCGGCAATTATATTTGGATTCCCAATGATGCTCTTGGCTACCTTGGCACCAAAGATGCCTGGGATAACTTTGTTGATTATAGTGGTGTTCTTTATCGTGATGAATATTATTTTATTTCGCTCCTTTATTTTTAAAAAACGTAAATAAAATACGGTAAGTTGGCACAATATGCCACTTTAATGTGCTAAAAAATAAATTGCGTGCCAAGAGGATTTATAGTATACTATAAGTAACTCAGGAAAAGGAGGCGCGAGGATGGATAATATATTTTTTATCAACCCAGTATACTTTTGGCTGATAACGATGATTCTATTTATAGGATTTGAATTGGCAACCATGGGACTTACCACCATGTGGTTTGCACTGGGCGCATTGGCTGCTTTGGCAGTAGCAGCAGTGGGAGGAGCTGTTTGGCTTCAGGTAATTGTATTTTTTGTTGTATCGTTGCTTGCATTGTTTGGTTTTAGGAATCTTGCCAAAGACCATTTTAATCGCAACCGCGTAAAGACAAATGCAGACAGTCTCATCGGCCGGAAAGGTATTGTGACGGAAGAGGTTTCCAATATTTATGCTACCGGTCAGGTAACCGTTGCAGGACAGGAGTGGACAGCTCGTTCTGTAGATGACAGTGTCACCCTGGAAAAAGGAGAAATGGTTGTCATTCGCAGCATCAGCGGAGTAAAACTGATGGTGGAACGCATTGCAGAGTAGTATGTTTAGTAGAAAGGAAGTTGATTATGATTTGGATTATTATACCTATTATTATTTTAGCTATTTTAGCATCTTGTATTAAAATTGTTCCTCAGGCACAGGCTTATGTCGTAGAGCGTCTTGGCGCTTATCAGGGAACCTGGCATGTAGGTGTTAAGTTTTTAGTACCTTTTATTGACCGTGTGGCAAGACGTGTTACCTTAAAGGAACAGGTTGTTGACTTTGCTCCACAGCCGGTTATTACCAAGGATAACGTTACCATGAGAATTGACACTGTAGTGTTCTTCCAGATTACAGACCCGAAGCTTTTTGCATATGGTGTGGAAAACCCATTAATGGCGATTGAAAACCTAACCGCGACCACTCTTCGTAACGTAATCGGTGAAATGGAGTTAGACCAGACTCTTACCAGCCGTGAAATTATCAATACCAAGATGCGTGCGGCATTAGACGTTGCAACAGATCCATGGGGCATTAAGGTAAATCGTGTAGAGTTAAAGAACATTATTCCTCCTGCTGAAATTCAGAATGCCATGGAAAAGCAGATGAAGGCAGAACGTGAACGTCGTGAAGCGGTTACTCGTGCAGAAGGTGAAAAGAGAGCCAGCATCCTTCAGGCCGAGGGCGAGAAGCAGTCCGCTATCTTAAAGGCAGAGGCTGAAAAGGAAGCTGCAATTCTTCGTGCTGAGGCAGAAAAGGAAAAACGCATCCGCGAAGCAGAAGGTCAGGCTGAGGCTATCTTAAAGGTTCAGAATGCAAAGGCAGAAGGCTTACGCATGTTGAAAGAAGCAGGCGCAGATGAAGCAGTTCTTCGCTTAAAGAGCTTAGAAGCGTTTGAGAAGGCTGCAGACGGTCAGGCTACCAAGATTATTATTCCGTCTGAGATTCAGGGGATTGCAGGCCTTGCAAGTAGTTTGAAGGAAATTATAACAAAATAATTTGTGATTGCTAAATTATGTAATTTCATTTATAATAGCCGTATATTTATTGTACGGCTATTATTTGATTTTATAAGAAAAGCGGAGATAGGAAGGTTATGAATTTACAAGGACGTCATTTTTTGAAATTGCTGGATTTTACAGCAGAGGAGATTACATATTTAATCGATTTGGCAGCAGAGTATAAGGCTAAGAAAAAGCAAGGTGTTTTGGTAGATGAATACAGGGGCAAAAATGTAGCATTGATTTTTGAAAAGACCAGTACCAGAACCCGTTGTGCTTTTGAAGTGGCAGCACATGATTTGGGTATGGGGACGACTTACCTAGACCCGGTGAGCTCTCAGATTGGTAAGAAAGAAAGTATTGCGGATACCGCACGTGTGCTTGGCGGCATGTTTGATGGTATTGAGTATCGTGGCTTTGAGCAAACCAAGGTTGAAGAAATTGCAAAGTACGCAGGTGTGCCGGTATGGAACGGTTTGACTAATGAGTTTCATCCAACCCAGATGTTGGCAGATTTACTTACCATTCGTGAGCAGTTTGGCTATTTGAAAGGTATTAAGTTTACATATATGGGTGATGCCCGCTACAATATGGGTAACTCTCTCATGGTTGCCTGCGCGCAGATGGGTATGCATTTTACTGCTTGTACTAATCGTAAGTACTTCCCAGATTCTGCACTGGTTGCAAAGTGCAGGGCGATTGCAGAGAAGACCGGCGCCACCATTACCTTGACCGAGGATGTGAAGGAAGGTACCAAGGGAGCCAATGTTATTTATACCGACGTATGGGTATCTATGGGGGAACCGGACGAAGTGTGGGATGAACGTATTCGTGAGTTAATGCCATACCAGGTAAATGCAGCCGCTATGGCAAATGCGGATAAAGACGCTATTTTTATGCACTGCCTGCCGGCATTCCATGATGTAAAGACCAAAATCGGTGCACTGATTGCAGAAAAATTTGGTATTCGTGAAATGGAAGTTACCAACGAAGTATTTGAGTCTGCGCAGTCTAAGGTGTTTGAAGAAGCGGAAAACCGTATGCACACGATTAAGGCTGTGATGGCAGCTACACTTCCAAAGAGTAAATGCTAATGAAATATACGTTTATCTACAAGGGGGAAACAGACTCTACCAATTTGGAAGCGGGGCGTCTTGCGGATGAGGTTTCTCATGGCACGGTTATTGTGGCAGAGAGGCAGACTGCAGGCCGAGGAAGACGCGGCCGCAGCTGGCTGTCAGAATCCGGGGAAAATCTTTATTTTTCCTTGTTGCTTAAGCCGGATTTTGCACCAGAACAGGCTTCCATGCTGACCCTTGTTATGGCACAGGCGGTGGCAGAGGGGATAGATAGCATGTGTGGATGTAAGTGTCAGATTAAGTGGCCTAATGATATCGTGCTCCACGGCAAGAAGGTTTGCGGCATTTTGACGGAGATGCAGTTAGAAGCCGGACGTATCAAACATGTGATAGTTGGTGTGGGCATAAATGTAAACCAGATGGAGTTTGCCGCGGAAGGGCTTGCATATGCCGGTTCTTTGCGCAGAGAGCTTGGCGTGGAAGTAGACAAGCAAAAAATTTTGGTGGAGATTTTAGAGCGTTTTAAAGGGCTTTATCAGGCGTTCTGTCAAGAGGGCTCCCTAAAGTCGATACAAAAGGCATATGAAGACAAACTTGCCAATTACGGAAAAGAGGTAAAAGTTTTAGATCCTAAGGGTACATATCAGGGTGTAGCTTTGGGTATTAATGATAAAGGAGAGCTTTTGGTTCGAAGAGCAGACGGCACGGTAGAAGAAGTATATGCCGGTGAAGTCAGCGTTCGCGGATTATGGGGCTATGTATAGGTGATTGTGATGGCAGAGAGAGTTGTATTGTGTGGTGCTAACGCATACGAGCAAAAATATTATTTTAATGAGCAGTTTAAGGCAATTCCACAATCTATTAAAGATGAACTGCACATTATTTGTGTGCTGTTTACCGAAGAAGTAGGCGGTATTTTTACCCTTGTATTTGATGAGGATGGTACCTTAAATATGGAGACCAATGCCGAAGAAACGGATATTTATTATGATGAAATCGGCAGTGGGTTATTGGTAAACAAAATCAGGCAGACCAGACAGGAACTGTTTGAATCACTCAGTATGTATTACCGCGTGGTAATCTTGGGTGAAGACGTGAGTAAATTATTAGACGAAGAATAGGACAAAACATGAGTCAGTTAAAGATTGGAAATGTGACCTTAGACAACAATATTGTATTGGCTCCTATGGCAGGTGTGACGGACCTGCCATTTCGTTTGCTGTGCAAGGAGCAGGGCGCAGGTCTCATCTGCATGGAAATGATTAGTGCCAAGGCGATTTATTTTAACAACAAAAATACCATGGAGCTTATGGAAATTCATCCGGAGGAATGTCCGGTATCTTTGCAGCTTTTTGGTTCCGATGCAGATATTATTTCGGAGATGGCAAAACGTATAGAAGAGCGACCTTTTGCTATACTGGATATTAATATGGGCTGTCCGGTGCCGAAAGTGGCAGGCAACGGAGAAGGCAGTGCACTGATGCGAAATCCTAAGCTGGTGGCCGAGATTGTGGAAAAAACTGCCAGAGCGATCTCTAAGCCGGTAACCGTAAAAATTCGCAAAGGCTTTAATGAGAACGAAGTAAATGCAGTAGAAATCGCACACATTGCAGAAGAGTGCGGTGCAGCCGCGGTGGCGGTACATGGACGTACCCGTGAACAATATTATTCCGGCAAGGCAGACTGGGACATTATTCGTCAAGTAAAGGAGCGTGTGAAAATTCCGGTTATTGGTAACGGCGATATTGTGGACGGCGCCAGTGCAAAGGCAATGTTAGAACAGACCGGATGTGATGGAGTAATGATTGGCCGGGGCGCCCAGGGAAATCCTTGGATTTTCAGAGAGATACTTCATTTTCTCGAAACGGGGGAGTTGATGCCGCCGGCTACCAAGGAAGAAAAAGCAGCCGTTATTCGTCGTCACATTGAACTTCAGATGCAGTATAAAGGGGAGTTTACCGGTGTACGAGAAATGCGAAAGCATTTGGCATGGTACAGCGTAGGACTGCCGGGAAGCGCCAGGTTTCGCAATGAAGTGAATTTGATGGAGACGAAAGAAGAACTTTTGGCAAGTGTGGACAGAATTTTCACAAATTTGTCTTAAAATTTTAAGTTTCATAATTTTTATATTGACACTATGTAGAAAAACAAGTATAATGGGAAAGCTAGTTTGGGGGATTTTGCATAAATCCCTCGCTTTCTTGTTCTATGGGAGTTTTTCTCTTCATAGAATACAGAAGAAATGTGGTTTATAAAGTATATAAAAAGGAAGGACGAGCAGTAATGAAAAAAAATATTTTAACCTATGAAGGTTTAAAACGGTATGAAGATGAATTAGAAGAGTTAAAAGTTGTTAAGCGTAAAGAAGTTGCTCAGAAGATCAAAGAAGCTCGTGAACAGGGCGACTTATCTGAAAATGCTGAGTACGATGCGGCAAAGGATGAGCAGCGAGACATCGAAGCCAGAATCGAAGAACTAGAGAAACTCTTAAAGAACGCAGAAGTAGTAGATGAAGATGAAGTTGATTTAGACAAAATCAGTATCGGCTGCAAGGTTAAGATTTTAGATGTTGAATTTGATGAAGAATTAGAGTACAAAATTGTTGGCTCTACAGAGGCAAATTCCTTAAAGGGCAAAATTTCCAATGAAAGTCCGGTAGGAAGTGCATTAATGGGTCACAAGGTTGGCGATGTAGTAGAAGTAGAAACACAGGTCGGTGTGATTCAGTACAAGGTTTTGGAGATTCAGAGATCCAACTAATCACAGTTTATTCATAAAGAGAAAGGGTAGAAGGTATGGCACAGCAGAACCAGACTCCAGTTCAGGAACAGGACATTAACCAGCTGTTAAAGGTTCGTAGAGAAAAGTTAGCAGCTTTACAGGAAGCGGGCAAGGACCCATTCCAGATTACAAAGTATGACGTTACAAATCACAGTGCAGAATTAAAGGAAGAGTTTGACCAGTACGAAGGCAAAGTTGTTCGTATTGCAGGACGTATGATGTCCAAGCGTGTTATGGGTAAAGCTTCTTTCTGCAACGTTCAGGATTTAAAGGGCAATATCCAGTCTTATGTTGCACGTGACAGCATAGGCGAAGAGTTTTACGCAGATTTTAAAAAATACGATATCGGTGATATTATCGGTATTGAGGGTGAAGTATTCCGCACAAAGACCGGCGAGATTTCTATTCATGCTCAGAAGGTTACTTTACTTTCTAAGAGCTTACAAATTCTTCCGGAGAAATATCATGGTCTGACTAATACCGATATGCGTTATCGTCAGAGATACGTTGACTTAATCATGAATGCAGAGGTAAAGGATACCTTTATCAAGCGTTCTAAGATTATCTCTGCAATCCGTAAATATTTGGACGGACAGGGCTTTATGGAAGTAGAAACTCCGATGCTTGTAGCAAATGCAGGCGGTGCGGCAGCAAGACCATTCGAAACACACTTCAATGCCCTTGATGAAGATTTAAAACTCCGTATTTCTTTAGAGCTTTATTTAAAGAGATTGATCGTAGGCGGTTTAGAGCGCGTTTATGAGATTGGACGTGTATTCCGTAATGAAGGTCTTGATACAAGACACAATCCGGAATTTACCTTGATGGAGCTCTACCAGGCATATACAGATTACCATGGCATGATGGATCTTACAGAGAACCTTTACCGCCATGTGGCACAGGAAGTACTGGGTACAACCACAATCGTGTTCAATGGTATCGAGATGGATCTCGGTAAGCCATTTGAACGAATCACCATGGTAGATGCAGTTAAGAAGTACTCCGGTGTAGATTTCAACGAGATTCATACTCTTGAAGAAGCAAGAGCTATTGCAAAAGAAAAACACGTTGAATTTGAAGAAAGACACTCCAAGGGTGAAATTCTTAACCTCTTCTTTGAGGAGTTTGTAGAGGAACACCTTGTTCAGCCTACTTTCGTTATGGATCATCCAATTGAAATTTCTCCTCTTACCAAGAAGAAACCGGAGAACCCGGAATATGTAGAGCGTTTCGAGTTCTTCATGAATGGCTGGGAAATGGCAAACGCTTACTCCGAGCTCAATGACCCAATCGACCAGAGAGAGCGTTTCAAGGAGCAGGAAAAACAGCTCGCACAGGGTAACGATGAAGCAAATACAACCGATGAAGACTTTATGTATGCATTGGAGCTTGGTATGGCACCAACAGGCGGTATCGGTTTTGGTATTGACCGTATGTGTATGTTGCTTACGGATTCACCGGCGATTAGAGATGTGTTGCTGTTCCCAACAATGAAGAGTTTGGATAAATAAAGCCTTTATTTATAAGGGTTTGTGGGTTGTGTAAGGTGTAACTTACGATAATTTAATAAGAATATGAAAAAGGAGTCAAGACTATTTTCTAGTCTTGGCTCCTTATTGGCAGGATTTACTTACAAAACAATAGAGCAGCATATCTGTTCCGGTTCTTTCTGAAGTAGGGGGCCGATTTTTTCTGTTTGTTTTCTTTTTTTGAAAGCGAAAATCATGTTGATTTTAGATTGTTTTTGAGGAAATAATAGGTTATAATTAAGATGCGTTACTTGTGGCTCGTTTACATAGGGAGGAGAAAATGGACAGATACGATTATATAAATTCAATAACAGATTTTCTTCAGGGAAGAACGGGGATGAATTTTCAAAAAGCTATTGGGATTGTGCTTAAAGAATATAATACGTATAAAAAGAAAACATACGAAATGCCAGATGCATATGGTGGTGACCAAAAAAATGATGGTTGGGTAGTTGAAGATGCGTTATTCTATCAAATTTATGCACCAGCGAGAGACAAAAAATCGTTAAAGCATGACATGCAAGACAAGTTTTCCGAGGATTTAGGAGGTTTGTTAGAACGTGTTTACAAAAAGGGTTTATGGGGCGGAGAAGTTAAGGAATTCGTATTTTTAGTAAATACATTTGATAATAATTTACCGGAAGACAGCGAAAGGTATTTTGATAAAGAAGTAGCAAGATTAAAAGAAGAATATAATATAGATTTCAAGCATAAGGTGGTTAATGTTTCGTATATATATGATATTCTAAGTGAAATTGCAGATGTTAATGTGCTAGATAAAATAGACGGAAGATTAAAAGTAAATAGCATGGTAAATTATAATGCAGTTTCTGAAGAAGCTATGACGGACTTGATTTTAAAAATCTCTGCAAATTTAGGTAGTAAATTACTTGATAAACTAATGAATAAGAATGGTTCAAATGACTATAATCGAGTATCGTCTGTTAAGAAAATATCGATTAACAAGCTAGATGATTGTCGAGATGAAATAGAGACTATTATCAGTAATTTAGATGTGGTTGAAAATGCTGTTAAAAGTATAAATCAAGATTTAATGTTCGAGAATAAATTTGAAAGAGTCAAGGAATTTATAGTAAGCAAGTACGACGATTTGTCAAAGGACCTTTCGGGAGTAGAATTATATCGAAAATTGATAGAAGAAGTTGTTGAGTGTGCAGAATATGTAGATAATGAAACAAGTGCAGAGTTTTTAGTAGTGTACATTTTTGATAAGTGTGATATTTTTGAGAAAGAATAGGTGGTTGCTATGGTATTACCGGATAAATATGTAACTTTGTCTGAGAGTTTAATTGGAATCAGTGCATTGTTGCTGGATATATTGGGAAATCAGCATATGACAATTGATAAGTTGTGGAACCAGTTTGAGTCCGTATACATAAAAAAACGGAAGGTTAATTCTGTACCGACCTATCAGAAATATATTTATGTACTTGAGTTTATGTACATTTCGAGAATGATTGATTATAACGAAAAGGGGGAAGTGTATAATGAGAATTTTGAATCTTAAAATAATTGACCCTCTTGGAAATGTTATTAGGGATATTGATTTCAAAAAAACAGGGGTTTCGTTCGTGTATGGAGATATTCAAGAACCGCAGAATAAAAAGGCTACGATTAATAGTTTGGGAAAAACATTATTATTAAAGCTTTTAGACTATATTTTGGGCGCAAATGAGGATTCGAAAATAGTTAAAGAGGATTTACATGGATATGTTTTGCGTGCCATAGTGTTGTTCAATTCGCAGGAGTATGTTGTAACAAGGATACTTGGTGACAATAAAGGTATTATGATTGGAAATACTATGTATACACTGACTGATTATAGAACTTTTTTTGGAATCAAACGTGCGCTATATAGCAAGCAAATATTATTGGAAAAAAAGTATACGGAAATTAGCATGAGAAAAAATGCAGACAAAGGAGACGTGGTGTCTTGCTTAAAACTTTTGGGCTTGCTTGATATGATTGATGACGTGGAAAAGATATATGCGTCACAGGACAGAATCAAGGACTTAAAGACACAAAGAAAAGAACTAATTTCTTTTTATGGAAATTGGGATGAAACAGAGATAGTTAAAGAAATCTATTATATTGATAAAGAGGTTTCAAGACTTCAGAATGAAATACGGAGGGTTTCAGAAAAAATTAAGGATATAGAGGTGGCTGAAATCCAGCAGAATGTTGTTGAAGAATATGCTGAAAAAGGTAAAAAATTAAAAGCGTTAAAACGTGAATACGAAGCAAAAAGATTGGAATGTGAACGTCTGGTAGAATTTATTGAGAGTTCTCAGAAAAACGACATAACAAGCGAACATTTATTGTTGATATTTGAAAAGGTTAAGCAGGAAATTCCGGAGATGGTTAAGCGGAATCTGGCGGAAGTGGAAGAATTTCATCGTAAAGTGTATGAAGAAAGAAAATTGTTTCTCGGAGAAAGAAAGGAAGCATTAGTAAAAGAGATGGAATCTCTGAGAGGAGAACTCGATGAGCTATCAAAAAAGGTAGATGCGCTTGGGAAAATTATTGCCACGAATGAAGTGTATCAAGAGTCTATAGAATTGTATGGGAAATACAATTCTGACTTGCAAGAGCTAACATATAAACAAGGTAAATTGTCACAAGTGAAAGAGACAAATGATATTATTACAAGTGAGTCGGATAACTTGACCGAATGTTTTGGAAAAGCAAATCTAAGTAGAAAAGCCTATGATACGCTCGTTAGTGAATATAGAGATTTTATTTATGGATTGATTCAGGACATTTATGATGAAGAGGTGGATTCGTATTTTGATATTGAAGTAGGGAAGAAACATTTGACTCAAAGACCAGTAAAGTTTGAATTTAGTATCAAAGGAGATACCGGAGAAGGGGTTGGCGAGGTAAAAAAAATTTTGATGGATTATCTTATATGTAAGTATAATTCTGAGATTGAATTTTTATTACAAGATTCAGCGTGCTATAATGGCATTGACCCGAGACAAATAGTCGGTATGTTAACGGCAATTAGTGAGATTGCAGTAGAAACAGATAAGCAAGTGATTATAGCTCTTAATAAATATCAGCTCGGTGGGTATGATGAGTGCATTGATTATGTTGTTAAGAATCATGCTATAATTTTATCGGAAAAAGATAATTTGTTTGGTTTTGATTTTTGATTTATAGACGTGAGAAGAGTTGTAGAGGAATATTTGGTGAGAGTGTGTTTAGGATTTACGATAATTGCACGACTATCTTACGACAATTTACACAGATTTATGCAGAGCTTTTGGGCTTGACCCCTAAATAAGGTGTGGTAATAAAGGTTTATATAGGCTTATACAGAGTTTTGCATCTTATGCCACCGAGCTCCCTACGATGAAGAGTTTGGATAAATAAAAAGTTCAAGACATCATTACTTATAAAGATATAAGTAGTGGTGTCTTTTTTCTTTATTGGAAATAAAAATGTAATGTGAAATTAAAACTATTGGAATGTTAATAAACAGATTTTTGTAATAACAATACTAAAACTCCCTCATTTTTTTGTGATTAAACTTGAATATTTCCCTCATTTTTTGTATACTATAGAAACAGGAGGGTTATGAGATGGCAGAAATTTATTTGAATCGTAAAATTGATACCTATTTGGTATGTTGGAAGAAGGATGCAGAACGAAAACCTCTGATTGTCAAGGGAGCAAGGCAGGTAGGTAAGACGGAGTCTATACGTCGTTTTGCAGAGGAAAATTATAAAAGTGTAATTTATCTCAATTTTGTGGAAGAACCGAAGTATAAGCTGATTACGGAAGATGGATACAAGACAGATGATATTATCCGAAATATATCCAGAATGGACCCTTCAAAGAAGTTTGAGGCCGGTGAGACAGTACTGATATTTGATGAACTTCAGGAATTTCCGGAAATTGCTGCCTCATTAAAGTTTTTTAAGACAGATGGTCGTTTTGACGTGATATGCAGTGGCTCTTTGTTGGGTATTCAGTACAAGAGAATTGAGAGTCACAGTGTGGGTTACAAGACGGATTACAATATGATGTCCATGGATTTTGAAGAGTTTTTGTGGGCTAAGGGGTATGATGATTCGAATACAAAAAATATGCTGGATCATATGAAGGCAGAAAAACCATTTAATGAAGTAGAGATGAAGGTATATAGCAGCTTGTTTTTGGATTATTGTATCTTGGGTGGAATGCCGGCGGTGGTAAGAGAGTATATCAGTAAGGGGACTTTTGAGGGGACATTGGATATTCAGCGGCAGCTTTTGAATGACTATCGCGAAGATATTCGTAAGTATGCTGAGGGTATGGATCAGACAAGAATCTTGAATGTATTTGAGCAGATACCGATGCAACTTGCAAAAGATAACAAGAAATTTCAGATTAGCAAAGTGGCAAGTGGGGCAAGATTTAAGGATTATCGGGGGTGTATAGAATGGCTGAGAGATGCCGGAATTGTTAACATATGTTATTGTCTAAATTTTCCGGAATTGCCGTTAAAGGGCAATTATGATGAATCGAAGTATAAACTGTATTTTTTTGATACCGGTATTTTTGTTGCCATGCTGGATGAAGAAGCGCAGGAGGATTTAAGAGCAAACAAGAATCTTGGTGTGTATAAAGGTGCTTTGTATGAGAATATTGTGGGAGAAGCACTGATAAAATGTGGATATGGTTTGTATTATTACAAAAAAGAGGATTCTTATCTGGAAGAGGATTTCTTTGTCAGAACAAAGGATTATCTTTTGCCGGTGGAAGTGAAGGCAACAAATGGAACGGCGAAGTCGCTCAGAACGTTGATTAAGAGTAACAGTTATCCGGATATTAAGTATGGTATTAAGTTTACTTCGGGTAATATTGGATATAGTGATAATATTTATACATTTCCATATTTCTGTGCTTTTCTGTTGAAGGATTATCTGAAGTGAGACTTGATCGTAAAGAGCGTGTCTGCGTTTAGCAATCACTCGCTCAAAAATGAAAATAAAAAATTGTGTATTGAAATAGAATAGCCCGGTTGCATTGGCGCGTGGAAAACAGCACGATGCAACCGAGCTATTTTATTTTCGGTAATGAATTTTTGTGTATCGTGATTGCGATAGGATGGGAGTGAAGGAAGTGACGAAGCAGTTCGAGCTTGCTTTGGATCAATCTTGTCATGAGGTGGATTTGGATACATTTATCCAAATGACGGATAAGAAGCCGTATGGAACGGTATCAAATCTTACGAAAGCGGAGGTCTATGCATTTTGGGAGGCTGCAAAGAGATATGTGTTATAACTTGTCCGGCGAGCTTGGAAGAGAATATGAGATTGCACTGCAGAATTATTTGCTGCAACAGATTATCTCGGTAGATGAAAAGGAATTACAACCCATTCTGTGGGCAGAAGACCGAAGCGGGGAGCAGATGGTGTGGTCCGGGATGTAGTGTATGACTGCTATCATAAAACCTATGAAGGATTTGATAAGGAGAGGTTGAACCAGCTTGTAAAAGGAATGCACAATCCGATTATTCTCACGTCAGAGAGCTTTCCTTTGGTAAAGGAGATAACAAAGACCGGGGAGGCGGTACTGAGCCAGGACTTTGTACAGCAGTATAAAGAATTAGTGCAAGCTATGGAAAAACGAAAATCCGACATAACGAAACTGCTACAGAGAAAGCCGAAGTATGCAAGAGAAAATATCATAGCACTGAGTAATGTGCCTAGAAAGGCTTTTTGGGCTGTGGTGGAGTCAGGTAGTTCCGATGTATATGTGTGAGGTTATGATTTGGCGTATCCAAAGGAACTGGCGGAGAGAATGGATGCAATTTTTGAAGAGTATTTATATCAGGGTATGGAGGCAGAAGAAAAGACAAAGTTACAGGAGGAACTGAGTGTGTGTGCAGAGCGTACGGATGGTAATCGTGCAGTAGATATTATATTGCAGATAGAAGACCAGGATAGGGAAATGCTAAGGGGAGGAAATAGACATCCCCCGGATTACTATAATGAGGTACAGAAGGAAGCCATGAAGAGGTTGGCAGAGAAAAATATTAAGGAACAGGTGATGAATACAGAAAAGGAAAAGGTGCTTAGAGAGAGAAGTGTGGAGATGAAGATGGAGAAAGAACGATGAAAATTTTAGAGTTGTTTAATTTCTTTTAATAAGAAGAAGTAATCAGTTTATAGACCGAAAAAGATAAGTCTAGGTATTCTCAGGCATATGCAACAGCCATAATAATTTTAAATGTACTGATAGATTCCTTAGAAAAAGGTACATTCGGGCAAAAATCATAGAAGACATTGAAACGATTCTTTCAAGGAGGCCAAAAGATTTTGAAGAATTTTTACAGTAGATGAGGGAAGAGGGTTATGAAGTAAAAACTGGGAAGCATTCCGCGGTAAAGGGAACTGGACAGAAACGCTTCATTCCTAGTTATACCGAAGAATGACGTGTAAAAATATAACAAGAAATTCAATACCTGCAGAAACGAGAAAAAGTTATACCGAATGTTATCTCAACAACCTCCAATGTGACAATCTGAATCAAAAAGTAGAAAAATGATGCTACCTATAGGCATATGAAAGTGCTAAGATATAAAAAAACACTTGCGTGATTCTAGCATGTGCAGTAATAGGATTGGTAACGGGTGTTATAGTGGCTATGTCTGATTGTTTTGAAAAGTAAAATGTATCCGTGTTTCAGGAATATTTAAAAAAGTAAGGGGACTTTTTATAAATAATCTTGGATTGTAAGAGGATTTGTAACAGAAAAAGCTTGAATAGGAAGATTAGCGTAGCCGGAGAAGACTGTAGAAGAAAGAATATGGTGGTTAATGTGTTTTAGAATATTGCAAATGTAGCATAGTTTTTCTGATTTGGAAGCATCCCAAAAAGTCAGTGATACAGAGTTAAACATTGACTGTGTTATAAATATACAGTTTTATACAAACTTGCTGAATCAAGTACAGTGAGAAAAAATAATTATAGTGATTGTAATAGGAAGAAGATTTAGGGAATAGTAAAATGTCAATGTATTTATTATTGATTGCAGCAGCAATGCTTTATGCAATCCAATTTATATTCAATCAAAAATTCCAGCAGAGTAGAGGAGATGGTTGTGATTCAGCTCTTATGTTTCAAATGAATGTAGCAATCGTAGGCGGTTGCTTGATGTTAATTTTGAATCATTTTCATATAAAGGTAACTCTGTTTTCTGGAATTATGGCAATGTTATATGCTGTTGATATTATTTTATACATATATTTTAGTATGAAGGCATTTGCAAATGCAAATTTATCCGTATATTCCATTTTTGCAATGCTGGGCGGGATGATTTTACCCATGATTTATGGAATTGTATTTTGTGATGAGGGGGTAACTGTCGCTAAAGTGATAAGTTGTGTGTTAATTACACTTTCTTTGATGTTGACCTTTGTAAAAGCAAGTAGCTCAAAAAGGTGTGTGGGTTATTATTTGGCTGTATTCATATGTAATGGGATGATGGCAGTGATATCCAAAATACATCAGTCTAATGCAGCACAATGTACAGATAGCAGAAGTTTTGTTGCGATGACATATGCATTTGTGTTTTGCATTGCACTGGTGTGGTATGGCGTGAGAAACAGAAAAATGGTGTTGCTTATGCCAAAAGAGTTTGCCTTATCATCTGGCTATGCTGTATGTAATGGATTAGCAGAGATGTTCTGTCTGATTGCCCTTACAAAGCTTCCGGCATCAGTTCAATACCCGATGATTACAGGAGGAGTTATTCTCTTTTCGACTGTTGTAAGTGCTGTAATGGAAAAACATAGAAGTCTTAAGAGCATATGTTCAGCAGTGATTGCACTGATTGCAAGTATTGTTATTATTTTTTGACGTTGGAATATCATACATAGAAGGACTGTAAGAATTCAATTTAATGAACAAGAAAGTTTAGAGTGCAGGTGAGGTGTTTTAGTTATGGGAAGGCTGGAAGAAGGAATTTAGGACTTGTTGGAAACGGATAGATGATTCTGTTAGACATGAGCTGTTAGCAACCATATGAGTCAGGGAACATGGATTCGTCTTCATAATAAAGGATTACGTTTTTTGTGTACTTTTATGACAGGATGACAGGCACTTTGAATCAGAAGAAATGTGGTTTTTCGCCCACGAATTGGTCTTTGATCATTATTAATAACTATTAAACCATATAACAAAATGGCTTAAATACGGGCTTTTTGTAAAAAAATATATGAGAAAATGTAGAGAGGTATTGTATTATGTATAATATTAAACTTGAAAATTATGTACCAAAACCCAAACCAGCAACTACAGACAGAATAGTTGCAGCACATTACTATGCAGCATGGAAAAAAGGTGCAGCAGGACTTCATGAGGGATTTGATGATTTGCATAATTATCCTGAGCGTACACCGCTTATGGGCTATTATGACGAAGAAAATCCGACTGTTGCTGATTGGGAAATAAAATGGGCTGTAGAGCATGGTATAAACTGTTTTATTCATTGTTGGTACAGAAAACTTGATAATATGG
The DNA here is from genome assembly GCA_017521985.1 of Lachnospiraceae bacterium. GTDB lineage: Bacteria > Bacillota > Clostridia > Lachnospirales > Lachnospiraceae > RGIG6307. The sequence goes on from JAFXAZ010000016.1 coordinate 57,933, forward strand.
GAAAACCTGTAACAAAAGATGATTTGCGTTGCGGTCATGGACTTCACGAAGCGTTGTTTAACGCAAGGTACCAGAAACTGATGAAGTTTGCTCTTATGTTTGAGAATGATAACAAATGGGGCACGACAGATGCTGTTGATATTGTAGAAAATCTGATGCCGTTCTGGACAGAAAACTATTTCAAGCGTGAAAACTATCTTATTCTTGATAATAAGCCGGTTATGTTTATATATAATCAACCGAGACTTGATGAAGTATTCAAGAACCCAGAAGAACAGAAATTGGCGTTTGATGCATGTCGTCAATACGCAAAAAATGCCGGATTTTCAGGAATGTATTTTGGACTTTGTGATCCGCCTCATGAAAAAGTAGTAGTTGATGAGAGTATTGCTCGTGGTTATGATTTTCGATTTGGTTACGTTTCGGGGTATGCACCAGATGAGGATATGCCAGATGAGGAAGAGGTCATTAATGCGCAGTGTGAGATTTTAAATGAATATCTTGAAAGTGATCCAATGCGTCGCGTTGCAACGGCATCGTGTTTTTGGGACTGTGCCCCAAGACTTACAGAGCGCTGGGCAGAGCGTGGCTATGATGTTTATCGCGAACTTAAAACATGGTATCTTTCACCTGATAATTTCAGATGTCTGATTCATCGTATGAAGAAGATGACAGACGTACTTCCAGATGGTGCATGGGGCAAACGTATATTTATGATTGACAATTGGAATGAGTGGGATGAAGGGCATTATATTGCGCCGAGTCACGGATTCGGATTTAAGTATTTACAGGCAATACGTGAGGTGTTTACGAAACATGATAATTTACCAGATTACCGAACACCCCAGGATCTAGGGCTTTTGAATTACAATAAATCATGGAAAATTCCCGATTTTTCTGGAATTACGGATAAACGTCCCATGAAATATTAAAGTACAATATATTTTTTTTAGAGTGGTATAGAGATACTGTTTGCTGCTAGGTTAGATTTCTCAGCATTTGCTTTGAGTTTTGAATGTTCGTTGGAGGTAATCCGTATATTTAAAGATATGTGCCCTCATATTTGTTAGTGCTGAAACAGAATCTGTTATGCAAATAGAGACTTGTAAGCTGATTTATAACTGTAATTATCTAAAAAACAGGCAAGGACTATTTTTTAGGTAACGTTTTGGAGTAAAGGAAATATGAGAATTATTTTTGTCAGACATGGACATCCAGATTATTCAATGGATTGTCTTACAGAGTTAGGACATAAACAGGCAGCAGCTACTGCAATACGGTTAAAAGAAGAAGGCATACAAAAAATATATGCATCTTCCTGTGGACGAGCTTTAGAAACCGCAGAGTATATATCGAGAGAGCTTACTCTTAGTATCGAAAGGTGTGATTTTGCCAGAGAAATCGACTGGGGCAGCATAGATGGAGAACCTATATTTCAAAATGGAAATCCATGGTATACAGTTGAAGATATGGTGACAAGAGGACAACCGGTAATGTATACAGAATGGATGGATAGGAAGCCTTTTAGTAGCAACAAAGTAGTCAGCCATGTGAGGAATGTTTCGCAGAGCATGGATACATGGCTTAGTACTTTGGGTTATGAAAGGGAAGGAGATTTTTATCGTGTAGGAGAGACTACAAAGAAAACCATTGCTATGTTTAGCCATGCGGGTTCGTCGAGTGCTATGCTTGCGCACCTTTTTAATATTCCTTTTCCCTTTGTCTGTCATGCCATGTCACCGAAGTTTACAGGAATTACTACAGTAAGCTTTTCTGATGAAGAAGGAACAATCGTATCACCTAAATTTGAAATTTTGAATGATGCACGACATATACAGAATTTACAAGTTGAAAATATTTATGGTAATTGAGAATTAAGAGACTTATGATTTGACTCAAGCGGTAAGGGAATCGAAAAATTATAATGAATTAGGGAGCAAAGAAAAGTTTCTTGATTGGTGATATCGTTATTCCATTTAATGGACAACAGGGAATGTATTATATAAAAGATGGTAAAAAACATGTTATCTGTTTTAACGAAGAAGCTACTAGAAAGTTTTTGGGTGATAATGACGATATTATGTTCTATGATATATCACCAATATATTATCAAGGAGGCATTAAAGTGTATATAGAAGAGATGAAATTGAAAGGAATAACACCGATTGAGTATGGAAGAATGGCATGTGAAACCATCATGCAGAAATATGAGCCGGAAAAGTTACCGCCATACTATGACGGGGAAGGATTATTTTGTTATAATCAGGGGTTGTTTTTATCTGGGGTGAATAGAATTTATCAAAGGACAAGAGAGCAGAAATTATTTGATTATGTAAAGGTTTGGGTGGATTCTCATGTTGATGAAGATGGCAAAATAATAAGTGAGTCAGAGAATGGTTGGTGTTCTTTGGAACATATCGATTTCAGGCAACCAGGAGTACTTATGTATCCTTTGTATGAAGAGACAAAAGATGAAAGATATCTGATGGTTGTAAAGCATTTAGTTGAAAGCTTGAAGGACTATCCCACCAATTCAAAAGGCGGTTTTTGGCATGGGTACATACGGCCAAATCAAATGTTGTTGGATGGACTTTACATGGCAGGTCCAGTTACAGTAATGTATGCAGATAAATATCAAAAACCAGAGTTTTTTGATATGGTAGCCAGACAAGTTATCCTTATGTATGAAAATATGAAGGATGAAAAAACGGGATTACTTGTTCAAGGATGGGATGAGACAGGAGTCGCAGAATGGGCCAGTCAGGAAAACGGAAAATCGCAGGAAGTCTGGGGAAGAGGCATGGGCTGGTATGTGGCAGCATTGGCAGATATTCTCGACTACATCCCAGTTGAGAATCAAAAGAGGCAGAAACTTATCGCAATCGAAAAAGAACTTTTAGAAACCTTGGTAAAGTATCAGGATAAGAGTGGACGATGGGCTGAGGTCATTGATACTGAGAATAGGGAGGGCAACTGGCTGGAAAATTCTGGTTCTTGCTTGATTACATACGCATTGGCAAAAGCTGTTAAAAAGGGATACTTGGATGCGGAATATTATGAATATGCACGAAAAGGATATGAGGGTGTAATTGGCTCTTTGTATTACGATGAAGAAGGACGTCTTCAGATTGGAGATGTTTGTACAGGGACCAGTATTGATGGTGCTTGTTATGAATATTATATAAGTCGTAAGAAAGCCGTCAATGACTTACATGGTAGTGGTGCATTTGTTTTGATGTGTAGTGAATTTGAGTATAAGTGAAAGGCTCGTGAGTGAAAAGAAAAATGAATGTCTTATTGATTGGTGATTCTATAAGAATGTTTTATGGTGATGAGGTACAGACGAGACTAGGAGAAAGATATAAAATATATGCTCCGGAAGAAAATTGTCGTTTTTCTTCCTATGTTCTAAACAGTCTCAGATTTTGGCTGACACAATATCCCACACCGGATATTATTCATTTTAATGCAGGACTATGGGATATAGCGATACTTTATCCGGAGGATGGTTGTTTTACTGACATAGATACTTATGTTGCGAATATGAAAAAGATTCTACGGGTATTAAAGAGTACAGGAGCAAAAGTGATATTTGCAACAACAACACCGGTCAGTGACGCAAAAGGGAATCTTCCTGGACCGATGCCTCCTGCACATAAAAACGCAGATATTATCCGTTACAATGCTGCAGTATTGGAGGCTTTTCGGGAAGAAGATATATACATCAATGATCTGTTTTCCTTAATGTATAATAAGAAAGATAGGTATCTTAGTGATGACATGATCCATCCTAACGAGGAAGGTGTGAGAATTCTCGGCAATGCAGTAGCTGAGGCAATTCGAAAATGCCCTATTTCAGAAAGGGCTCATTCTGAAGAGAATGGACATGAACAAGAATTTTTCGAAAAAACCATTCAATAATCAAAGATGTAATACGAAAGGTAGTGTTAGCATGAAAGAAATGAAAATAACGAAGAGTGACTTTCCTACTTATTTTGGAGGATTTGGATTTCACAATAGCGAGGCCATGTTTTATCCAATCATTGAAAGAGAGCATTTTAACCAAAAAATCTGTAAGTGTTACAGAGAGATATCTCCTGGATTTATGCGCACCTTCGGTGGCTTTTCTGACTGGACAAAAGAACATATGGATGCTTTTGCAGAATACTATGAAAAAATGCAGAAGTGGACAGATACCCCCATTTATTTGGCCTGTGCTAAGGGGAAATATCATTTTTCAGATGAAGAGAGGATGCAGTATGCCGAGGACGTGGCAAAGAATCTTGATTATTTGATTAATGAGAAGAATGTTAAACAAATACGGTATTATTGTTTTTCTAATGAAATGTCGATGAATGATTGGGGGGGATTACTCGAAGACCTACCATTATTTCAGAAATATCATGAAATGCTTTTTCGGGCATTTCAAAATCGTAAATTACGTGTAGGGTTGCTTGCAACAGATGCCAGCAGCACAGACAATTGGCACACCTTGGATTATGCAATCGAGAACATGAAACGGATTACCGAAGACTTCTGTTTACATACGTATCCTTCTGCTGTAGATAACTATGACGGTGGCTTTTATCAATGGTTTTATAGACTTTGCTACGATACTGCTATCAAATGTTGTAAATGCGATGGAAAGAGATTTATACTGGGGGAATTTGGTATCTCCGGTCCCGATTCATTAGTACGTAAAAATGGTGTGGTTAAGGATGTAAATTTTCTAAATTATACGGGAAAAGGTGCTTCTGGAGCTTTAATGTATGCTGATGCTGCATTAGCAGCTATAAATGCTGGCGTATTTGCAATGGTTATTTGGACCTTTATAGATTATCCTGATCCATATACATGTCATTATGCGGAGCGTGATCCTTATGCAAAAAAGTGGGGGATGTGTGAACCTTTTATCTCAGAAACCCAGGATGTAAAATACAATAAATGTGGATTGATGAAGTGGGAAGATGACGGAGATTATTCAGTACGTGAAATGTATTGGTGTCTGGGATTGATAGCAAAATACTGTAAGCGTAATGCCAAGGTTTTGGATATTGAAATTGATGATCCGCAGATCCATGTAGCGGCACTGATGAATCGGGATGGAAGCATAAGTATTGCCGTTGTAAACCGGAATACAGAACCTACTCCCCTTAAGTTAAAACTTAATTTGAAGAATATCAGGAAACAGCAGTCTATACGTGTTTATGAGTATGACAGCAGGAATGTATGTATGAATGAATTCGGTGATCTTCAGGAACCATCCACGACACTTTCGATTCAAGATACAGGTGAGGTGGAATATGCATTTTTACCAGAATCCTTTACCATCCTTACCACCGATTACAAAACTCGTGAAACAGAGGTGTATGCAGCAAACGTTGAACGTAATGATAATTGGCTCAGATGGCAGCCGGTGGATGATGAAGAACATTGTTATTATCGTGTTTACAGGGGAGAAACACCGGACTTTAAACCATCTCCTCAAAATCAGATTGCCTCTACCATAGATACTGCTATTGACTTTGGAGCACGTTATTTAGATAATTCGGCAATCCTTAATGTGGAAGGAGATTGCTATAAAGTACTTTCCGTTGACAGAAGCGGTAACGGATTGTTAAAGAATTAGAAGTACCTGGAGGTGTAAATGACAGAATTAGAATTACTGGATAATAACATACGATGCATCGTAGCAGAAGGCCCGATATGGAATGAAATAACAGGAGAATTACTATATCTGGATATTTTAGGTGAGTGTATTTTCATTATGTCATATAAAGAGCGAATAACCAGAAAGATCAATGTGGGTCAGCAGATAGGTTGTATGGCTGTCTGTGAAAATGGTGATTTGCTTTTGGCTATGCAAGATGGAATCTATAGGATGGATGCCCAAGGAAACAAAGTGCTTGCACATCAACCAATCAAAATTAAAGGTCGTCGATTCAATGATGGCAAGGTTGGACCGGATGGATGCTTTTACGTGGGCACAACAGACAATAATAACGAAGGTGCTTTTTACAGGCTTAAAGATGGAGTGTTGACGGAACTCTTTGATGGATGCGGCTGTTCTAATGGTCTTGATTGGACGGCGGATGAAACCCAAATGTATTATTGCGATACGGTAAAACAAAAAATAGAAGTGTTTGACTTTGATGCAGCAAGTAATCGTATAAACAATCGTAAAACCTTCGTTAATATACCTGCTGAAATGGGAAAGCCTGATGGTTTTTGTATGGATGAAAATAATGATATATGGCTGGCTCTTTGGGATGGACACTCTGTATTACATATTGAATCTACTACAGGAAAAGTGTTATCTAAATTAGACGTGCCGGCTGCAAAGGCTTCCTGTTGTTGTTTTGCAGGAGAAGAGTTAAGTGATCTGATCATTACAACTGCATCTCTAAGGGATGAAGGACAATATCCGTTATCTGGATATATCTTTAAGACTCGTGTGGGTGTAAAAGGGAAGAAAACTTATAGATATAAGTACTAAGACATATTTAAGGACGGAAGGAGCGCTGAATAATGAAAAG
>JAFXAZ010000017.1 GCA_017521985.1 Lachnospiraceae bacterium
AAAGTAAGGGATGAGGGCAGGATTCTCAGCCGTGCTGCATATATTGTTCTGGGCGTTACCATGGATGGATATAAAGATATTCTCAGCATAACTGTGGGTGCAAATGAATCTTCAAAGTTCTGGCTCGGAATGCTCAATGACCTGAAAAATCGTGGTGTACAGGATGTATTGTTTTTCTGCGTTGATGGTCTGCCTGGCTTTAAAGAAGCAATTCAGGCTGTATTCCCACAGGCTCAAATACAGAGGTGTGTGATCCACATGCTGCGCAATTCATTTAAATACGTCAATTATAATGATCTCAAAAAATTCTCTTCTGATTTTAAAAGCGTCTACAATGCCCCCAATGAAACTGCTGCTCTGGCACAGCTGGAGTCTGTTAAGGAAAAATGGGGAAAGAAGTATCCTTATGCAATCAGCAATTGGGAAAATAACTGGGATGACGTATGCTCATTTTTTCAGTTTTCCGGAGATATCCGCCGCATAATGTATACTACCAACATCATAGAGGGATTGAATCGGCAATACCGGAAGGTAACAAAAACCAAAAGCGTATTCCCAAGTGACAGTTCTTTAGAAAAGATGCTTTATCTGGCCAGCGAAAATGTGGTGAAGAAGTGGACACAGCGTTATCGTGGGTGGGATCAGGTGCTCAATCAGCTGATCGTACTGTATCCTGAACGCCTGACACCATATCTGTAAGAAAAAAAGGCCGGAACGGCTACTATCTCCAACGTACGCCGTTCCAACCTTATTCCGTCGGCATTAGTATTATAACCAGAAAAATCCCACTTTATTCCAGAGGCCGGGTATGGGCGGAGCCCATATTTTTTCTGGTTATTGCCAGTGCCTTAATTGTGATGCAAAAAAATCAAGTTTTCTGTATAAATCCAATTTGATTGGTAATACTATAATCAGAGAGATGAATTCGAGAAAAGGATTCATACAAACATTCGACAAAAAGTATTACATATCTGATTCTTATCTGAAAGATTTAATTTCCATAGACACAGAATTATTTACAGCCTCGCTAAAGTCTTTCTGATAACATTGACATGATTAAAAAGGAATTATACTTTATTAATTTTTATTGCAAACCACATATAAATCACCTAAACATATTCAATGACTGCATAATATCATTAATCGTATCTTCATCCAAATCTATAGGATGTCCAGGATCCACTTGTTCTTCTTTTACTTCCTGCTTAATTCTCGGAATTTCTTTCGTGCCGGAATCGGAATTTATATTGATTCTTTCCTCAATGATCTTTAGTACAAACGACTTTATTTTCTCATAATCAACTGCTGGTACCACGACATGCCCACCAGATATTCCCTCCGGGTTCTGATACGCCATAATCGCCTTTACTATGTATTGTCCCTTTCCTCTGCCCATAGAGTTCAAAAAATCTGCCACATATACATGATCCGGATCTTCCTTGTTAAATCCTATGGTCGTTACGTATGGATTCTTCTTTGCCATGGCATTTACCTGCCTCTCTTCTGGATCTCATATAACATCTTATAGCCTTTTGCATTGGCACACACGTCCTCCATAAAGATGTATTTACCAATTTTACCGGAATTAACTATGTATTCTCTTAACAGTAGTGAGCCACCACCGATAAACACAATACAGACACTCTTTAAATCAATACCACGTTCTCGCAGATCTCCCAAGAGATCGTCTACATATGTCTTAGTCATCTCTCGTACTGTACGTATTACAGCCTCCTCATAATCTGTATTCTCGTTCTTAATGATACAGTCAATATCCGATGCCTCCAGCAACACATCATACTCTGAGTTGATACGTGAAATGATATTGTTGTGGAGTCGGATAATTCCCTTTTCTAACGAATCGCATACTGACAGATCCGGATTTCCATTTCGCAGTAACAGATAGTCAAACGTAAATCCTCCAAGGTCTGCAGTAACCACTCTGTTATATTCCTTCAACTTCGGATAAATAGTCATAGCTGCAGCATAATCCTGCGGAAAGGCTACTACGTCTTCGATATGCACTTCATAATTTCTTCCCTTATAGGTAAAATGCTGTGTGCCTCTGCTCCGGAAATAATCCTGAAACTTCTGATATAACGCTCCATAATGCTTTGGCGGTAATCCCACCGGTAAAGATACCTGCAATACATTACTCTCGCTTATGGCTCCCACTCTTTCGGCCTCCATAGCAATCGCAAACAACGTCAGAATAAAAAATCTTTCATCTTCCGTCTTGTTCCTCATATACGGAATCCTCTGATCCGTTAAACTGTAATAGCGATTCTTATAAAACACATAATCCCCTAACATTGGCTTGCAGTCACTTTCCAATAATCCGGATGTAAATACCGTATTCTCGGTTTTCATATTCTGGTTTCCATGGTCTACTGGTATAACTAATTTGTGATACATCATTGTTATAACTCTCCTTTTTTATTGTTATATGTACCCTATACGCACTGATTACGTAATACACAACTTTTTCTTTAAATATTTTCAAAAAAAGAAGCAACCCACTCTTTCGAGCGAGTCACTTCCTGTCAATTCTTCTGAGGCAGACTGAACAAGTAATCATCTATCCCCTTTATATTTTCTTTCCAGCGACCTTTTTCATCGGTATCCCAAGTTAGTGTTTTAACCGGAAGTCCAAGCTCTCTGCAAAACTCTACCACCTTCAGGCATCCGTTCTGTATGTTCTTTTTCTTCTGTACCTTTTTAGGACACACAAAATCGTTTCTAACCTTTTGTCCTTTGTAATGCTCGCATAAGGTACATTTTTCGCTATAGTCCCCGCAGCAAATGGTTTCCATACGTTTCTCCATATCATGAGCCTCATAAACATATTTGGTTCCATGCTGCTTCATCATCTTCAGAAAATCCGGCAAATTCGCATAGAGATTTACTCCCGCAATACATCCAAATGTCTCTCCGCTCAGTGCATGTGCCACATCTCCTTTGAGGCCACCCTCCGTTATGTATACGACGGTTGCTCCCAATTCACCGGCAAGATGTACTGGGCTTCCGGATGAAACACCCATATGAAAGTTCACACTGGATACCCAAATATACTTACAGCCATCAAAAGGCTGATTCAATCGAATCTGTAATCCTTGTATTCTGCCTTCTGTATCACGATATGGAACCAAATAGCCGGCAGTTTTCTTACTGAAATGCATAGTCCATTCTCCGTCTTCATCCTGATAGAAACCGGGAACTCCTTCTACCTTACATCCGGCATCCATTAGCCGCTTGGTCAGCTTTTTAAAGCCAAACACCGGGGTGCTTTTATAGCCATTCTGCTCTATCTGTTCTTCTTTCAGCCCACGCTCCAACAAGTTTTCCTTATGTGTATCAGCCAGGACCAGCATAGATAAGAGCATACTGTAGGTACGGTTCCTGTCTTCTACAGACGCAAGCCGTGCATTGACAATCTCATCTACCGGCTTTTCTATGCCTTTTTTTCTGACTTCATATACAGGAGCCTGTTCTTTCCTGCCCAAAGTATCTTCAATTTCCTCTTTCGCTGTTTTATTATCTACACCATACACCTTACCATATAAAGCAAGCATACCTCCGTTTTCTCCACAACGGTTACAACGGAAGACGTTCTTTTGCAGATTCAAATTCAGCTTACCTTTTCCGCCACAAAACGGACAGTCCGTATCCCAACTTGCTGCCGCCTTATGTCGCACATAAAGATTTAACAGGTATGCAATATCCCTGATAGTAAAAGGAAACTCCTTATCCAAAGCCTCCCCCTTTCCATACAGGCAGCCCTTTTATCCTTTGGGCTACCCGCATTATTGTATTTAACTTGCTTTCTGGAGAGCTGCATCCATCAGATACTTTGCAGCTGCTCTGAGCAGATTATCCGGACCTTCATATGCATTCACATACCAGTCCAGAGAAGCAGGCTTTTCTACTGCTATCTGGCCCAGTGTCTTACCCTTATTGAAACCAATGTTAATTACCACTGCCGCTGCAGTTTCCGGAGTCAGCAATGAATAAATCTGTTCAAAAGGCATATCCTTACGGATTTCCGGCTGTCTTACAATCTGTTGTGGAGCTTTTCCTGCTGGTGGCTGTATACTTGGTGCCACGTTTGACATTGCCGGGTTCTGAACCTGATTATTTGCTGCCGGCTGTCTATTCATATAGTTCTGCTGCGGCACTGTAGTTTGCACTGGTTCCGTCATCTGTCTACTATTCATTGAATTTGCTACAGATCCACCCGCTTCGCCTGGCATCGGGATATAAGACTCAATTCCAAATTGTCCCGGTATCATATCAGACTGCTCATCTGCATCCGTTTGCTGCATCATTTCTTCACCAGCTTCATCAAAATGGGACATACCCGTATTGCCTGCAATAAATTTTGCATCAAAAGGTGCGTCTGCCACTTCCGGATCCAAATCGCCTTCTTTATCCGCAAACTGTAATCCAAAACCCGCATTTGCCAGAGCACGTCCCTCAGCGGCGGTTTCTGCCAGTTCCACAAATTTATTGCCAAACTGTGGATCATCTGTAAAATACTTACAGGCAAAGGCATTTGCAACAAAACTATTTTCCGGATCATTGCGATCCAAATATATTCTTGCTTCTACAATCACCATTTGGTCTGTTACCTTCAATATCTTCTTTTCAGATTTTCCTTCCGGATACTTTAACCGAAACCACAGCTTTCTGAACGCTACATCCAGATACAACTTACCTGTTTGTCCTTCTTCTCCGATCAAACGCATATATCTTCTCGGATCAAATCCATCTACTTTATTCAAATTCTGGATTGCCTGAACTTCATCATACATAGATCCAGTTCCAGCTGCTAATATTTCACTCATCTTAATCTCTCCTTCCATATAGGAAGCAGATATATAATAAATACCTGCTTCCACTCATTTACTTGAAACTTTTTGTTATTATTTTGTAACTTTCTTTAACTGCCACTGGCTGCTGCATCTACAAATATATCTCTGAACTTCCACCTGTTTAATTGAAAAAATGGTGTGAACCAAAGAGAATTATCCGGATGCATATCTGGTTTTAACAGGCTGTCACCAACAATGATAATGGCAGGACATCCCAGTAATGACAATTGTATATAACACATCAACGCCGCTGTCTGATCAATATCCTGAGCCACAAACAATACGTCTTTCTGATAGTTGATACCGTGACGTTTTGCCACATTAGCAAAAGCGATCAATAATGATCCCGCACCACATGCCGGATCGTTTACACTGATATACTGCTTATTCTTCATTTCAATCATATCATTGCCACAAAACTGAACTTCTACCATAAATCTACTGATATCATAAGGTGTAAAAAACTGCCCTTTCTGCTGTTGATGCAGTCTCAACTCATGATACAATGTTCCCAAAAAATCCTGCTCGGCATTCTCGGTTAAAGCAGCTGTAACAATGTCTATAAGGCTAGGAAACAGTTTCTGAAGTTCTTTCGGATATTTATTCCAGATTTCGTAATATTGTGCTTCCCGTTTCTGTTTTTCTGCTGTCGGAAACAGATTTGCCATGGAAACAGCGGTCAGATATAAAAAATCATTCCACACCTGCCATTTGGAATATCTTCCCCTAAACATATCAAAGGTTTTTATGAACTCTTTTTTGTAATCCGTCTTTTGCATCCGCTTCGTCCTCCTTCTGGGTTATACGGATCAGAAATGATTCCTTCCTATTATCTTCCCGTATAACAATTCCCTCTTCCGTTATCTCAAGAATGGAAAAACCCGCACCCTTCAGAACATCTTCAATATACGCACACATTCTTTCTTTGTGCATAAAGGCATCCTGTCTGGTGCATTTTCTACACTTACATTCTGCAAGCGTACACAAGTACGGAATCTTAAACTCCTCAAAAATATAAGGGCTGCAGATAAACATGTTCTTTCTTTCCAACATATGTGTAGCATATGCGGACAACTCCTGCAGAATTTTATCTTCCCATAACCCCAGAGCTTCCATCTCTTTATCATCTACCTCTAAAAGAGTTTGTAAATATTTGTATGTTGCCATCTTGATTTCCTCAATCCTTTGCAACATCTTTTCGTTAAATTCTGGTTTTTTCATTTTGTAACTCCTATTCTACAGATTAACTACCATCTGTTCATACTCCTCATAATCATCACTTATTGGCCGGATGATACGCGGTTTCTTTTCTTCCATCAATCTGTTATATTCCCTAATAATCCGTTCACCCAGTCTGGTATTTCGTTTGTCGCATTCTGTATTATGGATTGCTTTATATATTGCATCTTTACTGCCAACTATCTTTACACTGACTTTTGCTCTGGTAATGGCTGTATAAAGAATATTACGTCGAAGCATCACATAGAACATAGGCAACCATGGTAAAATAACCACCTTGTACTCGGATCCCTGACTCTTGTGTACCGTAGTCGCATATGCGTGCTCAATCAGATCCAGTTCATCACCACTGTAATCAACCGTTCTGCCTTCAGAAAACCTTAGTTTTGCCAAAGTATCCCCGTCTTCATCCTTATAAACATCCTCCACATAACCAATATCACCATTACTGATCTGATTCTGGTTTTTATTTTGAATGATACGGTCTCCTACGCGGAAAACACGCTTTCCTGCTTTTATTTCTGCCTTATCTTCTGCTTTAGGATTCATATTCTCCCATAACATTGCATTTAAGGCGTCCACACTGGCCTCTCCTCTTTTTCGGAAGGGCGATAGTACCTGTACATGATCCAAGCCATACTTCTTTACTTCCCTGCAATAGATTTCCTCTATTCTTTCTGCAGCTTCCGCTGCACTGTCTACAGGAATGAACTCAAATTCTTCACCATAATCAAGCTGTGCATTATTCTCCAACATCTTGTGAGCGTTGATAGCAATCCTACTGTTCTCCGCCTGCCGGAATACCATATCCAGCACAGTTACAGGAATCACACCACACATCACAAGTTCTCTGAATACATTTCCAGGGCCCACACTTGGAAGCTGATTCACATCTCCAATCAGTACCAACCGTGTGCCTTTTCTTATATGTCGAAAGAACACCCATGACAGCCACATATCAGACATGGTAAACTCATCTGCAAGGACACCTTCTTCTTCAAATTGCTCGATGGCAATTTCACTGTCTTGGTCACCATTCAATCCCATGGCACTATGCATAGTCTTCGCGTCCGGATAACCGGTACTCTCCGACATTCTTCTGCTTGCTCTGCCTGTAGGAGCTGTAAGCAACATACGCTCTTTGCCTAATCTTTTACTGACATACAAAATCACTTTCTGTACCGTTGTTTTTCCAGTTCCCGGTCCTCCAGTGATAATACTGATCATGTGACAAAAAGCTTTTCTTACTGCTTCCACTTGCTTTGCAGCTAATAGAATTCCCAATTCTCTCTGTGCCTCAGCTATCAAAGCATCGATCAGTGACATATCCTCTGTTTCCTGTACCAACAATTCAGCAAGATTCTTGGCAGCCTCACATTCATATTTGTAAAGCTTTGCAGGATACAGTGCTCCATTCTCAAAATACAGCACCTTCTCTTTTACCAGCCGATACAGTTCTCTGGAAATCTCTGCTTCACTAACAACTTCCTTGTTGTAACCATGATTTAATTGCTCCCATACTTTTGTCTGTATTTCTTCTTTTTCCTGATACAAATGTCCTTCCTGCGTAATGAGTTCCATGCAATAATGGATGCACCCTTCAATACGCATTGGATCATTTAATCTGCACCGGTTAGATCTTGCAATTTCATCCACCGTCAAGAAACCAAAGCCATTAATCTGGCACAACATAAAGGGCTGCTTTTTCACTGTTTCCAATGCCTCACAGCCAAAATGCTCATATATCTTTTGGATTTTATTCGGTGTTACATGGAATGGTGTCAGGTAAGCTGCCAGATCACGTATTGCATGGCTGCTATGATAGGAATCCATGATCCGTTTTAATTTCTGTGCCGTTATTCCCTTAATCTGCAAAAGATTGTCCGGATACTGATCAAAGATTTCAAATGTCCTTAAGCCAAACTTATCTACAATCTGTTCTGCAATTTTCGGTCCAATCCCTTTGATGAGTCCGCTTGAAAGATATCCTGTGATTCCTTCTATTGTCTGAGGAAGAACCTCTTCATAGGTATCCACCTTAAACTGCAGACCAAATTTGCTCTTTACCCAGTTGCCCTGCATGTTCAACTCTACACTATCCGTATCCGGCAGATTGTTGCCAATCGCCGTGAATCGGATAGTTTTTCCGGTTTGTTTGCTTTTTACCTGCTCAGGTACGGTATCTTCCTCTGTTTCATAAAGAAAAATGCAATAACCGTTCTCTTTGTTATGAAATATGGTTCTCACATATCTGCATACCATCTTCTGATGCCTCCATTTCCCTTAATACGGCCTTTTCACCATCTATCCTGAATCTGTATACCTTTATCCCCCATTCGCTCGCCTTGCGGATTTCTCCGGCCATACCGGAGCTTATAATATCACCACAGACTACCAATGCCTTGCAAATCTTCAAGACTGACAATCCAAAGTCCAAAGCAACCTGCCTTTCCTGTGGAATATGGTCATCCAGATAATCCGGTAAAAAGCTATGGGGTGCTATGGTCCTGCCACCAAGTTCCACTGCGACATACCAGCTATAATATTTCGCACCTGCCATGTTCTTCTGAATACCTTCCTTAGTGGGTGAAGACAAGGGGGAACAAATATATATCAGATCCTGTTTATCAAATATTTTAGCCATCATGCTGCTCCTTTCTTCTTTACAGCAAACCGTCTGCTCTCTGTGGTTGTAACAAAATCATCATACACATCTGGGTGATGAATCTTTAAGCGTTCCAGATTACTCTTATCAATGCCAGTCCGATAGGCAGGATTATATGTAACCACATACTCGGTACTTCCATCCCGGAGAATTCCGGTACAACTGACTCCCAGCTCTTCCACAATACCCAGATATGCCTCTTTCATACGCTCATCCAGTTTCTTTGCTTCGCTTTCAAGCTTTGCCTTTTCCGCCTTCAGGTCCATGTATTTCTTCAGATCTATCAGGTGACTGCGACTAAGAATTACCTTATCGGCATCCTTATCTGCCGGGCCAAAATGCTTGCGGATACTTTCCAGAACCAGAGAAGGTTTCTCTGTATATTCCGGCTCCACTCTTTTCTTTATGTTCTCCAGCCAGAAGAATTCTTCTTCAGCGATCATATCTTCTTCTACTTCCAGATCACGCTCCATGTACCGGATAATAAATTCGTCTTCGTTATTGCCATACAGGCAGGCAAAATAGACCTTGTTAATATTCATGGTCGCCATGTAGTGCCTTCCCTGATATTCATAATTGACCGGGACTGTATTATCCGCCCACTTATCCTGGCAGTTATAATTGGTGGTTTTACACTCCAAAATACCGTATGTGCCGTCCGGAAACTCAATAAAGAAGTCAACATCTGCTAACATAAATGGATATAGTGGATGGCGGAACATTTTCCTGACAGGAAATACTCTCAATCCGGTTTTCTTGGAAAAAATCTCTGCAACCAGATCTTCCAGTCTGTGTCCCACTTCTTTTGCTACCCAGTTGGACTCTTCTTCATCCATGACTGGTTTTACACCGATCTTGTCGTAATACAGATCACGCTTTGTGCAAAATGGGGAAACACCCATAATTGCAGCACAATCACTGCCTCCGATACCCAGTCTTCGGTAATTTAACCAATCCTCCCGACTTAAATTTTCGGTAACTACAACCACTTCCGGCTGATAATTCAAATTCAAACTCATATAACTCCTTTCCAATGAAAAAAAGAGAAGGATTTCCCTCTCTTTCATTCATCACCTAATATTTTGCATTTCTTATCATTATCTACCACGCATAACTACCGGGAATATCATACTCATGCCAATTGATTACCAGTGCCCTTGCTATGATTTCCTCCATTTTGGCGATTTTACTGCCTTCTTCTCCTTCACATGAAAGCATATAAAGGATCTCGGATATTCCAAAGTAAATATCATGTGCTGTACAGGCGTCTTCACCGTACTGTGCAACAAACAGATCTACCGCCTCTGCTTTATATTTCTTTGCAATACCAAGCTTATCCATCACTCCCTTCATGCAATTTACAGGATGCAGAATCTCAATGTCCAATAGCTTGATCAAGTTGCCTGTTGCTGCCTGATACTTGCTATACAACATTTTAAGCTGTTCATCAAAATCACTGATTTTCGTTCCATTTCTATGTCCCAGCTTTAAAGGACTTCCCAAGTTTATGGTGCATCTACCGTTTTCTGAAACCAACATTGGATAAATATTAGCTCCACCCATTCCGGTGTCAGATGTTGTAATCCTGACCATGGGTTTCATTTCTTCCGTCTGCTTACCATGCAACCGCAATTCTGTGCGGTATGCGTCCAGCATCTCATCATTACCGGTTAATTCCCATAATGCTGAAACCATCTCATGCTCATAAAAACCGCCCAAATACTGGCAACCTTTAAAATGGGTATTCAGATAGTCTACAGAATGCAGGAAAATCTGTTCTGTATCCAGTACAGCATAATCATGACAATCTCCGCCAAGAACAGCTGATACCTTTCCTTCTGATATCCTTACCAAAGCTTCGCCGTTGGTTACTTTAAGACAATCGTTAATGATACGTGCGTAGACGCTTTTATCCACACGTCGGAGCCCGTTACCGGAGATTCCGGCTCTATCCAATATGCTTTTGATTGCACAGGCTCTTACAGGGTAACATTTGTCTTTCAAGCGTATCAGAAGCCCTGTATTGAGAATTGTATCATTGATGATTCGATCATCCAATCCATCCCGCAAATACTCTTCTCGCATTTCTTCTGCAACCTTGCTGTCGCTGGTCATTGGTACTAACCTTAGATTTTTTGATTTTCTCCTTTCCCAGAACGAGTTATTACCGATTCTGTTAATACAGGAAAGAAAATCTTCCTGTCTTGTGAAAACAGCCCTATAGTTGTCTTCATACACTCTTGTTTCATTCATTTTTTTCACCTTTCTTTCTCTCCATGTTGGAGGCTATTTTATCCAGCCGCTTTCGCGTAAAACCTTATTAGGTATTTCTGGCAAAAAAAATAGAATGGCATGATCCATTCTATACAACGTGTGGCAAACCCACATATTCACTATAATTTTTTTGAGTATGACAGCTTTGCTAATGATAAAATGTCAACAAGACTTCTTTGGATTGATCTATATCCAATCTCTTTACATAATCAACAAGGCTCTCCGTACAGTTAAAAATAACATTTCTCCCTATTTCATTATCGGTAATAAACACACTCCTATCAAATGCAGGAGACTTACAAAGTGACGAACCGGGCATAAAATATTGAATATTGAAATACCACTTATCACCTTCAAACCATTTAAAGCAATCTACTCTACACCCCGAAAACCAGCCTTCTTTTCTTCTATCCATTACATACCCTTTCTGCACATAGGCTAACATGAAACAAAAAAAGTGCCAAAAGACTGCCACAATAGACCACAGTACTTCTGACACTTCAATACAATCTTAAACAACGTATGCTTTATCGAATGAATATCACTCTAACAAGCATAAAAATCAATTACGCATACATAGTAACACAATATATAGTGGTTTGTCAATACTCAAGCACTATATATGCACTTGGTGAATTTTTTGAAAATTTTTTCAAGCTATTAGTTATTCTCTTGTATTTTCGTCATAGAATAACCATCGTTATTCAAATAATTGCTCTTTGACAATTACAGAGCATACACCACTATGTATATGTGGTTCTGGTGAGTGGGTTCCTGCGGATACTATACCCATCAGATTGAATGTACATCGTACAGCCGGTACGTGGCCAACTGGGCATAGGAAGCGGTAGTGGTAGGTATGTATAAACTCAACCTACAATTATGAGGAATAATAACATGAATAATAAAAAGAATACTTTTTCGGAATACCCCGATGTATTAACGGTACAGCAACTTGCTGCTATGCTTAGAATAAGTACAAAAGTAGCTTACAAACTTGTAAAAGAAGGAAAAATCAAGTCAATTAGAATTGGGCGAAACTTCAAAATTGCCAAAGTATTTGTCCTTGATTATTTAGAAATTCCACATTGATACTTTTGCAGTCACTATTCTTGTGCTATAATGTGCATGTCATGGCAGATGGAAGCTGATACCAATGAGGAGGAAAATACTATGGTAGCTGGTCATCTGCGCGAGCAAAACGGCATTTATCAAATGATTCTGAGTTATAAGGATGTAAATGGAAAAAGAAAAACGAAATCTTTTTCTACCGGACTCAAAATTCGTGGCAATGCACGTAAAGCTGATCGCATGTTACAAGAATTAAGACAAACATTTACAGCACCGGATATGCATCCGGAGTACAGAGAGGATGTGGAATCAGAAGAATTAACTAATGATGGACAAACCAATGCAACGGTGATTGATCCATCAAATGAATTATCACAGTCTGCCAAAACAGTGACGGCCATTCAAGTTAAAGGAATCCCTTCTAAAATGTTGGCTGATCAAATTGTAGTAGTAGACGAAACACCAACTGTTGATGATAACTTATTTTTGAAACCCAAAACGGAGATATTGTTTTGTGATTATATGATTTACTGGTTGGAGTCTATCAGAAAAAATGTTGCTGAAGATACCTTTTCCGGATATTCATATTCGGTCAAACAAAGAATTTATCCATATTTCAAAAACAAGCAATTCACATTAGCTGATTTGGAAGAATACCCTTTTCTGATATCAGATTACTATTCTTTCGAAATGAAGACATATGGGGTTTCAGCAAATACTATTTATCACAGACATGCTAATATCCGCAAAGCATTACAATACGCACTGAAATATAAAATTATTCACTCTAATCCGGCGGATCTGATCGACAAGCCTTCTAAAGACAGTTTTGAAAGTTCCATTTACTCAAAAGATGAGCTTAGGGAATTGTTTATGGCTTTTGTAGGAGATCCACTTGAATTGGCAGTCATGCTTGCAAGTTTTTACGGATTAAGACGAAGTGAAATTGTTGGCTTAAAATGGAGAGCTATTGATTTTGTGCGTAAAACGATAACGGTGCAGCATGTTGTCACACAAGCAGTGGTTGACGGAGAATATAAGCTGGTCAAGAAAAACCGAACAAAGACAAAGGCAAGTAATCGTTCATTACCTTTGGTCCCGCAGTTCGAAAAGGCTTTAAGAAAGCTACTTGAGCAACAGCAATTAAACAGAAAGATATTTGGAGATGCCTATTCTACGGAATATCTTGACTATATTCTTGTTAATGAATTGGGAGAATTAATGAAGCCCGGTTTTATAACACAACATTTTGGATTGATTCGTGATAAGAATAATTTGAAATTTATTCGTTTTCATGACTTGAGACATAGTTGTGCAACCTTGCTGTACGATAATGGTGTAAGCCTAAAAGAAATACAAGAATGGTTGGGGCATAGTAATATTGCAACAACCGCAAATATATATACGCACCTAAATTATAAGAATAAGATCAATTCTGCAAATGCAATCATGAGCTTATTATCTGGTGGAAATGAAAAAGAACTCGAAGTAGCCGCTAACTAACGTCGAGTTCCATTCACAATGACACAATGCTGGTGGCCGGACTTGAACCGGCACGGGGTTGCCCCCGAAGGATTTTAAGTCCTTTGCGTCTGCCTATTCCGCCACACCAGCGGGTGTGTATATAACATCAACTCATGCATTCCGTTTACATTTGGAGGGATGCAGTGAGGGATGTATCAAAAAATTGAATAATGTAATCTCTAAAAACCCAGTAAAATCAATGATTTCAAGGATTTATGAGAAAGTGGCGTACGAGATTTTAAGTCCTGTGCGTCTGCCAGTTCCGCCACGCCGGCATCCTAAATATAGGCTCGACCACTGGCTGGTCGAATGGACAGAGGTGGATTCGAACCACCGAAGCAAGATGCAGCAGATTTACAGTCTGTCCCCTTTGGCCTCTCGGGAATCTGTCCATGTAAAGGTTTCCCTCACGAGTACTTATGATAACATAGCTAACTACAAAACGCAAGCATTTTTTCTCCCTTCTGAGAAATAATTTTTTAAGCCCTTTGTTCTGTATTGCAAATTTTAAATTTCTCTTAATTTTTCAGAATTTTCACAATTTTGTCACAAAAATGCTAACAAAAATATTGCAATTATATATCCTTCTGACGTATAATGTAAACATGAAAAAATGGAACAAATTACTATCTACAATTTTGCTTATGGTAGGTGTATGTGCGGTATGTTTTGGCTGTGCAGGTGTTATTGATTTAATTGGTGACACCATAAAGACAGAGCAGTCTGTAAGCCGGCTTCCTTCTGAAACCGTAAACTCGGAAATACTTGTATCTTCTGATACAAGTGTACCATCAGAAGATACTCTGGCAGAGCCGGCGTCCACTCCGGATCCGACGCCCGAACCAACACCCGAGCCGACGCCCGAGCCTTATATAAGTCCTTACGCAGATTATTTTGAAACTTATCCTGACCTTGTAGCGTGGCTGCATATTCCGGATACGATTATCAGTTATCCTGTTATGTGGACTCCTGGCGACGAAACCTACTACTTATATCGTAATTATGATGGTACAAATAATCAAAACGGCTCTCTTTTACTGGATACCGACAGTGCTTTGGATCCGCTTACTACCAATCTTATTATCCACGGACACGATATGAGGTCCGGTGCTATGTTTGGTAATTTGACGGATTACGCCGACAAAACTTACTGCGAGCAACACAAGGAGATGCTCCTGTTCACGGCAGACTGTGAACGTAAGTACGAGGTCATTGCTACGTTTTACTCACAAGTTTATCGTAAAAAGGACACTGTTTTTAAATTCTACCAATTTTTCCAGGCCGATACAGAGGAAGAGTTTAACTACTTCTATGAAAATATTATGAACCTGGCACTTTTTGATACCGGTGTTACCGCAGAGTTTGGCGACCGTTTTATTACCTTATCCACCTGTTCTTCTCATGTAGAGAACGGACGATTTGTAGTCGTTGCCAAGGAAATTACGGATGACGCTTCTATTCAAGAATAATTTTATCATGATAAATAAATTTATTAGGAGGATTTCACTATGAAAAAATTATTTTCTTTTTTTACTGTAGTTATGATGGCAGTAATGTCTCTTAACCTGAGCACACTTACCGTAGCTGCAGAAGAACCAACCACTTACATTGTTAAGTACATTGCTGCAACCGAAGATTGGGTTTATCAAGAAGGCTCTACATGGGATGATGACTCCGAAAGCGAATCCATGTACTACATGACTTTGGAAATGAAAGATGGGGACTACGTTGTTGTAGTCGCACCGGAAGGTAACCCGACACTTAACCTGGATTTCCATTTAGGAAATCTTACTATTGCAGCTAACAGCTCTTGTACTGCAAATGTAAAGAGTATTAAAGATTGTTACATTTTATCCGGTGCTATGGCAAATATCAACTGTGACGTTACAAATGGCTACCTGTATGATTTCTCTGTTTGTAACTTCTTTGGAAACTGTGACAACTTAAAGATTTACTACACAGATGATACTACTATTTCTGTTAATGTTGTTGGTACATGTAAGGATTTTTATATGCACAATGATGACAATAAAAGTGTAAAATACCAGCTGTACAACTTTACTACAGCTTTATCTCTAAGTTCCGGTGAATTAAAAAATAATGCAGGAGAGTATTCTACCACTCCATCTGCTGCCCCGGCTACACCTGCCGCACCATCAACCGGTGGTAATGAATATGATGACGTACCAAAGACAGGTCAGTCCAATGCTTTCTTATTTGCATTTGGCCTTGCTGCTGTTTGCTTCTTAGGCAGCTATTCTTTAAAGAAAAGGGCATAAAAATATTTTTTAAATAAAAAAAGTCAAGGGACATTGGATATGACACACTCCAATGTCCCTTTTATTTCTCCATACTTATTTAACATACTTTAAAACAATAGCAGAATTCTTTGGCATTTCCAAAGTTATTTTCCCACGTTCCACCGTAAAAATTTCTTCTTGAGTTGTAAAACCTTCGTCTGTACTAAGTATCATTCGTGTTAACTTAGCATCCATTGGAATCCCCAGCTCCCATACAGAAATTTTTTTGGTAAATGCTTCTTCACGATTATTAATTGCCACCACACAAGCACCCGCTTTGTCAAACCGACCATAAGACAAGAAATTGTTGTCTTGGTCAAGGCTCTTAATAGAACCGGTCTTTAATTCCTTATGTGCTTTATGAATAGCAATCATTTCTTTGTGAAAAGCAATGAGTTCATGGTCTTCTCTTCCCCAAGGATAAGCACGACGATTATCCGGATCTGTAAAACCACAAAGACCCGCTTCGTCACCATAATAAAGCGTCGGTGCTCCCGGCCATGTCATTTGAATTACCACAGCCTCTCGCATGACTGCTTTATTAACACCTTGGTTTGCGGCTTCCGGTCCCACCGTATGAACACGTCCTACCTTACGGCTTGTACGTGTCAAGAATCTGGAATGGTCATGATTGGACAACTCGTTCATAGCTACATACGTGCTCGGCATGGTCATGGCATGATTTGCCATCTCATACCAGAAGGAATCTGCATTTCCGAGTAAATCTGCACGGAAGCTGTCGCTATGCTTTTGCATACCGGTGAGAAACCAGGTTACCGGCTCCATAAATGCGTCATAATTCATCACACTATCCCACTCACCGCCTGACAGCCATGGTCTGGTATCCCCATAATGCTCTGCCAAAATAAGTGCATCGGGATTGGCGCTTTTAACCCTCTTACGGAACTTGCGCCAAAATTCATGATTATATTCCGGAGTGTGTCCTAAATCTGCCGCCACGTCAAGTCTCCAACCATCTACATGGTATGGTGCAGACACCCATTTCTGACCAATATATAAAATATATTCTTCTAACTGTTTACTTTCTTCGTAATTAAGCTTTGGTAAAGTATCATGTCCCCACCAACCCTCGTAGGTTTTATTGTAAGGCCACTTATTATCCTTAAACTTAAAAAAGGTGTTATACGGACTCTGTTCACTTACAAAGGCTCCATCTGCGTAGCCGGGAGCATTTTCATAAATACGTTCTCTGTCCAGCCATTTATTAAAGGAACCACAGTGGTTAAACACACCATCCAGAATTACCTTCATACCACGTTTATGTGCTTCTTCTACTACTTTTATAAAAAGTGCATTGCTGGCTTCCAGATTTTTTTTATCGGTAACACGATGAATATATTTCGTCGCCTTACTGTTTTCCGGTTCTCCTTTTTCCAGCACATCACCGCTATCCTCTACAATGCATCCAATATGCGGGTCAATGTAATCATAATCCTGGATATCGTATTTGTGGTTGGATGGAGACACAAATAGCGGATTAAAGTACAGTGCCTCAATACCCAATTCTTGCAAATAGTCCATTTTATCAAGAACTCCCTGCAAATCTCCACCGTAAAACTCGCGAACTCCCATCTGAGCCGGATATTTGTACCAGTCATCTACTTTCTGCACGTAATCATTAATGTAAACATATTCCCGGGTCTCCACATCATTTGTCGGATCTCCATTAAAGAATCGATCCACATATATCTGATACATTACAATGCCTTTTGCCCAATCCGGAGTAGAAAATCCGGGAACAATTCTGAACCACATATGCTCCATGGTTTCTTTTACAAGCCCACGGGCATCATAATAACCAAACAACAATCCAACATGCATCTCAAAATAATAGTGAATTACTTCCTCGCCAAGCTGATACTGTATTGCAAAATAATCGAACTGCTCATCGTGACTTTCTTTAGACATTTTAAGACGTTGGCCGTTTATAATCACATATACCTTATCTAAATTGTCCCTGCCTGCACGAAAACGAATGGTAATTTTCTCGTATAACTTAGGCTCCGCAGGAATAACATACTCTCCTGTGGTATCACTAAAGAGCGCCCTGCGATTAAACACCGGACGCATCTCCTGAATATATTGTTTGTCTAATGCTAATTTTTCATCTAGGCTAAGTGCCATCACGTTTTACCTTCCTCGTGTTAGAATTTTATGCCTCCCAAAGGCCTTCAAACTCTTCGCGGGTAATGCGCTCCTTCTCTAAAAGAAGGTCTGCACATTTATGAAGAATATTTTCGTGCTTTAAAATAATCTCTTTTGCTTCTTCATAGCACTTCTGAACAATGCTGCGAACTTCGTCGTCAATCGCATTGGCGGTCTCTTCACCATAGCTTCTGGTCTGACCGAAATCTCTGCCGATAAATACTTCCTGACCATCGTCATAATTAATAAGACCCAATTTCTCGCTCATACCAAATCTGGTTACCATACTTCTGGCTCTCATAGTAGCCTTTTGAATATCACTGGAAGCTCCCGTGGTAATATCTCCAAAGATAAGCTCTTCTGCAATTCTGCCACCCAAGGAAACCATAATATCCTGCTTCATTTTTCCTTTGGTAAGAAACATTTCATCCTTTTCCGGAAGTGGCATGGTATAACCCGCTGCACCTGTACCGGTCGGAATAATGGACACAGTATATACCGGGTCCATATCCGGTAATACATGGAATAATATTGCATGACCAGCTTCATGATAAGCAGTAATACGTTTTTCCTTGTCACTGATGACACGGCTCTTCTTTTCGGATCCAATACCCACTTTAATAAATGCCTTCTGAATATCAGACTGTAAAATATACTTGCGGTCATCCATCGCTGCACGGATGGATGCTTCATTTAATAAATTTTCCAGGTCCGCGCCGGTAAATCCAACGGTAGTCTGAGCTACCTGATTTAAGTCTACATCATCACCAAGAGGTCTGGTTTTGGCATGTACTTTTAAAATGTCATAACGGCCACCCACATCCGGACGATTTACCGTAATCTTTCTGTCAAAACGACCCGGACGCAGAATTGCAGGGTCCAAAATATCTACACGGTTGGTTGCTGCAAGTACAATAATGCCGGTGTTTGCGGTAAAACCATCCATTTCAACCAAAAGCTGGTTTAGGGTCTGCTCACGTTCATCATGACCGCCGCCCATACCGGTACCACGCTTTCTGGCTACCGCATCAATTTCATCGATAAATATAATACAAGGTGCATTTTTCTTGGCGTCTTCAAATAAATCTCTTACACGAGAAGCACCTACACCTACAAACATCTCCATAAAGTCAGAACCGGACACCGTAAAAAATGGCACGCCCGCTTCTCCCGCAATTGCCTTAGCAAGCAATGTCTTGCCGGTACCCGGAGGTCCCTCTAAAAGCACACCCTTTGGAATTCTGGCACCAACCTGTGTAAACTTGGAAGGATTTTTCAAAAACTCAATAATTTCTTCTAAATCTTCTTTTTCTTCTTTAAGACCGGCTACATCCTGAAGCTTGGTATCACTCTCACTCTTTCTGGCACGGCTTTTGCCAAAATCCATCATTTTTCCATTAGCACCGCCATTTTGCTGAGCATTCATCATACCAAAAAACAGCATTACCAGAGCTGCTACAATCAAAAGAGGAAGCAATTGGTTTACAAACCAGCTCTCCTCCGGAATAGCCCTTACATAAACCGGAACATTTACTGCATTAGCAGCATTTAGCTCCGTTATCAAATCCTCTATCTGGCTGATATCGGTGACATGGAAGCTATACCCTTCACCGCTTTTTGCATATGCATATACCGTACCGGTAGGAACATCCTTGCTTGGTGCAAGTACAACACGTTCCACTTCCCCTGCATTTACGTCCTGAATAAAATCATTTTTGGTATACTGAGTAGCCTGACTGTTTAAATTGTTCATCCATAAAATGCAGCTTATAAATGCACCCACAATCAGCAGATACCAAAACATATTGTTACTTCTTCTTTTCAACAAAAAAATCCTCGCTATTTCTATTCAAATTTTACAATTCCAACGTATGGAAGATTGCGGTATTTCTGGTCATAGTCTAAGCCATAGCCTACAACAAACTCATCCGGAATTTGGAAGCCGGTGTAATCTACATGTACCGGTTTTCTTCGTCTTTCCGGTTTATCCAATAACGTACAAAGCTTGAGACTTGCCGGTTTTCTGTCATTTAACATTTCCAGCAAATAACTCAGGGTATTCCCGGAATCCACAATATCCTCGATTACGATAACATGCTTGTCCTTAAGGGATTCATCCAAATCCTTTACAATTCTGACAACACCGCTGGACTTGGTATCGCTGCCGTAGCTGGATACAGACATAAAATCTAAAGTAACCGGAACCGTAATTCTCTTTGCTAATTCACAAATAAAAAATACACTTCCCTTTAATACGCAAACCAAATGAACCTGCTTTCCTTCATAGTCCTTGGAAATCTGCTCTCCAAGCTCTTTAATTTTGGCATCAATAACCTCTTCACTTATTAAAACTTCAATTCTTTCTGCCACGATTTTTTCCTCCTATGTATACCTCTAAAATTCTTTTCGTATGTTCTGTGACTTTGTAATGAGCACTGATGCGCTTACCAATTACCCATAGAATATGATTTCCATCTGCTATAAGCAATTGTTTGTCGCGCTCACTCTTTGGAACTTTTTCGTTTACCAAGTAATCCTGCAGAGACTTTCTGGCCCCATCATCTCGAATTACCAAAAAATCACCTTGTTCCCTTGTTCTCAAAGACAAAGTCGTTATTATTTTATCATAGTCAAACCATTTAATACAATCGTTTTTGGGTACATTTTCCAAATTATTCTCAAAAAGTAATTTTGTTTCCAAAAACATCCCATTTTCCAAAAAATAACTGTGGTCCGGTTCTATTTTTATCTTGCAAAAACCGGAGAAATCACTCTCATTATTTTCAATAATTTGCTTAAATATAAGCTGAAAATATCTTTTTACTACCACCCCGCCATTTGGTAAATGAATTGTTTTTTCGCCATCCTTATCAAACAATTGTAAAACATGGTCAATATGCTTTTCTGTAATATCCTTGCGACTCTTAAAGCTCCTTGCCAAAGCCTCTGTAACAATCATTTTTTGCAAGGCAATATGCTCCTGCTGCAAAGCTTCTACAGGAAGCCTCCATTCTCCGTCCACATATTCTCCTTGCATATCCAAAAAGTTAGCCGCCTGATGCTCCATATAATCTAAAACTTCTCCAAGCTGCCCCGCAGTCTGACTCATATGTCCCGCCGCTCCAAAAGAAATTTCTTCTGCAACCGGCAGTACATGATGACGTATTTTATTTCTGGAATATTGATCACAGGCATTGGTCTCATCAATCACATAGGTTCTTTGTTTGTCACACAAATATTCCTCAATTTCTTTTCTGGATACACCCAGCAAGGGTCGAATAATATTTCCACGCTTAGGCTGCATGCCGGACATCCCTCTAAGACCACTCCCCCGGAACAGCTGAAACAGAATCGTTTCCGCCTGGTCATTCTGATGATGTGCCACCGCAATTACATCCATCTGCAGCTTCCTGCGATACTCCTCAAAAATACGGTAACGTGCATTACGCCCTGCCTCTTCCTCTGACAATCCCTGTGCCTTTGCCATCCGGGGCACATCAATATATTCACAGAAAAAATCTACCTTCTTTTCCATACAAAGTTCACGACAAAACTCTACATCTTTCTGCGCGGACTCTCGAATGCCATGGTGCACATGCACTGCTGCCAGTCTAAGGTCCCGTTCCCATTGCAAACTGCATAACACCTCTAAAAGTGCCACCGAATCTGCGCCACCCGACAAACCAATTACTACACCACTTCCTATCGGCAATAAATGAAATTTTTCAATATAATGTCGTATTTTTTTCTCTAATCTCATGTCCAACTTCTTTTCTACGAAAATTTACCATATATATAACTATATATAAAAAAGGACAGAAAATCAAGTTTCTTAATTCTTCCACATTCCAAATACCAGTACCGACATATCATCACGAATATTCCCTCTGCAAATACCTATACAGTACTGCAGAATTTTCTGTGCCATTTCCCGTGGATTTTTAACGGATAATTTACTGATATATTCCACCAGCTTCTCTTCCTGTCCCAACGTGATGAGGCTTTCCAAAATACCATCTGTCAGCATAATTATATAATCCCCCTCATCTAACCTGCGCCTTGCCACATCCAAGTCCATTGTCCCAAAGGCACCCAATGGTAAATTTTCTATCCATATTTTTTCTACTAAATAATCACGTTTGTGATAGCTTGCTGCCGCACCGATTTTGCTGAATTCGCAGACTCCCTTATACAAATTCATGTCACATACATCCAGTGTGGACATGGCTGACTCCTGGCCGTCCTGCAAAATGAGACCGTTTAATATTTGAATTGCATGTTCCTTGGAATATCCCGCCGCCAAAAATTTTTCCATAAAATCCAACACTTTTTCGCTGCGTAAACTAGCCTCTCGTCCGCTTCCTACACCATCTGCCATAAGAAAATACATATGTCCATCCACGGCTTCAGAGACCAGAATGCTATCCCCTGAAATTTCTTCTCCATCTTTTATGGCCATTGCCTGCCCTGACAACACCATGAAGGCTGGCTCTTGAATAAAGGTAAAACTCTGATATTCCGGCTCCACAAAATATCCGCTTTTTATGGAAGGCTTCAGCCTCATATCATAATATAAACCCAGTGCTTCCGCAATATCGGTAACCGGTATTCTTTCTTTATTTTGTGCCACTCTCATGGTAATTTCCAACACACCATCCCGATTTTCATTTTCCATAAAATAAATGTGCTTTATCTCCACACCTTCCCTTTTTAAATAACGTGCCAACTGTTTAAATTGCTTTTCTTCTTCCGGTACAAACTGATAACTTTCCGTAGCAACCTGAGATAACTTGTCCGCCATATTTAAAAATTGCTCTGCCATAAAATACTGGTTTTCCATCATCTGTCTTTGAAAAATCATTCCCTGACGATTTTGCGCCTTGCTTTGCTCTGATGCCCCCTGAAAATTCAAGAAAATTTTTGCAATATTACGGTAAGAATCCGCACAATGCTTTATTTTTTGAATACCATACTCCGGTAATGTAATAATGGTCTGCTCTGTTATGTAACTGTCTTTGTTTTTCATATACTTCCTCCCCCAAAAATGCTTTTTCAAGGATATAGTATAAGCCTTCTCAGATAAAAAGACTGTCGAAACAAAACAGTAATTAAAAAAGAGTTCCATGCTTTTTTCTACACGGAACTCCTTAAAAACCTATTTTATTTACTTTTTTCCTTAAAAATGATTTCGTCCTCGTAAACCATACCCAACTGCTCTTTAGCAACCTGCTCATAATACTTCATCGTCTGCGTAGTTTTTTCCAGTTCCTGAATTTCTGAGGTTCTCTGCTGCTCTTCTGCATACTCCTGTTCATTCTGAACCTGCTCCTTAAGCAATCGCTCTTTCTTCTCATTTAGGGAATGGCAGTTTATAAATAATACTACCGCAAAAACAAGTACCGTTCCCAAAACAATGTATATAGCAGCTTTATTGTGATATCTCGTCTGATATGCCGCTCTTCTTGCCATGCATATCCCCCTTTCGTGAATGCTTACCTAACTTAATAATAGACATTTTTAGAACTTTCGTCAAGAACTTCTTAAGCCAATCCATAACGGACTTCACATGCGATAACACAAAAACGCCTATCTTCACTACGTATGTACTAAACCATTTCATATACAAAAAAAGAATCGTCAATACACCCAATATAGCAAACCAACGCAACGTTCCATTGCTTTGTGTATGCATGATATAAAAGGTTCTGCCCGCGGTAAATATCCAAAAAATCAGATCCATACATGCCGTAACAAAAAGATTGCACTTCCAAACTCTGCGAATTATTCGAAAGAAATCATAAATCAGTCCCAATTCAAGACCCAGCACCCCTGCATAAAGCAAGATGGCGCTCTCCTCTGCTAAAAAAGAAAAGCCGGACATATTCTGCTATTGAAACAGGCGGGCAAAAAAAGATTCTGCTTTCTGTCCATAACTGGATATATCGGAATATAGCAAACTATCAACCATACCGGTAATATCCACTTCGCCTTTTTCCAAAGTAAGACGATTTACATGCAAATCCTGTCCTTTTACCGTAAGCATCCCTGCTTCCGTCTCCAAAAGAACCTCATTTAAATCAAAACTGATTACATCCACTACACCATTAACGACCAAGGCGCCTCTATTTGTCAATGTCAGCTTATGCAAACCTTTACCCTGCTTATATAAATCTTCCATATACCTGTTTCCTCCATACACTTTTTATATTGTATGAAGACCGGCTCCTTCTTAGAACAACTTGTACGCTTTCAAGATAAATATTTAAATAATTCTTTTGCTTCTTCTTTGCGAACAGTCTCTGTCACATCCAAAACTTCTACTTTTACCTCTTTATTGCCAAAAGAAATAGTAATCGTGTCCCCCACCTTTACATTTGCTGATGCCTTGGCCGGTTTATCATTAATAAAAACACGCCCTGCATCACATGCTTCGTTTGCAATTGTGCGCCTTTTAATCAGACGACTTACTTTTAAATATTTGTCTAATCTCATATTACCCTCTAACACAAAAATGGAGCCCTGCAGGCTCCATAATCGCTAATTAAGCATTGATCAAATCTTTTAATGCCTTGCCAGCTTTGAACTTAGGTGCTCTTGCAGCAGAAATCTGCATTGCTTCACCTGTTGCTGGGTTTCTACCTTCTCTAGCAGCTCTTTCAGATACTTCAAAAGTACCGAAACCAATTAACTGGATTTTTTCGCCTTTTTTAAGTTCACTGGAAACCACTTCTGTAAATGCTTTTAAAACAGCTTCGGTATCTTTTTTGGATACGCCGCTAACTTCAGCCATAGCTGCAATTAATTCTGTCTTATTCATTTTTGCTCCTCCTACTTACTCTACGTGAAAAGTTGGCCGATATCGGCGCTTTTGCTTTTAACTATATCCTCAAAGAGCCCATTTGTCAAGTATCAGACAATTTTTCTTAATATTTCACTTATAAATTTTTCTCTGTCATTATCCTGCTCCAGCAATCGCTCCAGTTTTTCTGTATTCTTCTCAGGCATAAAGGACTTCTTGCTGTTAAAATAATAATTGGCTATTTTCCAAAACTTCTCCGGATACGCAAATCGATAAATCATGGAAATTCGTTCTGCACAGGTTAATTCTCTTTCCTTCTCATAAAGCTCTAACATCTCTCGACCGGTTTCTATGTTCCAATTATTTTTTTCAAGAAACTTCCTCATAAATAAATATAAATCCCTGCACGGTAAATCTGCTGAGAATTTTTCAAACTGTAAAATCATCACATCATGGTAAGACAACCAGACATTATGATGTTGATAATCTCCATGACAAAACGCCAATGTATCTGACTGCTTTACGCAGAAAGCTTCATACGCTCTCCACTCCTCTTCCACTTCAAGTGCTTTTTCAAAAAAATAATTAAAATGCTTATGTAGAAATCGTTCAAAATCATTTTTTTGTCGCTTTTCTTTCAGATACCTGCGAATTCTTCTTAATTCTGTGTTTCTTTTTTCAAATTCATGCTTCAAACTATAAGGCGGTACATCCGGTGCTTCTGCTCTATTCACATACATTCCTTTATGCATCTTCGCCATAGTCGATACAGCCAATGCACACTCACCGTCTTCTTTTAAATTGCATTCTCTGCCTTCCATGTAGGTTTGCAACATATATTTACGTTCATCGCCATCTATAGAAATTAACTCCCCCTCCTTATTCGGAACAATTTCCTGTACTATAACACCGGTCTCCTCCATAATTTGTGTTGTAAGTGTTTTTTGCAACAGTACTCGCTCCTGGCTCCCCCTATATTCCTTTAACACATAATCACCATTTTTACAGTTTACAATCCAAAAACCTCTTCCTTTTCGCACACCTTTTATTTCCAAGTCATACTTATCTAACGAACTTAATGCCTGTTCCACCATACCCCTCTCCCTTCTTCGTGTTTGACCGCTCCATATATTCGGACTGCCTATCTCATCTTATGAAGGAAAGAAAATAATTAGAACAATGCAGACAAGTTCACTTAGAACTAAAAAATGGGACTAAATATAGCCCCATCTCTTTATCAATTCTATTAAAGAATCTTTATTATTCATTTCCGGATTTTCCAAAACAACTTCCAACAAATCATTCAAAGCTCTTCCTAATTCCTGCCCAGGCTTCATTCCTACAGCAATTAAGTCACTGCCGGTAACTGCCAAAAATTTGAGACTGATACACATTCCCTGTTCAACAACTTCCTCATAGCTTTTTCGAAGTAATTCCAGCTTTTCTAATTTCTCGTCTCTCTGGTAGTCACTTTGTGCCATCACATCAGCTTTCTTAATTTCCAGCAACAACGGAAAATTCTTCATATGAACCTTATGAATGTACTTACGCGTAAATGCGGGTGTAGGGCTAACTGCATTACCATAATCATGATACAGTATCAGCAAAGAAACCCTGTCAATAGTCTCATTATCAAAACGAAGCCTCTTTAACACTTTCTTTGCCAACGTACTGCCCTCCAGTGGATGAGCATGAAAATGGTCAACGCCCTTATCATCCGTACTTCTGGTCAGTGGCTTTCCAATATCATGTAACAACATAGCAAGTCTTAAAATCTTGTCCTTTGATACAAAATGCATGGACTTAATAGTATGCATACCTACAGAATATAAATGATGGGGATTATTCTGCGGAGTCTCCATCATGGCATCAAACTCCGGAAGGAATACCTTCGTTAGTCCCATCTCATAAAGCTTTAATACATATTCCGGATGATCAGAAACTAACAACTTAACCAACTCTACTTGAATGCGTTCGACGCTGATACACGCTAACGTATGTGCAAGTTCTTTGATTGCTTCCGCTGTTTGTTCTTCTATATCATAACCTAACTGTGCTGAAAAACGTACTGCACGCATAATTCGCAAAGCATCTTCTTTAAAACGCTCCCTCGGTTCACCCACACAACGAATAATTCCGTTCTGCAAATCTTCCTGACCACCAAACAGATCCACAATGCCACTCTTTTCATTATATGCCATTGCATTGATGGTAAAGTCTCTGCGTTTTAAATCTTCGGATAATAAAGGAGTAAAGTTTACTTCTTTTGGATGACGACTGTCCTCATATTCACCATCAATACGATATGTGGTAACTTCATAACACTCTTTTTTGATAAGAACTGTCACCGTACCATGCTGAATCCCGGTATCAACCGTATGGCGAAACATCTGCTTAATATCCTCCGGCTTGGCAGACGTAGTAATATCCCAGTCATCCGGTACGCGGCCTAAAATAGAATCTCTGACACATCCGCCTACCGCATAGGCTTCAAATCCGGCTTCTTCAATTGTACGAATGATAAATTGGACAGAATCTGGAATCTGAATTTGTACCATTTGTCTTTTACTCCTTTCGACTCGATAAAATTTTATCACATCTTTATCAAAAGGGAAAGTAAAAGATATATAAACTATCTAAATATATATTCCATTTCAGCAAAACGCACTCTGTCACCCTCTTTTAAACTGTAAGGTTCTCTTGGTATAAGTGCCTTTCCATTAACCCAAGTTCCATTGGTAGAATTTAAATCTTCCACCATATACTCAGAATCCTCCCGCAAAAGAAGCGCATGCACCCTGCTTACACCACCTTGTGGAATGCAAACCTGCGCACGTTTTACATCCTTACCCACAATCTTTTTTGTATCCGAAAAATAGATATACTGTGGCTCTATATCTTGCACACTATATAAAAATCTTTCTTTATCCCTTGTCGTAATAATTTGCGTCCCACCTGTATTATCTATACCAAAATTTTTGTGAAACACGTCATATTCTTCCTGCAATACTTCAAACTTCTGCTTCTCCTCTTCCATCTCTTTGTATTTCTTTTCTTTTTTATAGATAAGAATATTTAATACAAGCAATACACCTCCCACCGCTATACAGAAAAAGATTTTTAGAATAGTCAACGGCTTCCAAAGAAATGTTGCTGCTACACTTGCCAGAAATAAAATACCGGTACCTCTCTTTAAATCTTTAAATCTTTTCTCTGCCATCTTGGATTTTGTTGGAACATCTACCGTTACCTCCATTGATGATTCGAATGGTACCACTTCACGTACTTCACCTATATTATCTATATCATTTTCCTTCTGTTCCTGCGAGAACAATGAAAGCATTTGCTCCACTTCTTTACATAACCCAAACTGCTCATTTTTCTCCAGCAGATTTTCGTATATCTTATAAAACTGCCGCATTAATTCTTCATCTTTATAATCCAAATACTCAATACAACACTCAAGCAATTTCTCAATTTCTTCATTTTCGGTTTCTTTCGTCCGGAAAGAGTATATAAATTTGACTTCCTCCCCATCCGAATCTACCATAATGAACTTTGGCAAAAAAACAACACTGTTTATATCCAGCGCAAACTCCCATAATTCTTTACATAACTTCACAATTGCTTTTAAAAGTATTTCTGCAAAATCTCTTTTCAACTTTTGAGTTTCCAAAAATACATCCAAAGACTGCATTCCACTTACTTCATAGTATAAATAATTATCTCCGTTTTGATTTCTATGTTGAAACTCCAGAACACTTTTTAGTGTATTATAATTACACATTTGATACTCATAGCTTTCAAAAACCTCTTTGGAACATGCAATTCTAATATAACTCTTCTGATTTCCCCTGACAAATTCCGGTTCATAACTCATCTGCACCCTCCTCCTCTCCTGTTGCCCTATCCACTAATTTAAATGCACTCTTTATAAGCAGCAACGTTTCACATGGACTGATTATATTCACATTACTTTCTGCGTTTAACTTCCACGACATCTCCCCGACTCCAAATACCCAAAAAGGATTTGCCATTTTTCCGCTTCCGGTTATTATAATGTTATTTCCTCGTAATCGATAGGCCGTCTGCATATCTTCTGTCAGAATATACTTTTCTTTATAAAGCCCCGCCTCTATTTTCTGTAAAGATGTAAGCCTGTGCTCTGCATTATCTGCATACATCCCGGCGCCTTCTATGGACAAAATATATATATTTGTTTGCAAAACACACTGATTATGTAAATATAATCCCATACATACCAACATCGTAAATACTGCCATAATTCCGGGCAGCAGCAAGCTATATTCTATTGTTACAAATGCATCTATCCTTTTCCCAAATACATTCCCACATGAACTGCCATTAAAAAAGGAATAAAAGGAATTTGTATTCTTCGTCCGCTTCTTCCAATACATAATGTTACTCCCACTATTACTGTTAATCCAAACGCTAACATCAAGCATACGCAGGTACTGCGCCATCCATAAAACAACCCATAGATTACTCCAACTATCCCATCTCCGATTCCCAGTGCTTTAGGTGCGAGCAATATCATCATACACATAAGAGTCCCCGGAAGAATATCACCCAAAA
The DNA here is from genome assembly GCA_017521985.1 of Lachnospiraceae bacterium. Taxonomy (GTDB): domain Bacteria; phylum Bacillota; class Clostridia; order Lachnospirales; family Lachnospiraceae; genus RGIG6307. The sequence goes on from JAFXAZ010000017.1 coordinate 29,506, forward strand.
CCCGAAAACCTCTTTGCTGCACTATGGCATAACAAACGCCACCAATCACTCCTGCCAAAAGCAACCATAATGATACCTTTTTTTGCTTTATGTCCTGAAAACTTAAAACTGCCAAATACCCACTCAATAAAACATCCTTCATTTTGTCCCCTCTGCCATCTGACTGCATCTGCTGCACACAGACCAATTATCAACCTCTGTTTTTTCCACACAGTAAACCTTTCGCTTTAATCCGGAACAGGTTATCACTTCATGATACCTTTCACCATAATCTGTAATATAGTACACTTCCTGCAAAGTACTCTTATCGCAGCACATCTCACACTGTGAATACGTTTTACCGGATTCATTTCTCTTCGTATCCAAATCAGCAGCATTTACCTTGGATATAGACAACTTCAAGTATGTACAATTCTCCGTCAAATGATAAACACTACCACTTTCCGTAATGAATACATATACATCTTCGTCAATGATCTTTTCTGACTTATAACCGGTCCACATCTTTGTGTAATAGCGATTCATCATAACTATCTCTGTACCTGCAAAAGGTATCATCGGTTCTACCGTATAATAGGCAATGATATCTACGCAGGATTGTGCCCGGTCTATATGCGAACCCAACAAATGAATTCCTTCTGTGCCACCTTTAATGGTATTTTTATAAAGATTTCCGGCACACATTTTGTGAATCTGTGATTCAACATATGCTTTAGAAAAAACAAGCGATGATACGGCTTCTTCTCCCAGGGACATTTCTTTATTCACACCGACCAGCTCATCATACGCATACGAATACACCGATACCGGCTCCGCTGCCGTTCTCATGGCATAGAGCACTCCGCTATACACAGACAGATAATTTAACAACGACAATATCTCCAAAAAACAAAACAAAAACACCGGTATTGCAATGGATGCTTCTATACTTACACTGGCGGCACATGTTACAGATAGCCGAAAGGATGCTCTTTTCATACATTTTAAAGCCTTAATAATGAGAAAGCTGATATGCCCGGTATAACCATAAGCCTGGAGAGACTTCCTTTCTCGATGTGATTTGTGAGTTGATCTTACTTCGCCTAAAATGTTTGTGCTGGTAAAAAGAGCACCTTTTCCACTACCTGTAATCATAGTGCCTCCTACTTGTATCTAATTTCTTTGGATATCATGTACTTTTTATTATATTTATCATAAAACTCTCCGGTCAGACACGCCCTCCCTATGCATGCATCCATTTGAAAGCTTGCATCATCTTCCCTTAAAAATAACTCAATAACATCCATGGAACGCATTGCCAAATCTTTCTTGCTTTGCATTAACAGAAGCAGCAGCAAATATTCCTCATACTTCAGCAAAAAGTCTGACGCCCCCTCTAGTGGCAGCGACTTTAAAAGTGGTACCGACTCTCCTCTAAATAGTGCCTGCACATCCTGCACACTTTCTACATAAGCCCAATATATCAGAAGTGCCTGGTAAACAACCGGTTCCATCCAGGGGACTAAGGACGCTGCAGCGGCGGCTATTCCATGCGCTTCAAGCTGCCTTGCCTCATCCTGAAGAAGCAACAAATAATTATCAATCTCCCGAATAAGTAATAACTCTGCTGTCACGATCTCCAAATTCTGCCTATCACTGCTTCTTCCACCAATCAAATACTCCAGTTCACAGTTAAGTCCCTTTGTGTCAGAACTTTTCTGCTTTCCGTAGCAGGCAAAATGGTCCATTAAATATTTACAAAAAAGAATTTTATTGCCAAATGAGTCATCCTCGTCGGTATTCTGCATAGTGCCCTCTGCCAGTGGACGATGTGATGCCAATTCATAAGAGTTCACGTTTATATCGGATATGGTACTATAATCCTCTATCACTTGCTGCAACAGTATATTGACAGACAATATTTGTTCTAAGGGGTTTTCAATATCTACCACCTCATACTCTGCATCTTCCAATAGAACAGAATTTCCATTTATATCCGTTCCCCACACAGCCTCCTTTACTTCTATTTCGGTACCATTTACCTCATCTATAGACGTTGTAATACCTGCGGTCTCATTTTGCAGAAGATTTCCCGTGCTATATGTAGACTCTACCTCTTTAAACCAAGATAACGCCTGCTCCACATAGCTGACTCCTATAGAAGCTTTTGCAACATTAATTGCTTGCATATAAAAATCAATCCCACCATAATCTGTAGCCAACAAAACATCCGTAAACTTAGCACCGGTATAGTCCAACCCAAGCCAGCCTTTATTTTGAAATTTCAAATTTTTGTCTATGTACTCTTTTAAATGAGACTTTACAAGGCCATAGCTTCCGCTTCCCGTACCGTAGCCACAATCCAGATAAAGCAAATCATACTTTTCCCATAAAGCTGTATGAAATTCAGCCATGACACTTTGTACTCCCGCATTAAATACCACATCTGCCTTTAACAGCATGGTATTCTCTCTGGCACTTTCTATTAAAACCATGCAAAAAGACAACATTAACGTAAGCGTCACCGCGAAAAAAACACTGATGGAACCTCCTACCTTTTCTCTGTACATTTTATACACGCAAAGCCTGTTTGGTAATCTTGTCCATAATCGTTTCTACCAGCTCCATTACCTGCTCTTTAAAAATCAATACTACTGCAATAAGAACCACCATTAATAAAATGACTTCCACTGTGGTAATCCCATCCTCATTCTGCAAACTATACTGTACTCTATACCATAATTTCTTCATAACAATCCTCCATAATTAAAATTGCATATTGGTAAATGCCGGTATCATAATTAACGCTATAATAATACCCAACTGTAACATCATAGGTCCTATCAGTGCCGTAGATACCTGCTCTCCTTTTATTTTACTCTGCCGTCTTTTTTCTTCCCGTGCCTTTTCCACTTCCTGCTCCAAGGCTTTTGAAAGACCTTGGGATCCATTTAACATTCCCTGTCCTAACATACCGGTAAGATGCCTGAATTCCGCATTATCCGCCTTTTGTGCAAAGGAATCCATGGCTTCCGGAAAGCTACAACCATTTCCAAGGTCACGTTGAAACTCCTCTAATGCAGTCCTTAACAAATGCCCCGGCGGTTTTCTTTTTACATAGTCCCTCATACAATTTTGCATAGCTGCCGGCAAGGTAATTCCTGAAGATATGTACATGGACAAGCTTTCTACAAAGGATATATATTCGCTTTGAAATTCTTCCCTTCTTTTTTGCCTGCCCATATGTAAATCATAATCCTGCCCCAGCCAAACCGCCGCTGTTGCCACAAGTATAAGTCCCGCTAAAATCAACACGGTGTAATCTTTTTCTACCGCATATACACGCAAGGCTTCTCCACGAAAGCTCTCCGGCAGTACCCAGGCATCTTCTCCACGCTGCTCATTTTCTGACTCCGTTAAAAGATATCCCAATTGCCTTTCATACTCTTCTTCCTCTGAAAGCACTTCCTTACATACTAAAATCCCAAACTGCTCTTCCCAAATCCAATCCTCATACTGAAATACTGCGGTCAGCATAACAACTTCATCTTCTTTAAGGCCTTCCCGATTTACCACACCCAACGTGTCTACAATATGCTCTTTATCACTCTCCCAATAAATTTCAAAGGGATACTCCGAAACGTATTCCGGCAAATAAAGGTTCTCTGTAACACATTCTAAGCTTTCGTTGCTGCCCAAAATATAACCACCTATTAACCCGCTTACTTCCAAAAAAAGTGCTTCTGCCTGTTCCTTAGACAACATAACCGGCGCAATCTCCAGTTGGTATATATCCTCCAGCTTTCCGGCTCGTACTACAACCTCACGTGTTTCCTCGTACGCCTCCGGTCTGACAAACTCACTAACCATCTCATTACTTTTGGTTATCCACTGTACCAAATAAATCCCAAGCAACACCATCGAAAAAAATATCAATCCTGCCACATATGTCAGCTTTTGAATATAGTAAGACTTTTCCTCCTTACCCAATACATGGATATCTTCACATACCTTCTTTGGGAAACACCAGACAGCAAAGTGACTTTGCTTTAATATAGCATAAGCTTTTTCAAACATTTGATTATATTTCTCTTGCATCATATACAAACCTCTGTCAAGCGTTCCCCCCACCACACACCAAATAGGTAAACAAACATACAAATGGTCATAATAAACCTTCCCTGTAAATTTTGATATAACGGCTGAAAATAACCTCCACTGGCCGTTCCGACAAAAAATAAAATTCCAAAGGGCATAATACACATGATTCGCTGTTCCATTTTTTTGGCTGCAATCATTGCATAAAGTTCCTGTCTAAGGTCAATTTTGTCGTAAATCTGATGAATAGTCTTTTCCAGTATAGCTGTCATTCGTCCGCCTTGTTTTTTGGCAATTTGAAATATAATCACAAAATCTTCCATTGCTTCTACTCCGGTCTCTGCACTCATCTTACGAATACACTCCTCTAATGGAATATGTAATTCCAATCCCCGATATATCTGCTCTACACCCTTTCTAAAAGGATGCTTAACACGAATGGAACCAAGAAAATTATCTTTACTCTTCATAATGGCTCTTTCTATACTTTGTCCTGCAGAAAGACCCCCTTTTACATAAAAGAGCCAGTCCTTAAAAGCCTGTTCCAACTCTAAAAGCACCTGTTTTTGCCATGCTTTCCACTGAACGAATACAAGCCCTATGGTTATCGGCATTAGCCATACCATAGCCCACCAGCTTTTATAAAAAAAATATCCCAATAAAGCCTGACATAAAAAACCTTTTGCAATCCAGCTTCCCAATAATTTGTATGTTACATCAGGAAGATACAGCGAATCCTGCCATCTTAAGCTTTCCTGTCTTTGTAAGCTCACCCACCTTTTGCAGTTTTCCCAAAACCTTGCCATCCTCTTCCCCTTCTTCTTTAAACACATATAAAAGCTTCATTTGAACCTCTCCCTGTTCAAGACCTGTCAGTTCCCACACCTCCAACACCTTACGCGAGTGGTCTCTTAGTCTGCCTAAATGTACAATAATATCAATGCTAAGTAACTGTCTGCGTATAGCTGCTAAAGGGAGTTCCTGAGCCATAAGGCACATGGTCTCCAGCCTGGCAATCATATCTCTTCCGGAATTACTATGTCCCGTGGACATGCTGCCTTCCTGCCCTGTATTCATTGCCTGCAGCATATCCACACATTCCTCTCCACGAACCTCACCCACGATAATACGGTTTGGTCTCATTCGCAGAGAAGTCTTAATCAAATCACGCATGGTGATTGCCCTGCAATCCTGTTCATTACCATTCCTGGTTTCCAGCCGAACCAGATTGGGCGTATTTTGCAGCCTGAGCTCCGCACTGTCTTCCAAAGTGATAATGCGTTCTTCCTCAGGAATATACCCGGACAAAATATTTAAAAAGCTGGTCTTGCCCGCACCGGTGCCACCGCTGACAAAAATATTATACTTGGCAACCACCAGTTTCTTTAAAAACTCCGCGCACTCTCCGGTAATGCTGCCCTTCCCAATTAAATCCTCCATCTGCAGCGGCTTGTCCTGAAAGTGACGTATAGTCATACAGGTTCCCTGAAGTGCAATAGGTGATAAAACTACATTCACCCTGGAACCATCCTCCAGTCTGGCGTCCACAATCGGATTTGCACCATTTACAACCCGATTGCACCTGGAAACAATCTGCTGAATAATATCCATATAGCGCTCTTCTGACTCAAATTGCCCATCATATTGCTCTATTTTGCCATTACGCTCTATAAAAATACGGTCATAGCTATTTAACATAATTTCTGTAATGTCCTGCTGCTCCAGAAGCTCTTCCAATAAATCCAACTTGCGTATACTATTGAATATCTCTTTTAGCATTCTGGCCTTGTCCGCCGGTCTTAACAATCGATACCCGGCAAATTCACGAGCTGTTTCTTCAATACAAGAAAAAACCACCTCATCCTCTACACTTTCTCCGGACTGCAATACATCTATTACCTTTTGTTTAATTTGCGCTCTGCACACCTCATATCCGGTTGTCATACTAACCCAGCCTCCTTTGCCGCCTTAGATACCACATCCATCATCGGCTCCGGCAAACACTCTTCCAAGTGTACCGACACCTCAGAAACATATGGCACTTCCGGACTCTTTGTTTTTTCCAGGACATCTTGATATCCCGATTCCTCCAAAATACTGCAATACTGCTGCCATTTAGCACTTGCATATTCGTCCAACTTGGTCAACGAAAAAACCACCTGACTTTCCCTTAAGATAGAAAAGGTCCCATGAATAAAGTCACTGACATCAATTATAATGTAGTCATATAATCCACATGTTTTTAAACTGTGCAGCATATGTATCCACATTTCTTCTGTGATATCCTGTAAATTGCGTGGATTTAATACAGGCGGAATCACATCCACCTCTCCCAAGCGATACAGGAAGTTCTGCGTAATTAATGAAATATTCTCTGATGTTTGATTGACGTAGTAGATAAAATCTGAAATGTCTTTAGAAAAGGGTCCGGATAGTAAACGTTCAAAGCCGGAGTAGCCTTCAAGATTTAGATATAACGTGCGTCCTTTTTTCGATAGTAAATGTGCTAAATAAATGCCAAACGTGGTCTGCAGGCATCTTTTAATGGGTGAATAGAGACTGATAAGCTTGGTTCCTTCCATACCTGTGCAGCAGTCACCTGTCTCTTTCAATTGTCCTAATATCGTCTGCAGCAGCACCCCTGCACTTCGATATTTAAATACAGCCCCAATATCCTCCGGACAGTCCGTCCACCATAGTATCTTCCCGCGAGGAAGCAAAAAAGAACAATGCTCTAGACTTCGGTCCAGTATCCATAAATCCGCAAACAGCCTTGGCGCATCCTCCTGCCATTTGCCCACATCCGAATAGTAACAAATCGTATACTGAGCCAATCCGTGGCTGAGCCAGTAATCTACCAGCTTCTCAGCCAAACCTGTATTGGGCTCAAAAAAACATATTTTTCCGCTCATAATGTCCCCTTAAATTTTGCCGGCAAAAAAATTTAATGAAATAATTCGAATATGTTTGTATTATAGCAAAGTAATTTTGTTTGTCTATAGCTTCCGAACATGTTTTTTATTTTTGTAAAATATCCACAACAAAAGACGATATCTCGTCCCTCACCCCGCGCAAACCCTTGATTTCTCGACATTTTCCCTTACAAAAGCACCCTAAATTTGTATTTTATGTCATACTTTTTGGACGCGTTTTAGTATACTTTTCCCCAAATTTTACTATACTTTAGATATAGCAAAAGTGAGGTGACTTAGATGAGAATGATATTTCAGCAAACTCCCGTATCGCTGTCAGACTCTGAGGAGATTTCGGAAACAAAAGAAAATCTTTTAGAAGATTTGAAAAAAACAAGATACGCTTTGGAAGTTGCATACAGCGGCTTTGATAATGTTACCGACCCGGACTTAATCGACTGCTATATTTATCAAGTAAATGCGATTTTAAAACGTTACAAATTTCTGCTCGAAAAAATTACACATAAAGAAGAAAACAATTTATTGGTAGAAGAATAGCATAAAAATGGGGCATACCATCCGGTATACCCCAAAATTTTTTATAGAAAATCTTCTTCTCGAAGGATAATCATATCCTCCTCATCATATCGCTTACGCAATAACACATCCATAAAGTGCTTAAAATTCTTTTGATTTGCATGTTCCATAGCCTCATCTATAACATGCTGTGCATCATTCATAGTCGGTGCATCGTCATCAGCAATCATTTCATCGATACGGGTACGCAATGCCAAAAGTCCCATTTCATCAATGCTGTACTCCTGATCATAAGCATATTTTACTGCATATGTCACTAATTCCTCACCGGAATAGTCCTTAATATCCACACGCAAGTCAATTAACTTAGCCAAGGAAGGATATCTCTCAGCAAAACGATTCATGCCCTGCTCCGTGTCCGTCACAAAGACTAAAACAGAAGAAATCTCTTCTTTTAAGCAAGCTTCGATTTTGGCAACCGTTTCCTTACGGAGGCGACCGGCTCTCTCGATAATCAAAATACCGGCCTGAACCTTTTTGATAATTTCAGAAGGCTCTTTTTTGTTTAAGTTTACAGCAGAAATCTTCGCTGTTTTGCCTTTTATATCAAACCCCTGCTTCTTCAAGTCAGTCATAAACACTTTAATGAAGTCAAAACAGATACTTAAGTCATGTCCGGTAACCGCCACATTGCCACAAACCGAATCCATGGAAATGTGCTTCTTAGCTGCAGCAATTTGTTCTTCGGTCTCTTTTGAGCGAATAAAATCTTCGTATTTGCTGAAATCCTTACCGGTAGTAACGTCAACGCTACGCTCCTGTGAGGTTTCTTTTGGCACCTCTTCTCTTACCGGTGCTTCCACAGGAACCGTTTCATCCACAGCTTCTTCCACAGCTTCTTCCGGCTCTGCATACTCTTCTTCCGCTTCTTCTAAGACCTCATCCACTACTTGCTGAGTCACAATTTCCTCTGCATATGCATCCGCAGCTTGCTGGGCCGCAAATTCCTCCGCATATGCATCCGACGCCGCTTCCAGCGCAGCCTCTATCTCATCCAAAGAAGCTTCTTCCTCTGTTTCTACAGAGGTTTCCTCCGCCACCGTGAACAGATCCTTTTTCTTCTCAGCCTCGATGGCTGCAAAAATATCATCAATCGATAACTGACCTGTAATCTGGTCATTTACCATAGCTTCTTCCACAATTGCCGTGACATCTTCTATAATGACTTCCGGCACTTCCTGTGCAGGTTCATCCTCTTCCAGTTCCAATACCACCTCTGCAACCGGTTCTTGAATCACTTTATTTACCGCATCCACAACGTCAGAGGCAACAATAGTCGGCTCATCTACCTTAAGCTCTTCTACGTTAGGCTCTTCTGCATTACTTTCTGCCTGTGTGCCCTCTAAAATTTCACGAAGACTGTCTGCCAGCTCCTTTTGAAGATTCATCGTGTTATACGCATTGGCTACATCTAACGTTTTTACCTGAATTTCTTCCGGCTCTGTGTGTAATTCTTTTTCAATATATTCCTTTGGAATTTCTACCGTAGGTGCATCGGTCACATCTACCATGCTCTCGTCCGTCATCTCGGAGTCGCCGGAATCAATACGCGGTAATACACGCGTCATGTCCTTTGCCTGTTCCAGATGTTCAAAGCGATGATCATATGTACGCTGCTGGGATGGGGTCAGTGGCTCATGAAGCATCTTTAGCTCCATTGCTTTGTATACGTAGCGACCGGTACCAAACCATAAAATAAGCTCGTCACACTCTTCCACACATTTCGTGGCAAACCCAATGCGATGATACAAATAAGCCAGCTCATACGCCCACTTTTCCGTATACTCCTCACTCTTAAGCTGCTCCAAGACATCTATGCGTTCTTCCAATCCCACATCTTGAGCCTGATACAAACGATATTGCAGCACATAACGACCGGTATCCCTCGGTGCCACTTCTACAAAGGATTTATAATACTCAATGGCTGCCACAAATTCTTCCAACTTAATGGACAAATCACAAAGAGAATACAAAATAGTACGACTCTCCGGATTGCGCTCGTATGCCATATATAAAATTTCCTTGGCATCTTCGTAACGACGATTAATTTTGTACAAATCACTCACCGTACAAAGCATCATAACACTTTTGACTCTACTCCAGTCAATGGTGTCTGCAATATGGGAAGCCTCTGCATACTCTCCCTTTGCTATTAACTTTTTAATATGTTCCGTTGCAATTCTATATTCTGCCTTGTCCAAAGGTTTCACCTCTATCAATTCTTATATATTTTAAGTCTATCATAGCATGGAAATGATGTCAATAAATTGCTAAGCTCTCCAAACTGCTCTAAGGTAAGTGCCTCACCGCGAATGGTTACAGGGAGCCCCATTTTCTCCAAAGCTTCCATAATCTGTTCCTTGGTCACACCTAAATTTCCTGCATTGGTCAGACCGTTTAATAACGTCTTGCGGCGTTGATTGAAAGACGCACGAATCAATGCAAACATATAGGTCTCATCCTTTACCTGCACCGGCGGCACATCATGACGTGTCAAACGAATTACAGCACTGCCTACGTTAGGCCTTGGAATAAAACAGTTTGGCGGTACATTTGCCACGATTTCCGGCTTTGCATAATACTGCACAGCCAGACTTAATGCCCCATAATCCTTGGTGCCCGGTCCCACCTGCATACGGTCTGCCACTTCTTTCTGCACCATAATGGTAATACTCTGTAACGGTACATGACTTTCAAACAACCCCATAATAATCGGTGTGGTAATATAATAAGGCAAATTGGCCACTACCTTAATGGGCTGACCGTTGTTTTTTTCCTGCACAATTTTATTAATATCCACCTTTAAAATATCATCATTAATAATGGTTACATTGTCATATGCTGCCAAGGTATCATTCTCTAAAATCGGAATTAAATTTTTGTCGATTTCTACTGCTACAACCTCTCTGGCCGCCTCTGCCAAATACTGCGTCATCGTACCGATACCCGGACCGATTTCCAGCACACAATCGTCCTTGTTAATCTCTGCGCTGTCAATAATACGCTCCAACACTCGCGTATCAATTAAAAAGTTCTGACCAAATTTCTTTTGAAAATTAAAATTATATTTTTGTAAAATTGCTATAGTGTTCTGTGGAATACCTAATGTTGCCATGCTTTACTCCTATATACTAAATAAACATAATTGACTTTTCTATAAACGATACAGTCTGTGCGCGTTATCCCAGGTAATACGCTCTACCTCTTCGCGGGAAATTCCCTTAATCTGGCTGATTGCCTCCACTACATGAGGCAGCAGCAAAGATGAATTACGCTTGCCCCGAAACGGTACCGGTGCCAAATACGGACAGTCGGTCTCCAGCACGATGTGCTCTAACGGAATATATTCTACCACTTCTTTTAATTTCTTGCCATTTTTAAAGGTAATCACACCGCCTACTCCGATATAAAAGCCCATATCCACAAACAGCTTTGCCATCTCCTTGCTGTAAGAAAAGCAATGCACTACTCCGCCGATATCGCCTGCCTCTGCCGCCTTCATCATCTCATAGGTTTCCTGCGCCGCATCTCTGGAATGCACCACAATTGGCTTACCAATGCGCCTTGCTAAATCCATCTGACGTTCAAACCAGGGCTTCTGAATGCTCACATCCGGCTCCGGCCAATAACAGTCCAGACCAATCTCACCTACCGCTACACACTCGTCCAATCTGCACAGCTCCTCGATACGCTTAAAATTTTCCTCGTTTAACTGGTCTGCAAATTCCGGATGAATACCAAATGCCGCCTTTATAAAATCATACTCCTGGGCCAGCTTAAGCGTTTTTTGGTTTGCTTCAAAACCGGAACCGATATTTACAATCTTTGCAATTCCCTGCGCCGCCATACTGGATAGCAACTCATCTCTATCTTCATCAAATGCTTCATCATCATAATGAGCATGTGTGTCAAAAATCATCTGAAACACCTCTTTTTAATAAAAAAATCATACCCTTACCTACTTTACCATACTTTTCGTGCATCCGTATATAGCAAACAAAAAAAATTTTGAAATTTTTTTAAAAAAGTGTTGCATTTTCTTAAAACGTGTGCTATATTCATTAAGTGCTCTAAATGAGGGCACAAAAAAATGGACCGCTAGCTCAGCTGGTAGAGCACCTGACTCTTAATCAGGGTGTCCAGGGTTCGAGCCCCTGGCGGTCCACTGTAAGTCCCAGACTTAGCAAATATGCGGGTTTGAGGCTTTTTTTATTGTCTATTTACATAAACAAAGCGGAAACCCAAAATCGCCACCTGCTATAAAGTGACGATTTCAATAATGTCTGATATGTTCTAGCTTATTATATTCTTTCAAAACCCTTAAGCCACTCTCTTTTAATTAGTTCATGACCTTCGGTAGTCGGATGCACGCCGTCTCTTAACCAGTAGTCAGCCGGTGCAAGCTTGGTTGCCTCATCAAACTTGTCCTGCAGCGGAATAAATGACAAATTAAATTTCTCCGCAATCATTCTGGCCTTTGCTGCACGCTTCTCAACTTCCGGACGGAATACATCCCATGCGTCCTCCGTTGCAGTTCCCTTTAATACAAATGGCTCCAAAATCATAATCTTGATGTCCGGCAGTGCTTCCTTGATTTCCTCAATCATCATGGAATAAATATTAAAGTATTTCTCCGCATCTACACCATTTTCTTTGGAAACCTCATGCCACACGTCATTTACACCAATTAAAATACTCATTACGTCCGGCTTTAAATTGATAATGTCGCTTTTAATTCTGGCATACACATCTACCACCCTGTTGCCACTGATGCCGCGGTTAAAAAAAGTATACTCACCCGGATGTTCAAAGCCTAAAGTTCCTTTTACCAAAACCGGATAACCCACACCTACATTGCTGTCGTTATCTCTTGCGCGACCCGCATCCGTAATGGAATCACCCTGGAATAAAATCGTTTTCATAAAAACCTCCTGTATGCGATTTTGTTAAATTAAATATAGTCCGATATTTTAGAAAAGTCAATAAACCACCTAAAACCCAAACACATTCTCCACACAATCCCTACCAAAAGTCTCCACCGCCATGCGATACATGGCCTTTGCATGTATTCTGTCATGCCATAAAAACCGTCGCATCATTTTTCTCAAAGACCACATTTCACCGTAACTGCCCTCGAAAACCGGATTGTCCAAAAAACCTTCTGTTTTTTCTAAAAGTTCAAAACCTCTTTTGCGGCACTCGTATATCGTTCCCTCGTTGTCCGCGTCAATACCAATTTCTCCGAAGTAATAAGAATTCACGTTCTTCGTGTGCTCATACATTTCCTGTGCTGTTCGTGGTACTGAACCATAAAACGTATTTCTTTTTGGTAGGCAGCTTTCCTTTTTATCCGGCACAGACAAATATAAATTATAAAAATCTAGGGCAGATTGTAAAACCGTTTCTTTTAACTGCAAATACTCTTCCTTGGTCAAAGGCCCGGTTTCTGTATCAAAAATAATATCAGAGTCTGCATCTTTAATCTCCAGATTACTGTTCTTTTCCTGAATAATTTCTACTGTAATATTTTCTAATGCAGGCTCTTTTCTCCAATTCAAATACGAACTTATTTCATCCGGTATTTTTTCTATTGCCTCATCCAAATTCGCACCTCTCGTAAATGCACCTATACATTCCTCAGAATAAAGCAAGGTATCATCCCCATTGTGCTCCCATATAAATCTCATGTTTTGCACCTCCGCAATTCAACTGGTTACTCTTCCATCTCCATATACGCTTCCGCAACTCGCTTGTATTCAAATTCACGACTAATTTTCTCTACGCGAAAACCATCCTTTTCCATAATGCTTCGATAAATATAAAGGCCATCCTCTTGAATGCATTCATCCTTTATCAAAGCTCCTACCACATAGTGCTTGCCTTCAAAATCAAATTCATCCATAAGTGCCAGCTCCACCTCGGACCCATCCTTTGTTGTTACATTAAATGTTACATATTCGCCATAATCTTTTTCCATTACGTTTCTCCTAACACTCCTGTAATTCCACAAATTCCTCCCCTTCAGAATTAGTTACACCTATATATACTTTATCTGTAAATCTCCCTATTTTGCAAAAATGCTCCATCATATACTTCGCAGAGAAAGGCATTTCCAACGCGTGAATTTCATTCACAGAAAACCACTTGCATGTGCCTTCTGTAGAAATTAAGTTCTCATTCACTTCATCTTTTAACTTAGCAAAGAAATAATAATTTTGCCGGATTTCACCATTGGTACGTCTAAGCGTAATATACCGCATGGCAAGACCTTCTATATCTTTTTCAAGAAGTCCCAGTTCTTCTTTCAATTCTCTAAGTACACATGCCTTCGGATCATTTAGTTCATCGGGTTCAAAATGCCCTCCTGCTGAGCCTGTCCAGACATTGTTTACTACCCTGCCGCCCTGTCTGTAAAGTAACAATACCTGTTCTTCTTTGAGCAGATAAATCGCGGTCATATTTCTTAATTTACCATTCATATAATTGCTCCTCAAATCCCCTTATCCAGAATCTTACTTTAACTATACCATGTCACATCATCATAAGCAAAGAAAAAGCCCGGCGCTTTATAAAAAATGCCAAACTTTTTCTCCCGCGTTACTTTATCTGCTAAATTCCACTTCCCATGTTCCACTCATGGTAAGTGGTTGTTCTGCTTTTGCTCCACCTACAAAGGCACGAATAACCAGTTTGTAGGTTCCGGTACCAAGCTCTTTTGCAGGAACAATAATCGTTGCCTGGCCGTCCACCACTTTTTCCATGGCAGTTGGCTCACCTTTCATCACTACCTTGCCGGATGCATCCAATATCTCGTAATTTTCTACGCCAAGCTCCTGAATCGTAAAATAAGGTGCAACCTTTGGATTGACCATAGTTACAGAAATAGTAAGTTCTTCTGTGGAATCCAAGATTGTAACTTCCAGTTCATCCGTCGCTTGCTCATAGGCAGTTCCTGTTACTGCGCCTTGCCAATTTTTAATATCTTTAAAAAATCCCTTGAGCTGGCCGCTTGCCGCCAAAGCAGTAACGCCTGTGATACAAAGGCATAAAACCAAAGATGCTGCAACAACGGCTGTTCTTCTAAAAAATGTATTTAATGTTTTCTTCATAGTTTGATTCTCCACTTCTAAATTTGATGTTTTATAGCACCGGCTGATAATGCGATCCTGCATCTCGTCCGGCATTTTAATTTCTTTTATTTTTGCTGCTAACTGCTGTGTTTTCATTTACATATACTCCTTTCGATATGTTTTTTCCAACAACTTGCGCCCCTTTTGAAGCCGCATCTTCACTGCAGACGTGGTTTTTCCTATCACCTTTGCAATGTCCTCTATACGATACTCTTCCACATAATACAAAATTAAAACAATCCGAAATTTCTCCGGCAACGTCATAAGAGCTTCCAAAATGCCACTGTCAGAATCCCCCGCCGCAAATTCTTGTATTTGGTCCAAATCTATCATAGGATGACGTGCTCTAAACCGAAGCAGGTCTTTACATTTATTACTAGCCACTGTGATAAGCCACGCTTTTTCATGCTCTGCATCCTTGAACTCAGACTTTTTAAGCAAATACGTTATCATGGTTTCTTGAATCACATCCTCCGCATCGCTTGCATTTCCAAGTGTGATAAGACATAATCGAAACAGCATATTCCCATATGTATGAACAACTCTCTCCACATCACCAGCCGGCCGCGCCAATGATTTTTCCATCTCATCAACCTCCTTTCACTTTATACACGTCTGAATATATAGTTTGGTCAATTTTTATAAATATTTTTACACAAGAAATAGAGTAGAGAAGCACTTCATCCATACCATTACTGATACCGACTTGTGGTTCACTACATTTGGCGGTAACTACCCGTGGCTAGACTTTCACTAGCTTCTAATAACATAAAAGTGAACTGTTACTAAGTCCACTATTTTGCTTGAACTCTAGTAACAGCTCACTTTCACTTACCTATTCTTTTCCGCACTCAAATATTCTTTTGCAGCCTCATAGTCCTCTACACGTATTTTTAAAACCTCACACGCTTCCCAAACTGAAAGGCCAAATGCCTTCATAACATTTTCAACACTGGTAACATCCTTCTCGTTACTCACCTGCTGTGTCACCTGCTGTGTCACCTGCTGTGTCACCTGCTGCGTTACCTGCTGCGTTACCTGCTGCGTTACTTCCTCTGTCACACGCTTTGTCACCTTCTCTGTGACCCTGTCAATCACACCATCACTCCAATTACACATGATATTTACCTTCTCTTCCAACTCTCTCTTCGTTGCAATATGGTACTCCTCCTCCATGATATGTAGCTTCTCTTCGGCTTTCATCTCTTCACTGGCAAGCACTGCTAAAAGTCTTAAAAGCTTCTGATACTCATTTTCCCTATAATCTGAATCAAGAGGATTACCTAGACAGAGCATCACTACGCTTAGCAAATCATATCTGGCAGGCTTGGAATAATTCCCATATACCTTCTTTTGTTGAATACTATATTCCGTTATCGTGTTCTGCAAGTACTTCGGAGCATTCATGCACACCCATATGGAATAAACCTTCTTGATATCATTATAGTCATCTCCGGTAAATTCCTTCTCTTTCTGTGATGAGATTAATCTTGCTCCATAGTATATGCCTCTTGTTACCAAATCATGCCCCGGATAGAATTTATTTTGAGCCTCTACGTTAATAATAATCTTGATTCTCTTCTTCGCGGGTGTAATTGCATGAAATAGTATATCGAATCTTGCTTCCCCTTCCTTCGGAACTTTATCTTGTGTATCTCGACCAATAATACTCTCGTTTGTCTTACCTGGCGCCACATAAACCTTGGAAATAACCGGTTCTCCTTCGATGCACTGCACAATTGTCTCTATAGGCAGTCCACGAAATTCCACCGTAACTCTGCTCATAATCCACGCCAAAATATATTTATCACTTAGTACATTCTTTACCTCAGTATCATACCGGGCTTTATCTTTCGTAATATCAACTACATGTGCAATATTCGTTTCTTCCAATTTCCGTACCTCGCTTTCCTGATTAGTACTAGGAACCTGCCTATGCAACAAGTCCCTTTATCTTTGGTACAAGAATTCACTGTAGTATATATTACAATTTTAGAATAACATATTGGGGTTGCCGAAACAACCCCAACATTCTTGAAATCAAAATAAACTATTTCTCCAACTGTTTCTGCTGGTTATAATTAATCAAACTGCCTGCTTTTACAATGGTGCGTTCTTCTGCTGTCATGTCAGCGATGTAGAGGGAGATTTCCTTTACGTCATCGCCAATTACGTAAGCCTTGATGTCCTTCATGTTACCGTCTAAAATATTGCGGATACCTGGCACAAAGATATAGTCGCCCACTTCGAATTCCGGTGTTTCCTTCATCTGGAATGGAATCATACCCCAGTTCATTACGTTGGAACGGTAACGCTTGGTTGCATATTCCAAACAAATGTTGGCAAGTCCCCCTAATACTCTCTGGCAGCTTGCAGCCTGTTCACGAGCAGAACCATCACCCGGACGCATTGCATAAACCATGCTTCCGATTTCGGTTTCGGTGCATTTCACATCTGCACAACCATCGATAGTCTGAATCTTTGCAAAAATATCTTTTAACGCAGGTTCTACCTCACAAGGAACGTTACCTTCACGTCTTGCTTTTTCAATTACGTCCACTTCCTTTGCACGACCAACGTACTGTGGGTCACGTCTGGAAAGAGTAAACTCAGCCAGACCTAAAGGATTGGAACGGTAGGAAGATGTTTCGCCGGATGGAATAAGCTCATCGGTAGTTGTTACATCATCCATAATCTTGGAGCATACTTTTAACAAAATATTGTCTGTTAAAGCACTCATCTGTGGCCAGTCTTTGATATTTGGACCGTAAACTAAATCTTTTTCCACTTCTGCTTTACCAAAGCCCTGATATACACGGCTGTTGTATGCAGATGCGTCAAAATCGTATGCCGGAATTTCATAATCTTCCGCATACTGCTCTGCGCTGGTTAAGTAGCCGCCGTTTGCACCGGTTGCTGCGATAGAGCGAGCGTCCATAAGCGCTACGGCTGACATCTGTCCTACGCCCGGCTTAGAACCTTCGCGGTTCGGGAAGTTTCTGGTAGTATGACGAATGCTAAGGGCATTATTAGCCGGTGTATCGCCTGCGCCGAAGCATGGACCACAGAATGCGGTCTTTACGGTAACGCCTGCTGCCATTAAATCGCTGATAGCACCCTTCTTTAATAAGTCCATAAATACCGGCTGGCTGGAAGGATATACAGACATGGTAAATGTGTCGTTTCCACAGGAAGCATTCTTTAAAATATGTGCTGCTGCCATTACGTTAGAGTAATTACCGCCGGCACAGCCTGCTACGATACCCTGCTGAACTTTTAACTTACCATTTTTAATTTTGTCGGTAAGGGTAAAGCAAGCCTTGTCACCGGAAAGCTTTTTCGCTTCCACTTCTACGCTTCGTAAAATATCACCTAAATTTGCGTTTAATTCATCTATGGTGTAAACATTGCTTGGATGGAAAGGAAGTGCGATCATTGGCTTCACTTCACTTAAGTTCACATAAACCATACCATCATAGTACGCAACATCTGCCGGTTTTAATTCCTTGTAGTCGTCACCACGTCCATGCAGCGTAAGGAAAGCCTTAGTATCCTCATCTGTTTGCCAAATAGAGGATAGACAAGTAGTTTCCGTGGTCATAACATCCACACCATTACGGAAATCGGTATCCATGGAAGCAATACCAGGACCCACAAATTCCATAACTTTGTTTTTCACGTAGCCTTTCTTAAATACGGCACCGATAATCGCCAGTGCAATATCGTGAGGACCTACGCCTGGTCTTGGAGCGCCGTCCAGATAAATACCTACCACACCCGGATAAGCGATGTCGTATGTATCTCTAAGCAACTGCTTAACGAGCTCACCGCCGCCTTCACCGATTGCCATGGTACCAAGCGCACCATAGCGGGTGTGGCTGTCAGATCCTAAAATCATTTTTCCGCAGCCTGCCATCATCTCACGCATATACTGATGCATAACCGCAATATGTGGTGGTACAAAGATACCGCCGTATTTTTTGGCAGCAGACAAACCAAATACATGGTCATCCTCATTAATAGTACCGCCAACTGCACAAAGAGAATTGTGGCAGTTTGTAAGTACATAAGGAATTGGAAATTCCTTCATGCCGGAAGCTTTGGCCGTCTGCACAATACCTACAAAGGTAATATCATGGGATGTCATAGCATCAAAACGAATTTTTAAATGCTCCATATTGTCTGCGGTATTGTGTGCTTCCAAAATACGATATGCGATGCTGCCTTTTCTAGCTGCTTCTTTATCCACAGCCTGACCTGCAGCCGCACATCTTAAGTTATATTCTTCTTCTGAAACTACGCTAGTGCCATTTAATAAATACGCACCGCCTTCATATAATTTAACCATAAAAAGCCTCTTTCTATTGTCGATTATAATGCTGCAATAATAGCATTTTTGTATTCTTCTGTGGTTGCACTGCCCTTTAAATCAGGAGTTAAATACTTGCCTTCTGCCAAAACAGCCTCTACAGCTGCACGAATTTTAGACGCGATATCATCCATGCCAAGATGTTCAAGCATCATACATGCAGAGAAAAGAAGTGCCGTTGGATTTGCAATGCCTTTACCTGCGATATCCGGTGCACTGCCGTGAACCGCTTCAAACATCGCATAGTCTGTCCCCAAATTACAAGAAGGAAGCAAACCTAAACCACCAATCAGACCACTGGTAAGGTCAGAAACAATATCTCCATAAAGATTTGGCATTACCAAAATATCATACTGGGTAGGATTCATTACTAACTGCATGCAAACATTATCTACAATAACATCCGTAGCGGTAATATCCGGATATTCCGCAGAAATCTCGCGGAAAATGTCAAGGAACATACCATCGGACATCTTTAAAATATTAGCTTTATGTACACAAGTTACTTTTTTACGTCCATGTGCTCTTGCATATTCAAACGCATCGCGAATAATACGGGTACTTGCTTTACGGGTAATAATCTTTGTGGCATGTACGGTATCTGCATCAATCTGCTCTTCTACGCCTACATATAAATCTTCGGTATTTTCACGGAATGTAATAATATCAATATTTTCAAAACGAGTCTTTAACGCCGCACTGGACTTTGCAGGACGGATATTCGCGTATAAATCATATTTATTGCGAATGGTAACATTGATGGAACGGAATCCTTTACCTACCGGAGTGGTAATTGGGGACTTTAACAATACTTTTGTTTTATCGAAAGAAGCATACGCATCATCAGATACTAAAGCACCATTTTTCTCCATTTCCGCTGCACCTACGTTAAACATTTCATATGCTAAATCAGCTCCGGCTGCATCTAAAATTTCTAACACGCAATCGGTAATTTCAGGACCGATACCGTCACCTTTAAAAACCGTAATTAACTTTTTCATTATTTTCTTCCCTCCACAGGTTTAAATTCTACAGGCTCACCAACATACTTGGTAGCAGGACGCATAATCTTTCCGTCGTAAAGCTTATTTTCAATATTGTGTGCCAACCAGCCAACTGCACGTGCACATGCAAAAAGCGGTGTATAAATTTCCTTTGGAATATTTAACATATCATAAGCAAATCCGCTGTAATAGTCCACGTTATTGCTGGTAACTTTGCCGGTTTTCTTGGAAATCATCTCTCGTGCAATTTTTTCAAATAAAACACGGAACTCAAATTCTTCCATACGACCTTTTTCCATAGCTAAATCGCGACAATATTCACGTAAAATTTCAGCACGCGGGTCAGACATGGTATAAACTGCATGCCCCATACCATAAACCAGGCCGGAATTGTCATAGAAATCTTTTGCCAGAATTCGTGTTATCACATCACGAATCTTTTCTTCATCCTTGGTAAAACCGATTTCATCAATAACCGCCTGCATCATGTCGTAACAACTTACGTTAGCACCGCCATGCTTTGGACCCTTTAAAGAGCCAATTGCACCGGACAACGTAGAGTAAATATCCGTACCGGTAGATGCCATAGCAACGCTGGTAAAGGTAGAGTTGTTACCACCGCCGTGGTCCGCATGAACCATAAGCAGGGTGTCTAACATTTTTGCCTCCTGAGGTGTAAACTTGGAATCCGCACGAAGCATGTATAAAATATTTTCTGCAATAGAAAATTCAGGTCTCGGATAATGAATAACCAGACTCTTCATCTGATAGTGATGCATCTGACTCTGATAACCATAACAAATAATCAAAGGAAGCTTCCCTATGATATTAAGCCCTTTCAATACAGTCTGATAAGGATCGTTATCATCCGGCTTATCATCATAACTATATAAAGAAAGCACTGTAATCTGAAGCAAATTCATCAAATCCTTGGACGGAGCTCGAAGCAAATTCATTTCCAAAAACTCTTTTGGAAGAGAATAACAGTCGCTGATGGTTTCCTTAAAGTTCTTTAACTCGATTTTATTTGGTAGATAACCAAACAATAACAAGAAGCAAACCTCTTCATAACCAAAATGCCCCTCACCCTTTCCGGCAACCAAGTCCTTTAATCTATAACCTCTATAATAAAGCTTACCATCCGTGTCCGTCTTTGCACCATCTACGTACTCATAACCTACTACGTCACTAATACGTGTAAGACCAACGCGAACACCCGTGCCATCCTCGTTACGAAGCCCCTTCTTTACATCATATTCTTTAAATAATGCGCTTGGGATATCTGTATAATATGTAGACTTGCCAAATGTCTGAGCGATAAAATTATTGTTCATAATGCATCCTCCCAATTTCCTAAATTACTACTTTGGAAGCTAGTTTAACACGTTATCACATAAAAGTCAATGGAATTGTTCGATTGTATACATGTATTTTAAAATTCAATAAAACCTCTCATTTCTGAGAGGTTTTTTATCACGTTCTATGTATCGTCTTTTTACCACACATAGGGCAGGTTACCTCAATTTTACCTTTTCCGCGGGGTACGCGGATATTGCGACCACAACCCTTACACTTAAAAATCTTGTAATCTTTGCGCTGCTCCATTTTGATGCGGGTAGTTTCCAGCCAGGTCACAAACTTGCGATTTTCCTCGCGGCGCACATAGAGATTTTTGGAAAGGGTACGATACAATAAATAAAGTATACCTGCAAAGGCTAAATAGTCAAGAATCAGGGATTGAAGTATTATTGATGACACATATAAAACCAACACTGCATAAAGCAATATGCGGTTTAATTCATCCACACCATTACGCCCCTGCATAAACTTTTGTATTTTCCATCTTAATCTATACAAAAACTCTTTCATGACAGCCTCCCAAGAATTTTATTTTATAATATTTTACGTTTTATATTCTTATTATAAAAATTATATCCTCTTTTCCACCATGTTACAATTGAAAAAACGTGAATAATCGTAAATTTTTTATAAACAAAATTTTCTTTTGATATTTAGGTGAAGGACAGAACTGTGAAGCTTGATTTACTACAAAAATAATTTTATAATTAACATATATTAACTTAAAAAGAAACAATTAATATTACAAAGGACGATATATGAACTACACCTACATCCTCCGCTGCAGCGATGATACTCTCTACTGCGGCTGGACCAACGATTTAAAAAAGCGTCTCGCCAGTCACAATGCCGGCAAAGGTGCCAAATATACGCATTCCCGCACTCCCGTGACACTGGTTTACTACGAAACCTTTGATACCAAGGAGGAAGCCATGAGCCGCGAGTTTGCAATTAAGAAGCTATCACGAAAAGAAAAACTAAATTTAATGAAAGGATTTAATTTAGAAGATTATGATATGTAAAAGTTTTCCAAAACATTGAAGTTCCTATAAAAACTATGCTATAATCAAAAAAAACATATAACTTATCAAACTTATAAAAAGGAGTTCACTATGAGATTTTTTATTGATACTGCTAAAGTAGAAGACATTAAGAAAGCTAATGACATGGGCGTTATCTGCGGCGTTACTACAAACCCATCCTTAATTGCAAAAGAAGGCCGTGATTTTAACGAGGTTATTGCAGAAATTACTTCTATCGTAGACGGTCCTATCAGTGGCGAAGTAAAGGCTACCACCACCACCGCGGAAGGCATGATTGCAGAAGGTCGTGAAATTGCAAAAATTCATCCAAACATGGTTGTTAAAATTCCTATGACCGTAGAAGGTTTAAAAGCTTGTAAGGCTCTTACCGCAGAAGGCATCAAGACAAACGTCACCTTAATCTTCTCTGCTAGCCAGGCTCTTTTAGCAGCTCGTGCAGGCGCTACCTACGTTTCTCCATTCCTTGGTCGTTTAGATGACATCAACATGTCCGGTATCCAGTTAATCCGTGACATCGCTGACATCTTCGCAGTAGCAGACGGTATTGACACACAGATTATCGCAGCAAGCGTTCGTAACTCTGTACACGTTACAGAGTGTGCTCTTGCAGGCGCTGACATCGCAACCGTTCCTTACAGCGTAATCGAATCCATGACCAAGCACCCACTTACAGATGCTGGTATTGAGAAATTCAAGAAAGACTACGAAGCAGTATTTGGTGCTTAAAATTTTATTCAGACATAAGTTGACCCCGCTGGTGACAGCGGGGTTTGTTTTTTCTGTAATCTTATTACTCGCCCAAATAAGCCTTCTTGATATCATCATTATCTAAGAGTGTACTTGCGCGTCCTTCCAGCACAATGTTACCGGTTTCCAGTACGTATGCGCGGTCGGCAATAGAAAGTGCCTTCTTGGCATTCTGCTCTACTAAGAGAACAGTGGTACCGGACTTGCTTACGTCCTGAATAATCTGGAAAATTTCGTTTACATAGATTGGGGAAAGACCCATACTTGGCTCATCCATAAGGATAATTTTTGGATGGCTCATAAGCGCACGACCCATGGCAAGCATCTGCTGCTCACCGCCGGAAAGAGTACCTGCCAACTGATTTTGGCGCTCTTCCAGTCTTGGAAAACGCTTGTAAATCATTTCTAAGGTTTCTTGAATCTCTGCCTTGTCCTTGCGGGTATATGCTCCCATCTTCAAATTCTGAAGCACGGTCAGGTTGGCAAATACGCGTCTTCCTTCCGGAACATGTGCCATCCCCATGGATACGATTTTATGAGCCGGAATCTTGGTAATATCGGTACCTTCAAAAACTACACTTCCTTCCTTTGGAGAAAGAAGTCCTGTAATGGTATGAAGAATGGTAGTCTTACCGGCACCATTTGCACCAATAAGCGCAATTACTTCACCCTGCTCTACGTGAAAGGATACGCCCTTAATCGCCTGAATCATACCGTAATTTACTTTTAAATCTTTTACTTCTAACATTGACATGGCGCACCTCCTATTCACCCAAATATGCCTTGATAACATCCGGGTTATTTAATACTTCACTGGTTTCACCCTGTGCAAGCACCTGACCGAAATTCAGTACGGTCAGTTCTTCACAGATACCACTAACCAACTTCATATCATGTTCAATCAGCAAAATAGTCATGTTAAAGTGCTTTCTTACGAACTGGATAGTCTCCATTAGTGCCAATGTTTCCTGCGGATTCATACCTGCTGCCGGCTCGTCCAATAAAAGCAGCTTTGGGTTCGTAGCCAGAGCCCTTGCTATTTCTAATTTACGCTGTTTACCATACGGAAGGTTGCTTGCTAAGGTTTCTGCTTCACTATCTAAATCAAATACCTTTAAAAGCTCCAGGGCTTTTTCCTGCATTTCCTTTTCAACTTTGTGATATCTTGGCAAACGTAAGATTCCTTCAATAGTAGAATAACCATTGCCATTATGAAGACCTATCTTAACGTTATCAATTACGCTCATACCCTTAAACAGACGAATATTCTGGAAGGTTCTGGCAATGCCTGCCTTGTTAATTTCAATGGTGCTCTTACCGGTAATATCCACTCCATCCAAGGTAATAAAACCATCCGACGGCTTATACACACCCGTTAATAAGTTAAAAATTGTAGTTTTACCGGCACCGTTTGGACCGATGAGACCATATAATTTACCCTGTTCAATAGAAACATTAAGGTTATCTACTGCACGAAGTCCACCAAAGGAAATACCTAAACTTTTTACTTCTAATAAAGCCATTAGTTTACGCCTCCCTTCTTTGGAAGTTTGCTTTTAACCACTGCCGTTACTTTTTCCCTGAATTGAATAAAGGAAGGTGCAGAGTTAAACAACATAACTACAATCAAAATAATTGCATAAATTAACATACGTAAATTGTCTAAATTAAAGCTTCGTAATAATTCCGGAAGTAACGTTAATATTACTGCACCGATAATAGAACCACGAATATTACCAATACCGCCCAATACTACAAATACTAAAATATTAATAGACATATTGTAACCAAAGTTATTGGTGCTTGCAGTTAGTGTATTTAAATTGTGTGCATAGAGAACACCTGCACTGCCTGCCAATGCTGCAGAAATAGAAAAAGCCATAAGCTTATATTTGGTAATATTGATACCAACACTTTCTGCTGCAATACGATTATCACGGATAGCCATAATAGCACGACCATCGCGACTGTTAATTAAATTTAATACGATAAATAATGTAACCAGTAATAAAATAATGCCGATGGTAAAAGTAGCATCCTTCGGTGTACCGGTAATACCCTGTGCACCCTTTACGATTGTTTTACCATTTTCCGTCATATTTAAATCCATATTGCTCTTTATAGAGAAATGGAATCCGTTTTCATCACGGCCAATATAAACTACGTTTACAACGGTCTTAATAATTTCACCAAAGCCCAAAGTAACGATTGCCAAATAGTCACCTTTCAGACGAAGAACCGGCATGCCAATTAGAAAGCCAAAAAGACCTGCCATTGCGGAACCAAGAATAATTGCAATACTGATTCTTAACCAGCCAATAGTAATGACATCCTGCACGCATTTAGAAAAGAAAGCTCCGGTAAACGCACCGATACACATAAACCCGGCATGACCAAGGCTCAGCTCGCCTAAAATACCTACGGTCAGATTCAAAGAAACCGCCAAAATGGCATATACACACAATGGTACTAAAAGCCCCTTCATAAGGCTGGTCATACTTCCTGTTGCCAGTAAAATCTGAACAACCACAAAAGCAATAATTACCATAGCATAAGTAATAAGGCTCTGTCTGGCTCTTTTATCAAATTTAAATTTGTTCCTTAATTTCATTTGCCAACCTCCTTATACTTTTTCCTGTCTGTTTTTGCCTAAAATACCACTAGGCTTCACAATTAATACGATAATCAATACTGCAAAAACAATTGCATCTGATAACTGGCTTGATATGTAGGCTTTACCGAAGATTTCAATAACACCAAGTAAAATACCACCGACAAACGCACCCGGAATAGAACCAATACCGCCAAATACCGCAGCTGTAAATGCTTTAATACCCGGCATGGAACCGGTATATGGTGATAAAGTTGGATAAGCACTGCAAAGTAATGAACCGGCAATTGCTGCAAGACCGGAGCCAATTGCAAAAGTAAGTGCAATGGTCTGATTTACATTAATACCCATAAGCACTGCTGCACCCTTGTCTTCGCTGACTGCAAGCATCGCCTGACCTGCCTTTGTTTTATTGATGAAGGTAGTCAAAATAATCATAATGATGATGCAGCTTACAATGGTTACCAAAGTTTCACCGGAAATAACCAGACCGCCAAGATGAAACGGACCAAACTTTACTATAGAGTTAAAGGATTTTGTATCTGCACCAAACACAATCAACGCCATATTTTGTAAGAAATAACTTACACCAATAGCCGTAATCAAAACCGCCAAAGAAGAAGCACCTCTCAAAGGTTTGTATGCAATACGCTCAATTGTAATACCTAATACCGTGCACAGTGCCACTGCAACAATGACACCTACAATCGGAGGATATCCCATCGTAGAAATAGTAGTAAAAATAACATATGCACCAACCATGATAACATCACCATGAGCGAAGTTTAACATTTTGGCAATACCATAAACCATTGTATAGCCCAGTGCTATGATAGCATATATACTGCCCAAGCTAATACCATTGATTAAATACTGTAAGAAACTCATTCTCGCACCTGCTTATATCACGATTGTGATAAATTCCTTTCTTGCTAAAATACAAAATGCCACATGCCATTTCATGTGACAAAAGGGCTATCCAAATTTGGATAGCCCTGATTATTCAAAAGCTTAATCACAAATAATGATTAATATCCTACGTATACACCATCTTTAATAACCATAGCCTTTGGATCTTTGGAAACTTCACCTGTAGCTTCCCAAGTCATACCGGTACCGGTTAAACCATCTACGGTAATGTTTACCATAGCTTCCTTGAGTGCATCGCAAAGGTCACTTACGCTCATATCCGGTGTAGCATTTGCTGCTTCAATAGCTGCCTTAATAATATATACGCCGTCGTATGCATCTGCTGCAAACTGGTTAGGAATTTCACCATATGCTGCCTGATACTTTGTAACAAAAGATACGGTTGCATCATCTGTTGCGTCTGCAACGAAAGGTGTTAATAAGATAACGCCTTCTGCTAATGCTACATCAAAATTATCTAAGGTAAGAATACCATCCATACCGTCACAGCTAAAAATAGTTGGCTTATAACCCATAGCATTTGCCTGTGTTAAGATTAATGCAGACTGTTCACAGTAAATAGGTAAGAATAATAACTCTGCACCTGCATCCTTTGCCTTCTGTAACTGTACAGAGAAGTCTGTATTGCTGTCAGCAGTGAAAGCTTCTGCAGATACAATTTCGAAAGAATAATTTTTTGCTTCCTGTGCAAACTTCTCATAAATACCTTGAGAATAAGCATTGGAGCTATCATAAATTACAGCCACCTTGCTTGCCATGTTATTTTCGCCTATGTACTGAGCACTACCCTGTCCCTGGTTCGGGTCTGTAAAGCAAACCTGGAATGCATTAGTCTTACCTTCAAGAATATCTGTAGAAGAACCGGATGGAGTTAATAAAAACATATTATCCGCTGCTGCTTCTGCAGAAACTGCGATACATGGAGTTGTAGTTACGGTACCAAGTAACATCTGCATACCCCAGTCTTTTAAAGAGTTGTAAGCATTTACACCCTTTTCTGCAATATTTTCATCATCTTCAAAGGTGTACTCAATCATAACACCATTGATACCGCCTGCTGCATTGATTTCATCCACTGCAATCTGTGCACCATTCTGAACAGCCTGACCATAAACAGCAGCACCACCTGTAGTAGGTCCGATACCACCGATTCTCCAAGTTCCTGCAGCTGCAGTCTTACCTGATTCTGTACCCACAGCAGGAGTACCCTCATTGCCACAAGCTACTGTAGCAAACGCCATAACAGAAGCTAAAGCAATAGCTAAAACTTTCTTTACATTTTTCATAATCTTTTCCTCCTCGAAAGTTGTTTAAACAACTATTTTTGTATTGTATCATTATTTTATGAAATGTCAACACAACTTTTCAGAAAAGACCTAAAAATAGACAATTTTTCTATTAATTAGTTAAAAAACATCAATTTAAGATTAAAATAAATCTATAAAAATAGACAGGTGCTTTATGCAAGCACCTGTTTGATTTTCGCTTCTAAGTCAGCTTTACTCATACCGCCTACCAAAGTTGCAATCGGTTCACCGCCCTTAAAGAAAATAAACGTCGGAATGTTCATAACACGATATTTCTGTGCAACCATAAGAGCCTGGTCAACATTCAACTTTCCAATCTTCATCTGACCTGCATAAGCCTCTGCAAGCTGATGAACAATCGGTGCCATCATTTTACAAGGACCGCACCAGTCTGCGTAAAAATCTACCAAAACCGGAATGTCACTGTTTAATACTTCTGTTTCAAAATTATCATTATTAAATACATATTCCATTTGTAATACCTCGCTTTTTATTTTTAGTATGCCTATCTGTAAATGACATATTTACAAATAGGGTTTCCTTTTGAAGAAAATTTTTCTTCATATTCTGTCATTACATTACCTTCACAAAGAACCTCATCCGCATGTAAATCATACGTAATCACTTCTGCCTTCCAGCCGGCAGGCTCTAACTCTTCCACCGCAAAGTCAAATAAGTCCCGATTGTCTGTTTTAAAACTAATACGTCCATCTGCCTTTAAAATCTGATCAAAACGCTCCAAAAATTGTCTGCTTGGAAGTCTTCGCTTGGCATGCCTGTCCTTTGGCCATGGGTCAGAGAAATTTAGATAAATATGGTCTACTTCCCCTTTTTCAAATACATCCGGTAAAATACGTGCATCTATACACAAAAACCTTAAGTTTGGTAACGGGTCTAACTCCATTTTCTGTAATGCCCTCAAGAGTACACTGGAATACATCTCGATACCAATATAATTGATATGGGGATTACGTCTCGCCATCTCGTTTAAAAATTTACCTTTACCCATACCTACTTCTATGTGAAGCTCCCCATTATTTTCGAAAAGCTCCTTCCAACGACCTTTGTATTCTGTAGGCTCCTGAACCACATATTCACTCTCGGCAATTATATCTCTTGCCCCTGTAATGTTTCTTAATCGCATAATTTTCTCCATTTTTTAATAGTTACAAATTAATTTTACTCCAATTTGCGCCTGTTGGCTAGTATAAAAGGTTAAGATATTATAAATTTTTTATATATTTTTCAAAAACCCTTTGGTTTTTCCTTTTTTTAGTGTATGATAAATAATGTGTTATATTAAAGAAGGAGTTTTTTATGCATTTATTAAAAAAAGGCGCTGCTGCCTTATTAATAGCTTTACTGGGATTTTCCCAAATGGTTACTCCAGTCCGAGCCGGTCAGGTTTCGGAACCGGTAACCAGTTCTTCCTTAGATGCCAACTGGCCAAGCGGTCCTTCCACAGCCAGTGAGACTGCCATTTTAATTGAAGCCGAGACCGGTACTATTTTATATGAAAAGGATGCACACAAACAGATGTATCCTGCCAGTATTACCAAACTTCTTACCACACTTATCGCTTTTGAAATGTGTGAGCTGGATGAAACGGTAACCTTTACTTATGAAGCTCTGGCTACTATTCCATATGATTCCAGCCGAATTTGGGTGGACAAAGATGAATATATGAGCATGGAAGATTGTCTGGCTGCTATTTTGATTATGTCGGCCAATGACGTGGCTGCAGGTGTTGCTGAGCATATTGCCGGTGAGTTAGATGCCTTTGCGGACATTATGAATGAACGTGCCAAAGAGCTTGGATGCTTAAACAGTCATTTTGTAAACTCCCACGGCTACCATGATCCGGATCACTATACTACTGCTTACGATATGGCACAGATTGGCCGCGTTTTCTTTGAAAATGAACTTCTTTGCAGTCTTGCAAGAGAACGAAATTTTAAACATGGTCCTACCGATGGCCAACCGGATCCTATTAATGAATGGAATAAAAACAAACTTTTACCTACCAGAGAATACGAATACGAATACCTGGTAGGCACCAAAACAGGTTACACTTCCGATGCCGGACAAACATTGATAAGCTGTGCTCAAAAGGACGGTCTAAAGCTTATCTGTGTGGTTATGAATGCGAAGGCACCGGACCAGTATAAAGACACCGTTACTTTGTTTGACTGGGGCTTTACCAATTTTACCACTGCCAATATCTACGACAATGACAAGACCTATGTATCTGCGGATTCCTCTTATGGAATGGACGTAGTAGACGTACTTGGCGACTCTGCTCCACTACTTAATATGGATCGTGACTCTATCCTTGTTCTTCCAAAAACCGCAGATTTTTCTGAGATAACTTCTTACATTACCATGGCCACCGAGGAAGAAAACTGCATGGCCATTGCCCATTATCAATATGGGACCCATGATATAGGTACTGCACAGATTTATGTGACTGCACATACCGGATCCCTGCAAGATGCTTCCGGTGAGTTGGAACAAGTAGAAGAACTTCCTCCTATTATAGAAGAAGAACCTTCTCCTATTTACGTAAACATCAAAGAAATTGCCATGTACGTACTCCCTGCTGTAGTGGGTATCGGTTTAATTATGTTTATATATCGTCGATTTATGGCCTTTAGAAAAGCCAAAAACCCAAGCCTTTCCAGAAGACGCATGAATCATCGATTTAGTGGAATCAGGAATTTATTTATTTCCTTTGCACAAGGTTTACAGGCTATTGTTGGGTTATTCCAAAATAAAATTAAAGCCATTGCAACCAGAACTCGTTATAAAAAACGCACTCACTTTAATAATATAACATATCCTTCTTACCAAAAACCTAACAGGAGACGAAACACAACGGTAGATTATAGTTTAAAAACATCTCCTCATTCCGTTTCAGATTATTCTAATAATCCGGAATATAAACGTAAACATGTGGTTTTCCATGATGTGAATAAATAAAAAAGAGCATTCTTTGAATTTTTCATATAAAGCAAAAAACGAGGTTTTTATGCCTCGTTTTTACGCTTCTTGGATAAAATAAATTGTGCTTCTTCTTCTTTAATATGCTTTACAGTCTTTACCACATAATACTTATCATCCTTGGTCTTACGGACACGAATCTTGCCCTTCATCAAACCATGCTCACTACACTTTGCAACCGTATAATAATGCTTGCCATTGTTTGGCGTATACCAGCGAATTTTTTTACGAAGTGCTTTTTCACAATAAATGCATCTGACACTGGTAATATTTTTATTTGCCATCAGTTCAGACTTTTCATCATAGCCTTCTGAAATAAATTTGGTATAATTATCAAACTTCCATAATATCTGCTCTTTTTTGCTTATAGGTACTCGGTACGTGTCAAAAGAAATGCGCTCCAATAAATCTCGATTTTGTATCCTTTGGAAAATACGCGCAGTATAGTACGCATCCCCAAGAGCTCTGTGAAATTCAACTTCCTCTTCCACTAAATTTTCTTCTTCAACCACATGAGAAAGAGAGGCTCTTGCTTTGCCATCCTCACAAGCCAGACTATAAAGCTTCTGTATATCATAATACTTTAACGGTCCCTTACTTAAAGGCTTCATATGGTAATAATCCATATTTTTCTGAAATTCCGTTAAGTCTTGCACACCCCAGATACAAAAAAGATATTCTTCCCCACACCAGTTCAAAAACTCTGCCGCTACCTTTGTGAAGTCCTCTGCATCCCCCAGGTCATCCATATCAAGATTTACCAGCTCTGCGGTAATTTTATGCATCGTATTATAAATCTGCGGCTTAATCAGACTTTGAAACGTGTCCACAATATGAAATTGTTCATCCAGCTTTACAGCCCCTATTTCAATAATTTCAAAAGTAGGAACATCCTTTGGCGCCGGTCGACTCCCCTGATTCCACTCTAAATCTAATACAATGTAATTCATTTTTTTATTCATACCACCGCTTGGGGGAATCGAACCCTCAACTAGCCCTTAGGAGGGGCTTGTTATATCCATTTAACTAAAGCGGCATTCAAATTAATTTGGAACATGGATGCTTCCCTGGAGCCAAATATCACCTTTAAAACGGCGGCCCACTGCAGGAATACCCATTAAATCCTCACTATTAATTGCAACATCCATAATAATATCATTACAGTTTAAAGTCAAGATATAAATTTTGTCGTTTGTATACATATTAGTTTCTTCTTTTACATGAAGAATTTCACCAAGAATGGCATAGTGGTCGCTTTCTACCCCACAAGGAATAAATGTGGTATCCACTAAGCTATACACATCCGACTCCATAATCTTTTTGCAAATGGTATTATAAATTCCCATATCCTGCATGGATAAGGACTCAATTGCAGCTTCTACACCTTTTCTGGCATCCTGCATTAATGTTTTTCGCTTTTCTGAATAGATTTTCTGGCTGCGGCGCTGCATAGAACTTTTTTCCAAAGGAAAAATAATTCTTCCGTTGGTAGAAAGTCCGGTAAGACTTACATAAGACTTACTTAAAGTACCTTCTTTTTTGGCATCTAAGTATCCGGCAAAATTCTGCAGATAAAAAATCAAAATAACTCCAAAATTTACTTCCTCACAAACCCCTGCAAAAGAAACCTGGCTGCTGTGACGCTCCACAGAGATTTCTTCCTGAACACTTTTTACAAAACTACGTAAATACGGAAAATAGTAGTCGAAAACAAAGTGCCCATCCTCGTCAAATTCTCCGCAGACCGAAATTCCCAGAGACGGTGATATGTTTTTACACATAACAGCTACTCTTGTATCCTCATCTATCTGAGCAAAGCTTCTGTCGGAGCTGGTCATAACCACATCCGTCAGTATTTCTTTTAATTCTTTTTTATTTTTCAAATCTCGAAAACCAACGGTTCGCAGATATTTGTGCATCATATCACCTCTCTTTCTCTTTTTAGAATATGCTTATTAATTATTCTTTGGAACTAATTTTTCCTTACCACCCATGTATGGACGAAGCACTTCCGGAATTTTTACGCTTCCATCTTCACATAAATTATTTTCCAGGAATGCAATTAACATACGAGGTGGTGCAACTACGGTATTGTTTAAAGTATGTGCAAAATATTTACCGTTTTCACCATTTACACGAATTTTTAATCTACGAGCCTGAGCATCACCTAAGTTAGAACAACTACCAACTTCAAAATATTTCTTCTGTCTTGGACTCCAAGCTTCTACGTCGTAAGATTTTACCTTTAAGTCCGCAAGGTCACCGGAGCAACACTCTAAGGTTCTTACAGGAATATCTAAAGAACGGAATAAATCAACGGTATTCTGCCATAATTTTGTAAACCATTCCGGAGATTCTTCCGGCTTACATACGACAATCATTTCCTGCTTTTCAAACTGGTGAATACGATAAACACCACGCTCTTCAATACCATGAGCACCTTTTTCTTTACGGAAACATGGAGAATAAGATGTTAAAGTATGTGGCAATGTTTTTTCTTCCAATAAAGTATCAATATACTTACCAATCATAGAATGCTCAGAAGTACCGATTAAATACAAATCTTCGCCTTCGATTTTGTACATCATAGCGTCCATTTCCGCAAAAGACATAACACCTGTAACTACATTACTACGAATCATGAAAGGAGGAATACAATATGTGAATCCTCTGTCAATCATGAAATCTCTTGCATAAGAAATAACTGCAGAATGTAATCTTGCAATATCACCCATTAAGTAATAGAATCCATTTCCTGCCACTTTACCTGCTGCATCTAAATCAATACCATCAAACGTCTTCATGATATCCGTATGGTATGGAATTTCAAATTCCGGAACAACCGGTTCGCCATACTTGGTAACTTCCACATTCTCGCTGTCATCTTTACCAATTGGTACAGAAGGGTCAATGATATTCGGGATAGTCATCATAATATTTGTAACTTTTTCCTGAAGTTCTTTTTCTGATGCTTCTAATTCCACAAGACGAGCTGCATTTGCTGCAACCTCTTTCTTCTTTGCTTCTGCTTCTTCTCTCTTGCCCTGGCCCATGAGCATACCGATTTCTTTTGCAATTTTATTCTTGCCGGCACGAATAGAGTCTGCCTCCACTTGAACTTTTCTTCTTTCTTCATCTAAAGCAATTACCTCATCTACTAATGGAAGCTTATTGTCCTGAAATTTCTTTTTAATATTTTCCTTTACTACATCCGGATTCTCTCTTAAAAATTTAATATCAATCATGATAATTCCTTTCTTTAATTATGACATATGTGTCATAATTAACTTTCCTTACATTCTCTTTAGTTTAATTTATCCTTACCTACTTGTCAATGCCTTTTCTAATGCAACCTGCTCTTCTTCACTTAATGGAATACTGCACTTACCACCTTTAATTTCTTTCGCATAACAATAATTTGAGTGAATATTGTGTACAGAATTCATAATAAAACCATTATTATTTTCATCTAAAAGTGCAACGACAAAACTTAAATTTCCTCCCATTTCCTGAAGTGCATCATATTTTATCATGCCAATTTTCTGGAAATTAAGACGCTGTTTTTTATATAAGTTTTGAATCTCAGCCTCATTATCATCAATTCTCTCTGAGTTTTCTTTATTTAAAGCAATAAGTTCCGTAATATAACTCTCCAGAGCCTTTGCCTCGTTACCACCCATAAATTTTTGATACTTTTTATTTAGGTTTTGATATTTGACAAGAGCTATAATTGCAATTATCCATCCAATTACAATCATTATTAACATAATAATGATCAGGATACTTAAATCAAAATCGCCTAACCCCATGTTTTCAAATAATTTAAATTTCATTTGTATTTTTCTCTCCTTTTACTCTCTCATAATTCTTTCCAATATACGTTCAAAATCTTCTGTCGAGTAAAATTCAATTTCAAATCTTCCGGCACCTTTTGTCTTTACGGACGGCAAAATTTTTACTTTTGTCGCAAGAGACTGTTTTATTTTTTCTTCATAAGATTCATATATAGCCTGTAACTGAGTGTCCGGTGAAGGTTTTTCTTTTACCGGCTTGTCCAGATTTTTTACCAGCTTTTCTACTTCTCTTACTGAAAGCTTTTCATTTATAATTTTTTTAGCAAGAAATGTTTGCTTTTCACTATCTTCTACAGCAAGCAATGCTCTGGCATGTCCCATGCTTAGTTCGCCATCGACCAAATATTTCTGAACTTCTTCTGATAATTTGAGCAAACGAAGCGAATTTGTAATAGCAGAACGGCTCTTACTTACACACTCTGCCACTTCTTCCTGCTTTAAATCAAATTCTTCAATAAGGCGTTTATACCCCATTGCTTCTTCGATTGGATTTAAATCTTCACGCTGAACATTTTCGATTAAGGCTATTTCTGCAATTTCTCGTTCCGTATATTCTCTTATAATTACCGGAACCTCTTTTAAACCAGCAATTTTAGCTGCTCTCCAACGACGTTCACCCGCAATAATTTCATAATGGTCTTTTTTATCCTGTACTAAAATAGGAGAAATTAGTCCATAATGTTTAATACTTTCTGCCAATTCATTTAATGCCTCTTCATCAAAATTTTTTCTTGGCTGTTCCCTATTCGGTTCAATTTTTGTGATTTTCACTAGTGTTTCTGCTGCTTTTTCCTCACTTTTAACAGACACTTTATTTTCTTCTGCTAATTTTTCCGGTGTGGCAGGCTTTAAAACACTGTTTGGAATCAATGAGTCAAGACCTTTTCCTAATCCTCTCTTTGGTGCCATAACCTTCTCCTATTCTTTATTTATAACTTCTGTTGCAAGTGCCATATATGCTTCTGAACCGGCACTCTTTGGATCATACTTAATAATTGGCAAACCATAAGAAGGAGCTTCTGCTAAACGAATATTTCTAGGAATAATACTGTCGTATACATTTCCACCAAGATTTGCACGTACATTTTCTACTACCTGCTGTGATAAATTTGTACGTCCATCATACATCGTAAACACAATACCCTCTATGGCTAATGAAGGATTTAATCTCTCGCTTACTAAATTGATAGTATGTAACAACTGCGATAATCCTTCCAACGCATAATATTCGCATTGAATTGGAACAATTACACTATTTGCCGTAGTCATTGCATTAATTGTTAACATGCTAAGAGCCGGAGGACAATCAATAATAATAAAATCATACTTTTCTTTTACAAAATCAATTTCATCCTTTAAAATAAACTCTTTCCTTTCTACACCAATTAATTCAATTTCTGCTGCTGCCAAGTCTACATTTGTTGGAATTAAATCCATATCTTCAAAGACATTTTCTACAATACAATCTCTAATTGAACTCTCTCCAATCATTAAATCGTAAATAGTGTTTTCTACTTCATTTTTATCTACACCTACACCACTCGTTGTATTTCCCTGTGGGTCCATGTCAATTAATAATACTTTTTTACCTTTTACAGAAAGACATGCCGCTAAGTTAATAGCAGTTGTAGTTTTACCTACTCCACCCTTCTGGTTTGCAATTGCAATTATTCTTCCCATTATGTACCTCTTAATTTTTAAATGTATAATAAGTATATCACTATTTATACTTTCTATCTACTGTTTTTTTATAAAATGTTTCACGTGAAACATTTTTAAATTTTATATAAATTTTATTTTACTTTTTTACAACTTCTGTTAAAATACATATATACATATATCTTAGTATGCATCATCTTTACTTAATAAAGGAGAAGTTTACATTGAAGAAAAATTTAACATTCAAACAAAAAATTAAAAAACATTCATCAACTATACTTATTTTAGGAATTATTTTTCTCTATTTTCTTATTACTTACATAGTAGGTGCAGGATTAACACAAAATCCTCATGTACAGTTAGCAGATTTTGAAGTATCTGAAGACGGAACTGAAATTATAATAAAGACTGCTGTTAATTCTACCAGTGAATCCATTAGAAGTGTTAATGTATTACCATATGAGAATGTAAGATATTTAGATTTTTACTACACATTTGGTGTTTCATTTACAACCTGGGGAGCAAAAGACGAATTTGTTATTGAAATAGATGAAAATTGTAATGGAATTTTCTTTGCACGAGAAGATGGCTAC
The DNA here is from genome assembly GCA_017521985.1 of Lachnospiraceae bacterium. Lineage (GTDB taxonomy): Bacteria > Bacillota > Clostridia > Lachnospirales > Lachnospiraceae > RGIG6307. Next base: position 66,698 of record JAFXAZ010000017.1, read on the forward strand.
GAATTAATGTTATATAAGAATCCCGAAACAAATACGTGGCAATTACCATCAGAAATTAAGGATTAAAAAAAAGATTATAAAATGTTTCACGTGAAACATTTTATAATCTTTTTTTACTTTAAAGGTTCTTTAGCAGGTAATCCTGCTTTTCTAGGATATTTCTTAGGAGTAACACTTTTCTTTTCAATGATATAAAGATTTCTATAAATATCGCTATTAGGGAGCATAAATTCAACCTGTTCTTTTACTTTACCTCCCAATAAGAGAATTGCATTTTTAGCCTCGTTAGCCTCTTCATTAATTTTCTCAGACTTATAAGATACAAAGCATCCACCAATTTTTACAAAAGGAAGACAATATTCAGAAAGTGTAGAAAGATTTGCTACTGCTCTACTAACACATATATCATATTTTTCACGTAATTTATCCGGTTTTGCAAAATCTTCTGCTCTTCCATGAATCGTATTAATATTTTCTAATTCAAGCTGCATAATAACTTCATCTAAAAATCTAATTCTTTTATTTAATGAATCTAATAGTGTTAACTTTAAATCCGGAAAAGCAATTTTTAATGGAATACCCGGAAAACCGGCACCGGTACCTATATCGATAAGAGACAATTCTCTATTTTTTAAATCAAGAGCCTTAATCAAAGAAACACTATCGATAAAATGTTTTTTCATTACTTCTTCAAATTCCGTGATACCGGTTAAATTCATAAAAGAATTCCACTCTACCAAAAGTTCATAATATCGCATAAACTGATTAATTTGCTTTTCACTTAAAAGAACGCCTATTTCTGCTAAATCTTTCTCAAATTGTGTTGTATTATACATTTTAACCTCTCAAATTTTGTAAGAAATATTATTAAATATATAACAGTCAAAAATTATCTGGTGCGGAAGGTTTCCAGATAAACTAAAAGTACACTTATATCTGCAGGAGAAACTCCGCTAATGCGGCTTGCCTGTCCAACAGAAACTGGTCTAAATGATTTTAATTTCTGACGTGCTTCAATACGCAAGCTTGGAACTAAATCATAATCCAGATTTTCCGGAATTTTTTTCTTTTCCATTTTTTTATATTGTTCTACCTGACGAAGCTGACGTTCTATATATCCCTCATATTTTAATTCAATTTCCACCTGTTCTATTACATCAGCAGGTAGAGGCTTTCTTTCAGAGTCAATTTCCGACAAAATCTCATAGCTAAGCTCTGGTCTACACATAAGTTCCGCTAATGAAGTACCCGTTTTTAAAGCACTACTCTCATGTTTTGCTAAAAATTCTTGAATTTTTTTATTTGCACCAATTGGAGTCTCTTTTAATCTTTTAACTTCTCTATCGATACTTTCTTTCTTTAACACGGTAGTGCGGTAAATTTGTTCAGAAACCAATCCTACTTCATAACCTATTTTTCTAAGACGCATGTCTGCATTATCCTGACGAAGCAATAAACGATATTCTGCGCGTGATGTCATCATACGATATGGTTCGAAGTTTTCTTTCGTAACTAAATCATCAATCAATACACCTATATAAGCTTCAGAACGGTCAATAACAATTTGTTCTTTACCCTGACAATAGAGAGCTGCATTAATACCTGCAATAATACCCTGAGCTGCTGCTTCTTCATAGCCGCTGCTTCCATTAAACTGACCACCACAAAATAAACCACATATACTTTTTGTCTCCAAGGTAGCGTATAATTCCCTTGGATTAATACAATCATACTCTATTGCGTACGCATTGCGTACAATTTTACAATTTTCAAGACCAGGAACAGTACGATACATTGCAAGCTGAACATCTTCCGGCAAACTGGAGGACATACCGCCTACATACATTTCATTGGTATAAATGCCTTCCGGTTCAATAAATACCTGATGACGCTCTTTATCCGCAAATTTTACTACCTTATCTTCAATAGAAGGACAATATCTAGGTCCTGTTCCTTCAATGATACCTGCATAAATAGGGGAACGATCTAAATTTGCGCGTATAATGTTGTGTGTTTCTTCATTTGTATAAGTAAGCCAGCAAGAAACCTGATCCTTTTGAATAGAATCCGGGTCAGTACTAAATGAGAATGGTATAACCCTCTCGTCACCAAACTGTTCTTCCATTTTTGAGAAATCGATGCTTCGTTTATCCATACGTGCAGGAGTACCTGTTTTAAATCGACGCATTTCCAAACCTAAATCATGCAAAGATTTGGTCAAATGAGTAGCTGCCTGCAAACCATTTGGTCCGGTATAAGTAATTGCTTCACCACACAAACATCTTGCATTTAAATAAGTACCAGTACAAAGAATAACTGCTTTTGCTTCATATATAGTACCGGTAAAGGTTTTTACACCTGTAACATATTTTTTACCATCTTTTTCTTCTGCTAAAATTTCGCAAACTTCCGCCTGTTTTACTGTAAGTCTTTCCTGGTTTTCTAAAACACGACGCATTTCTCTTGTATAATCACTTTTATCAGCCTGTGCTCTTAAAGAATGTACCGCAGGACCCTTTGATACATTTAACATTTTAGACTGTATAAAAGTCTTATCGATATTTTTACCCATTTCTCCTCCAAGAGCATCTATTTCTCTAACTAAATGACCCTTAGAAGAACCTCCGATATTCGGATTACATGGCATTAGTGCAATACTATCTACACTAACCGTAAAAATAACCGTTTCTAAACCCATTCTTGCAGCAGCAAGTGCAGCCTCACATCCGGCATGTCCGGCACCAACCACACACACATCTACTTTTTCTCTAATTTCTGGCATTTTTATCACTCTTTCTAAATTATTTACCCATGCAGAATTTTGAAAAGATTTCATTGACTAAATCTTCGCCAACTTCTTCACCAATAATCATACCTAAAGAAGCATATGCACTCATTAAATCGATGCTTAAAAAATCTTCCGGCATATCATCTTCTATACTTCTTTGTACCATTATAAGACTCTTTTTTGCATCCATCAAAGCTTCTTTATGGCGTAAATTCGTTATATAAACTTCATCATTAAAGGAAATTTCTCCGTTAAAAAACATTTCTTTTATTTTATTTTCAAATACATCAATACCAATATTTTCTTTGGTAGATGTTTTTATAATAGGAAGAACCTCTGCTGCTTCTCCCACATTATCTAAAAGAATTTCTTTTAAATATTCTTCTGTAACAATGGTTGTAAGATCCGTTTTATTTAATAATACAATGGATTTCTTGGTCTTCATAAAATCCATAATTGCCAAATCACTATCATCTAAAGGCACAGAACTATCCACCACATAAATTACCAAATCAGCCTTTTCTGCACATTTTAATGCACGTTCTACACCGATTTTCTCTACAAGATCTTCTGTTTCACGAATACCGGCCGTATCAATAATATTTAAACCAATTCCATGAAGCTTAATATTTTCCTCTAAAATATCTCTGGTAGTACCGGCTATATTTGTAACAATAGCCTTTTCTTCACCAACCAATATATTCATTAAAGAACTTTTACCTGCATTTGGCTTTCCTAAAATAACTGTATTGATACCTTCCTTTAACATCTTTCCATTGTCGGCAGAATCAATTAATTTGGATATTTCAGAAATAAGCTCTTTTACTGTAGCCGAAATTCTTTCATGAAAACCATCTAGACTGATATGCTCCGGGTCATCCAGTGCTGATTCTATAAAAGCTATTTCATAAAGAACTCTTTCTCGCATGGATTTTACCGCATTTGATACACTGCCTTTTAACTGTGCAGTACCGGCCTGCAAAGCAAATTCATTTTTGGAATGAATAATATCAATAACTGCTTCTGCTTTTGACAAGTCAATTCTTCCATTTAAAAAGGCACGTTTTGTAAATTCCCCGGGTTCAGCCAGTCTGGCACCGTACTTTAAAACAGCTTCTAAAATACGATTTACCATTAAAACACCACCATGGCAATTTATTTCCACAGTATCTTCTGTAGTATAACTACGAGGTGATTTCATTACAATAACCATTACTTCATCTAAAAATTTATCACCATCATAAATATAACCATAGTGAACCGTATGACTCTTTACATTTATTAATTTTTTATCCGGATTTACGCTGCGGAAAATTTTATTTGCAATAGAAATTGCTTCTTCACCACTAATACGAATAATTCCTATACCGGAGTCACTCATGGCTGTTGCAATTGCTGCAATAGTATCACTATAAAAAGTCATATACTCCTCCTTAAACAAAGCAAAGTTTAACAAATACATCATAGCACAATATAATCAGAAAATAAAGAAAAACCAGAGATTTCTCTCCGGTCTTTCAAATTATTTATTATAAGTTCTCTTTGGAGTAATAACAACTCTTCTGTAAGGCTCGTCACCTTCACTATGAGTAGTTACATATTTGTCATCCTGTAGTGCTGCATGAATAATGCGTCTTTCATAAGGATTCATAGGCTCTAAAGAAACACTTCTGCGAATTCTTTTTACCTTGTGAGCCATATTTTTTGCTAAATTTTCTAATGTAGCTTTTCTTCTTTCACGATAATTTTCGGTATCAACCTTTACACGAACATATTCTTCGGTTTCCTTATTTACAACTAAAGAAACTAAATACTGTAAAGAATCTAAGGTCTGACCTCTCTTACCGATTAACATGCCCATGTCTTCACCAGCTAAATCAATGTTCATGTTTCTCTCTTTTTCATCATATTCTACATTTACTACTACTTCAATGTTCATAGCAGCAAATACATCGTTTAAGAAAAATTTTACGTTGTCTTCTAAAGTAGCTTTTACTCTTGCTTTAATAATAGCCGGCTTTGCACCAAAACCAAGAATACCGGCTTTTCCTTCGTCTACAACTTCATATTCCAACTTTCCACTTGTAATAGCTAACTGCTGGCATGCTAAAGTAACCGCATCCGCAACCGTTTTTGCAGAAATCTCAATAAATTCCATATCTTTTCCCTCATTAAAAATAAGTTAATTATTTGCCATCGTTATAATTTTTTACCATATTTGCTTTTGCAGCAATACTTCCTTTAGAAGATTTCTGAGAAGACTTGGAGTATTTTTCAATTTCCTTCATCTTTGCTTCTCTTTCTTCTAAACTCATTTTATAAGCTTCAGCAAAAGTAGCTTTTGAGCTTATTTTCTTAGTATTTTGATTAGCAACCTGATTTAATGCTTCTGTCTGAGCTAAAATCTTTTCATTTTTTGCACGACGTTTCTTTGCTTTTTCAGCAGCTTTTTCTTTATTACTTTCGATTACAGCATCAAAGTCCATTCTGTCGATGTACTTATTTACAGCAACCTGCTGAACACCTCTTACTACTGCACCGGCAATCCAGTAAATACCCATACCACTCGGAAAACTGAAACAGAACCAAGCTGACATAAGCGGCATAATATTATTCATAGTCTTCATGCTGCTTGCCATAGTATCTGCTGTTTCGTTACCGCTTTTTTTCTTGGTATCATTTGCATTTGGCATAAGTTTAACATTTAACCACTGTGTTACAGCAGCAAGAACAGGAATCATAACAGCTGCAACAACAAGACCATATGCACCAATGGCAACACCCTCTTTAATGATATCCATAGGTGTATTACCAATGTTAAGACCTAAGAAATTATTATATTTTGAAATTTGTGCATACGTATTATTAATGTCGTTTGCTAAACTCGGAAAAGCTTCTGCTAAAGAAGCCCATTCTGTAGAAGATGCCATATTTAAGCAGTCAATGTAAGTATTCTGAATATACTCTGTAACACCGCCGGTAAAAGATTCATTACTAAACTGGTTTACATATCTTACAGAATTTTTAAATCCTTTCAGTATTTCATCTACACCTTCTACCCCTATTAATTTGTTTACTAATGGAATATAAACATCTTTAATTTTACCTACATAAGCCGGAATTGCATAAATTACTCTATACAGTGCAAATAAAATAGGCATCTGAATAAGTAATTGTAAGCAGGAACCGGTAGGTGAAACACCATATTTGTCGTAAACAGCTCTTGTTTCTTCCTGTTGTTTCATCATGGAAGCCTGGTCTTTTTTTCCTTCATACTTTTTGGTAATCTTCTGAAGTTCAGGCTGCATCTTTGCAGATAGCTTGGAAAACTTCTGCTGCTTAATAGTCATCGGAAGCATAAGTAAATAAACTACAATAGTAAATAAAATAATACTTAAACCGATGTTTGGGATACCAATTAAATCTAAGAAATTAAAAATGATATCCATAATAACACCCAGAATCTTGGCTATTGGTCCTAAAATAGCACCATCATCCTGAGTTAATAAAATACCTTGCATAAAACCTCCAATTTGTACCCCTATGGTACGGGATCATATCCACCTTTAGAAAAAGGATTACATCTAAGAATCCTCCAAGCAGCCAAAAGCCCACCTTTTAAGGCTCCATACTTTTGTATGGCTTCTAGTCCGTACTGGGAACATGTAGGAATATAAGGACACTTGGTACTTTTTAAAGGAGATAAGTATTTTTGATATAGTCTGATTAAAAAAATAAATAATGTCTTCATCATATACGAATTATCTGTTCCATGAAAAATAAATTTTAATCATTTCATGGCGCTTTGCTAGATGTAGGAGTGCGCTCTCTACCTCAAAAAAACCTACGGTAGCTGCACCCTGGCGCGCTATAACTACGATATCCAAACCACTATTGAATATACCTTCGTGTAATCGATAGCTTTCTTTGATGAGTCTTTTGACTCTGTGTCTTACAACACTGTTTCCCACTTTTTTGCTGACAGAAATTCCAAGTCTGTTACAACCCGTCCCATTTTCCAACACATACATCACTAAATATTTATTAGCGAAAGATTCACCGTTCTTGTAAACATTCTGAAAATCCCTGTTATTCTTTAATGATTCTGTAAAAATCATAAAAAACCTGCATAAATCACCCTTATAAAGAAAATAGGTCACACACATGTGACCTATTAAATATTATGCGGATAATTTCTTTCTTCCTTTTGCACGTCTAGCAGCTAAAACTTTTCTTCCGCCTGGTGTACTCATTCTTGCTCTAAAACCGTGAACTTTAGATCTCTGTCTCTTTTTTGGCTGAAATGTCATTTTCATATTCGAAGCACCTCCTTCTTAGATGATAACCTCTATGGTTAAGGCATAATTATTGTTTTTTTGTTGGAAAATTCCTTATCATTCTAAAGGAAAAAATTGCTCGTGTCAAGCCCTAAAAAGCCCTAAAATAAAGGATTTTTTATGCTTTTTTTGATTATCCACAAGATATTGGGTTATCCATACAAAAACCACAAGATATCCACATCATGTGTAAAACTCAGTGGATAAAACACTAGAAATATATGGATAATTTTTGTAAAATTTGAAAGAATCCTATAAAATAGGCATTTGTAAGTGTGGACACAAAATTTTAGTTATCCACATTATAAAAAAACATCGACAAAAAAATTTAATAATTTTTAAGAATTAACAAAAATCAAATGTTTAAATGTGGATAACTTATGTGGATAACTTTTTTATTTTGTTTATAACTTTTCAAATAATTGTTTGAAATATATGTGATTTTAAGTTATTATTATATTGAATGATTATCGTGAAATATTAGGTGGTTTTTTACATTATGGAATTATTAAAGGCTATTTGGTCTACAATCAAAGAAACAATTCAAAAAGAATATGGTTTGAGCTTAATCTCCTACAATACATGGATTGCTCCTTTAGAGCTTGCAGATGTTGTAGGTAATACCGTTTATATTAAAATTCCTTCTGACAATCAACAGGCTCTTAATTATATTCAAAATAAATTCAAAGACTTCTTCCAGGTTACCATATCTGAAATGATGGACGAGGAATATCAAATTGAATTTATCTTAAATAAAGAAGAAACTCCTTCAGAGGAACCTGTTATTTCTTCTCCTATTACAAATAAGGTAGCATATGAGAATACTAACTTAAACCCAAAGTATACCTTTGATACATTAGTAGTAGGTGGTTATAATAAACTGGCTCATTCTGCTGCCCAGGCTGTTGCAGAAGATCCCGGACATGCTTATAATCCTCTTTTCCTTTACGGGGGACCGGGACTTGGTAAAACACACCTTATCCAATCTATAGGACATAAAATTCTTCAAAAGGATCCAAATGCACACATTTTATACGTTACCAGCGAAGAATTTACCAACGAAGTAATTGAGTCCATCCGTAGCGGTAATGCCGCAGCTATGACCAAGTTAAGAGAAAAATATCGCACTGTAGATGTTCTTATGGTAGACGATGTTCAATTTATTATAGGCAAGGAAAGTACGCAGGAAGAATTTTTCCACACCTTCAATGTACTTCATTCTACCGAAAAGCAGATTATTCTTACCTCTGACCGTCCTCCAAAGGAAATGGAAACTTTGGAAGAACGCTTCCGTTCTCGTTTTGGCTGGGGTATTATTGCGGATATCAATGCACCTGACTATGAAACACGTGCTGCTATTTTGCTCAAAAAATGTGAGAATTTAAATAAGAAGATTGATGACTCTATTATTCAATACATTGCCAATAATATTAAGTCCAATATTAGAGAATTAGAAGGTGCTCTCAATAAGATTTTAGCCTTCTCTAAATTAAACAATATTCCTATTACCTTATCCATGGCTGAAGAAGCATTAAAGGATATGATTTCTCCACACAAAGAAAAAGAAATTACTCCTGAGCTTATTCTACAGATTGTATGTGAACATTATAGTATTAATGAACAGGCTGTTCTTTCCAGCAAGAAGACTAAAGATATTTCTATGGTAAGACAAATCATCATGTATCTCTGCAGAGAATACATTAATGATATGAGTCTCAAAAATATTGCGGAATTTCTTGGAAAAAAAGACCATACTACTATTATGCATGGCATAAGCAAGGTCGAATATGATATTGATCATGATTATAAATTTAAAAACAATTTAGATATTATAAAAAAGAAATTACTATTATAGTGGACACTTAAGTGGACAAGTTGTGGAAATGATGTTTAAAAGATGTGCATTGGTGTAGACAATCAAGTAATGTCACTTTTCTACATAAAATGTCGATGTGAATAACTTCAAAGTTATCCTTACTTTATACGAGGGTTACTCACATACTTTTCAATATTAACTTTAAGCCAAAATAAAGGGTTCAGGATACTTTTCCACATTTACACGTCCCCTAAGACGAAGTCTTCTAATTATTAAAATATATTATAACCTTAGCAAACTCTCCACACATGTGGATTTACAAAGAAAGGACTTTTACACATGAGAATTATTTGTTCCAAACAAAATCTTTTAAATGGTGTTCAGATTGTTTCCAAAGCTGTTCCCGGAAAAACTACCATGCCTATTTTAGAATGTATTTTAATTGACGCCAGCAAAGGAGTAATTTCTTTAACAGCTAATGATATGGAACTGGGAATTGAAACAATAGTAGATGGTGATATCGTAGAACCTGGTATTGTTGCCATTGATGCAAAGTTCTTATTAGAAATCGTAAGAAAGCTTCCGGATAATTTTGTTGTTATAAGCACGGATTCAAGTTTTAAAACTTCCATTACTTGTGAAAAAGCCAAATTTGATATTGCCGGTAAGTCAGGTGATGATTTTTCCATGTTACCTGTTATATCCAAAAATGAATTTATTGTATTAAGACAGTTTACATTAAAGGATCTGGTTCGCCAGACTATATTCTCTATTGCAGACAATGACAATAATAAAATGATGACCGGTGAGTTATTCCAGATTGAAGGAAGTCGTTTAAAGGTTGTTTCCTTGGACGGACATAGAATTTCTATTCGAAAGGTCGATTTACGTGAAGAATATACAAATCGAAAGGTTGTAGTACCTGGTAAGACTTTAAATGAAGTGAGCAAGATTTTAAACGGCGATGCAGAAAGTGAAGTTATGATTTACTTTACAGACAAGCATATTGTTTTTGAGTTTGGAACTACTACGGTTGTATCTCGTTTGATTGAAGGGGAATACTTTAGAATTGACCAGATGTTAAATGGAGATTATGAGACTAAAGTTCACATCAATAAAAAAGAATTACTTAGTTGTATAGACCGAGCAACTCTGTTAATAAAAGAGGGTGATAAGAAACCTATTATCATGAATATTTCTGATGAGTATATGGAACTTACTATTAATTCCGTAGTGGGAAGCATGAACGAAGAAATTGATATAGCAAAGTCCGGTAAGGATTTGATGATTGGTTTCAATCCAAAGTTCTTAATTGATGCACTGAGAGTTGTAGATTTAGAAGAAATTGATATGTATATGTTAAATCCAAAGTCTCCATGTATTATCAAAGATGAAGAAGATACCTTTACTTATTTGATTCTTCCGGTAAATTTTACAACAGTTAGATAATGTTTAGCCAGAGGGTTTTATTATGCAAAAAGTATATATAAAAGATGATTTTATTAAGCTTGGTCAGGCTCTTAAGCTTGCAGGGCTGGTAGAAAGCGGACTGGATGCAAAGTATGCTATTCAGGAAGGGGAGGTTTTATTAAACGGTGTTGTAGAAACACAGCGTGGCAAGAAATGTGTTTCCGGTGACGAAATTAGTTTTGAAGGAAATTCTTTTGTGATTGTAGGAAACTCCAAATGATTATTAAATCGATAGAACTTGCAAATTATCGCAATTATGAAAATTTGCAGCTTTCTTTTGACAAAGGAGTTAATATTTTATATGGTGATAATGCACAAGGTAAAACCAATGTTTTGGAGGCCATATATGTATCAGCTACTACTAAGTCTCATAAAGGAAGCAAGGATAAAGAAATAATTAAATTTGATGAGGAAGAGAGCCATATACGCAGCATGATAGAAAGACATGATTTGGAATATCGTGTAGATATGCACCTGCGTAAAAATAAATCTAAGGGAATTGCTATTAATGGTCAGAAGATAAAAAAAGCTTCGGAATTAATAGGATTGTTAAATGTGGTATTTTTTTCACCTGAGGATTTGTCTATTATTAAAGACGGACCAAGTGAAAGACGCCGGTTTATTGATATGGAACTCTGTCAGTTGGACAAAAGTTATTTATATAACTTAAACCAGTACAATAAAATTTTAAACAACCGCAATAAGCTTTTAAAGGATATTATTTTTAATCCTGCTTTAAAGGATACTTTAGATATATGGGATGAACAGCTTGTACAGTTTGGTATCCAAATTATAAAAAGGCGTGCAGTTTTCATAGAAGAGCTGAATGGTATTATTTATGATATTCATCGCAAGTTGTCAGGAGGCAGGGAAGAATTATTTATAGCCTATGAGCCTGATATTGATGCAGAAATTTTTGCGGCAAAGGTACGTATTAACAGGGAACGTGATTTAAAGTTATCCCAGACTACGTCCGGACCACATAAAGATGACTGTATTTTTAAAATAGGCGATTGTGATATTCGTAAATACGGTTCTCAGGGACAGCAGAGAACAGCTGCTCTTAGTCTAAAATTATCAGAAATTGAATTGGTAAAAAGAGTGACAAAGGATACGCCTGTACTTTTACTGGACGATGTATTGTCGGAGCTTGACAGCAATAGACAAAATCATTTGCTAAACAGTATAGGGGATATTCAGACCATTATTACATGTACCGGTCTGGATGATTTCATCAATAACAGATTTGAAATAAATAAGATATTTAAGGTTACTGCAGGTACAGTAACCAGTGAAAATTAGTTTATAAACCGAAAGGAAAAGGTGACAGAATGAGCAACGAGTATGGTGCAGACCAAATACAGATTTTGGAAGGACTGGAAGCAGTTCGTAAAAGACCCGGTATGTATATTGGTAGTACATCAAGCAGAGGTTTACATCATTTAGTATATGAAATTGTAGATAATTCCGTTGACGAGGCATTGGCAGGATATTGTAATAAAATTGTTGTTACAATAAGAGAAGACAATTCTATTAAAGTTGAGGATAATGGTCGAGGTATTCCTATTGGCATCAATCAAAAAGCCGGTAAACCGGCTGTTGAAGTTGTATTTACTGTTCTTCATGCAGGCGGTAAATTTGGCGGTGGAGGATACAAGGTTTCCGGTGGTCTTCATGGTGTAGGTGCGTCTGTAGTAAATGCATTATCTGATTGGTTAGAGGTTACTATTTATCAGGGTGGAAAAGTGTACAGACAGCGCTATGAAAGGGGAAATGTTTGCTATTCTTTAGAGCAGGTTGGAGTTTGTGATACTGAAAAAACAGGTACTACTGTTATATTTAAACCGGATGCGACTATTTTCCAGGAAACCACGGTTTATGATTTTGATGTATTAAAACAAAGACTTCGTGAAATGGCATTCCTTACAAAAGGTCTTCGTATTGTGTTGGTAGATGAACGTAAGGAAGAAATTCTAGTTGATAAAGAAGCTCAGAATGCACAGATTTCTGAATTATTAGAAAGAGCTGCTGCAGATGCTCAGGATTACACTTTAGATACTACAGTAGAAGCTGCGGAAGTTCCTGCAAAAAAGAAAGAGAAAAAAGTTGAATTCTGCTATGAAGGCGGCATTAAGGAATTTGTTACATACCTCAATAAATCTAAAGAAGGTATTTATGAAAATATTATGTACTTTGAAGGTACCAAGAATGATGTTTATGTTGAAGTTGCAATGCAGCATAACGATTCCTATACCGAAAGTATTTATAGCTTTGTAAACAATATTAATACTCCGGAAGGTGGTACACATTTAGTTGGTTTTAGAAATGCTCTTACTAAGACTTTTAATGATTATGCAAGAAGTAATAAGTTATTAAAAGATAGTGAACCTAATTTATCCGGTGAAGATATTCGTGAAGGTTTAACTGCTATTATTAGTGTTAAAATAAGTGAGCCACAGTTCGAAGGTCAGACCAAGCAGAAATTAGGTAATAGTGAAGCAAGAAGTGCGGTAGATAGTATTGTTTCTGAACAACTTACTTACTTCTTAGAACAGAATCCGGCTGTAGCAAAGACCATTTGTGAAAAATCTGTTTTGGCACAGCGTGCAAGAGAGGCTGCCAGAAAGGCAAGAGAATTAACCCGTCGTAAAACTGCTTTAGACAGTATGACTTTGCCGGGTAAGCTTGCAGATTGTACAGATAAAGACCCTAAAAATTGTGAAATTTATATCGTAGAGGGTGATTCTGCGGGTGGAAGTGCTAAGAGTGCCCGTGCAAGAGCAACTCAGGCTATTTTGCCACTTCGTGGTAAAATTTTAAATGTAGAAAAAGCCCGTTTAGATAAAATTTATGCAAATGCAGAAATCAAAGCGATGATTACTGCATTTGGTACCGGTATTCATGAAGATTTTGATATCAGTAAGCTTCGTTATCACAAGATTATTCTTATGACAGATGCCGACGTAGATGGTGCACACATTAGTACTCTTCTGCTTACGTTCCTTTATCGTTTTATGCCGGAACTTATTAAGCAAGGACATGTATATTTGGCTCAGCCTCCACTTTATAAGTTAGAGCGTAACCGTAAGGTATGGTATGCTTATAGTGATGAGGAATTAGATAGTATTCTTCAGGAAGTTGGACGTGACCAGCAAAATAAGATTCAGCGCTATAAAGGTTTAGGTGAAATGGATGCAGACCAACTTTGGGAAACTACCATGGACCCTGAAAAGAGAGTTTTACTTCGTGTAGATATAGATGAGGAAACAGAGTCTGAAATAGATTTGACATTTACTACTTTAATGGGTGACAAAGTTGAGCCAAGAAGAGAATTTATTGAAGCAAATGCCAAATTTGTGAAGAATCTCGATATCTAGTAGAAAGGATTTAAGATGGACGATCAGATTTTTGATAAAATTCAAGCCGTGGATTTAAAAAAGACCATGGAAACAAGTTATATTGACTATGCCATGAGTGTTATTGCCGCGCGTGCTTTACCGGATGCCAGAGATGGTTTAAAACCGGTTCAGCGTCGTATTTTATATTCTATGATAGAGTTAAATAATGGTCCGGATAAGCCTCATCGTAAGAGTGCCCGTATCGTCGGTGATACCATGGGTAAGTATCATCCACATGGTGACAGTTCTATTTATGGTGCTTTAGTAAATATGGCGCAGGAGTGGAATACCCGTTATCCTTTAGTAGATGGTCATGGTAACTTTGGTTCCATGGATGGTGATGGTGCAGCTGCAATGCGTTATACGGAAGCACGCCTTACTAAGATTTCTATGGAAATGTTAGCTGATATCAATAAAGATACAGTAGATTTTACACCAAACTTTGATGAAACAGAAAAAGAACCTGTTGTATTACCTAGCCGTTATCCAAATCTTTTGGTAAATGGTACAACCGGTATTGCAGTAGGTATGGCAACCAATATTCCACCTCACAACTTACGTGAAGTAATAGGTGCAGTTGTTAGGATTATTGATAATTATGTAGAAGAAAATCGTGCTACTGAAATTGAGGAGGTTATGGAAATTGTAAAAGCTCCTGACTTCCCTACCGGCGCTACTATTTTAGGTACCCGCGGTACTAATGAAGCATACAGAACCGGACGCGGCAAGATTAAAGTACGTGCCGTTACGGAGATTGAGACTTTGCCAAATGGTAAAAGTCAGATTGTTGCTACGGAATTACCTTACATGGTAAATAAAGCAAATCTGATTATGAAGATTGCGGAATTAGTTAAATTAAAGAAAATTGATGGTATTACTGATATCCGCGATGAATCTAACCGTGAAGGTGTACGTGTGGTTATTGAGCTTCGTCGCGATGCCAATGCTAATGTTATTTTAAATCAGTTATACAAGCACACACAGTTACAGGATACCTTTGGTGTAATTATGCTTGCACTTGTAAATAACGAGCCAAAGGTTATGAACCTTTTAGATATGCTTACGGTTTATTTAAAGCATCAGGAAGAGGTTGTAACTCGTCGTACCAAGTATGACTTAAATAAGGCCGAAGAAAGAGACCACATTTTACAGGGCTTATTAGTTGCGCTTGATTTTATTGATGAAGTTATTAGTATTATTCGCAGCAGTGAAAATGTTGGTGTTGCTAAGGCACGTTTAATTGAACGTTTTGGGTTAAGTGAAGCGCAGGCTCAGGCAATCGTTGATATGCGTCTTAAAGCTCTTACCGGTTTGGAAAGAGACAAGCTTGAAAATGAACACTTAGAATTACAGCAAAAAATTGCTTATTACAAGGATATTTTAAGTGACGAAAAGAAGCTTTTAGGCGTTATTAGAGAGGAAATAATTCTTATTTCTGATAAATTTGGTGATGACAGACGTTCTCAGATTGGTATCGATGACTCTGAAGTTACTGATGAAGATATGATTGAAAGAGAAGATACTGTAATTGCTATGACCAATTTAGGTTATATTAAGCGTATGACAGTAGATAATTTCAAAGCTCAGAATCGTGGTGGTAAGGGTATTAAGGGTATGCAGACCATTGAAGATGACTTTATTAAAGACCTTCTGATGACTACTACTCACCATTATCTCATGTTCTTTACCAATAAAGGAAGAGTATATCGTATTAAAGCATATGAAATTCCGGAAGCATCAAGAACTGCTCGCGGCACTGCTATTGTAAATTTACTTCAGTTAGAAGCCGGTGAAAAGATTTCTGCCATGATTCCTTTAAAGGATTATGAAGAAGATAAAAATTTATTTATGGTTACCAAGAAGGGTATTGCAAAGAAAACTCCTCTTATGGAATACCAGAATGTTCGTAAAAACGGTCTTAATGCAATCGTTATTCGTGAAGATGACGAACTTATTGAAGTAAAAGTAACCAATAAAGATTCTGAAATTTTCATGGCTACTAAGAATGGTATGTGTATTCGCTTCAAAGAAGCTGATGTCAGAGCAACCGGTCGTACCTCTATGGGTGTTATAGGTATGAATGTGGATGAAGATGATGAAATTATCGGTATGCAGATTGATTCTGACGGTGAAGCACTACTTTTTGTTTCTGAAAATGGTATGGGTAAACGTACTAATGTAGAAGAATTCCATGTTCAAAATCGTGGTGGTAAAGGTGTAAAGTGTTATAACATTACCGAAAAAACCGGACGACTGATTGGATTTAAGTCTGTAAATGATGATAATGAAATCATGATGATTACTACAGAAGGTATTATTATTCAGATTCGTGTAAATGAAATAAGTGTTCTGAAACGTATTACTTCCGGTGTGAAATTGATTAACCTGGATGAAGGCGTTAATGTAGCACAGGTTGCATTGGTTCAGAGAGAAATTCCTACTCCTGAATATGATGATGAAATTATAGATGAGACAGAAGAAATTTCTGAAGAGGAATAAGCTGTTGGAGATATTGAATTAAAATAATTAAATAATAAATACCCTGAAGATTAGTTCAGGGTATTTATTAATGTTATTATGGGAGAATTACTTTGTTTTATAATAAAAAGAATGTTCAAAGAATTTTGTATTTGATTATTTTATCTTTTTTAGTACTTACTTTTATAGGTATAATAAAAACAATTTTTGTCAGTAGTGATATTGATGAAGGTTATGCAGTTACACAGGCATATCGTTTAATTAAAGGAGATAATTTTTTATTAGATATGTGGGAGCCACATCAATTCAGTGCTTATTTACCTGCTGTTTTTATGAAAATATTTATCAAAATGACAGGAAGTACAGATTATATTGTAATTTTTTTACGAGTTATAGGTACTATTATTCATATAGGATTAGGTATATGGCTATATAAAATATCCATAAGTTTAATAGGAAATATTGAAAGTTTATTTTTAACCCTACTTCATGTAAATTTTCTAGCAAAATGGCTACAAATTCCGGAATTTGAATTAATGAATTATTGGTATTTGTTGATTGTATTTTTATGCTTTTTGTCTTATTATAAAATTTCTGATAAAAATATATATTTAATTATATCAGGAATTTGTATGATGCTACAGCTTTTTAATTATCCTACTATGATTATTCTTTATCCATTTTATATGTTAGGTATATTAAAAATGCGTAAAGACTTAAAAAAGGAAATAGTTATTTCTACGATTTCTGCTGTGATACCAGGTTTAACATTTATAGGTTATTTGTTTAGTTACATGAATTTTAAGATTTTTACAAAGTCACTTTCATATGTAATGTCTGACCCTTCTCATATGGATAGAAAATTTTCTGCCAGGATGTTGGATTTTGGATTTTCTGTATTAACAGATATAGCAATTGCATTATTCTCCTTTTTTGTCATTTTCTTAATAATTTATTTCATTACTAATTCTAAAAATATAAATATAAATACAAAAGAAATTATTATTATTACATTTATAATAGATATTATTATTTATTGTATTGTTATGGCATATGGTTGTCTTTTATTAAATAAAAATCAATTTTATTTACAAAGTAGATATTTGATTATCGCAGTATTAGGAATCTATCTATATTATAATTTCGCACGGAAAGAATCAGCAATTTATTGGTTTGGAATTGTTCCGGGATTTGTAGCAATGATTGCTACTCTTTTAGTTACTAATATGACTATGAATGTGGCATATTCTAAATTGTACATCTGTGTTATAGGTTGTTTTCTATTACTTTTTATGACTATAAGAGAACAAGAAAAATTATCAACATTTACCTGTATTATTTCACATATTTCTTGTATTGCAGTATTAATGAGTTTAATATTGTGTAAATTAGTGTTAATTAGGGTAACAGGATGCTTACCTGTTACAATGAATGCTAATTTATCAGAAGTTGAAGTTGGTCCTTTAAAAGGAATTTATTTGGTAGAGCGCACAGCTAATACTGTAAATAGTAATTTTTCTACTATTGAAAAATATGTTACGGAAAAAGACAATTTATTATATTTTGGATGTGAGAATATGATTTATTTGTGTACTAATGCAAATATCAGTGCGGCATCAGTACAAGGTACCAGTGTATTTAATGAAGATTTTCTGGATTATTTTAAAGAACATCCTGGAAAATATCCAACTGTCGTTGCTATAGATAAAAATTTTTCAACCGATTATTATATGGTTTATAACCCATACAATTATATTATGGCTGATTGGATTGAAAATAAATTTGAATATAATGAAAAGATAGAAACAGATGATATGATTTTGTACTTTAAATAAATAAGAAATGGGTGAATTAAATCCGCCCATTACGTGATTTGGTGTAACACATACACAAAATATTCATCATTAACTTGACAAAAAATATATGTAATTTTATAATAACTTTAACACTTTTAAGTGATAAAGTATAAATACAGGAGAATTCTTATGGAAAATAATACACTGGTCGCTTTTCGACGAGATATTAAAATACTGGATGCTACTATTCGCGATGGTGGTATAGTAAATAATTTTTCTTTTACAGATGATTTTGTACGTAAATTATATCTTACAAATGTAAAAGCAGGCGTGGATTATATGGAGTTTGGCTATAAGGCTGACCCTGATATGTTCAATGAAAATGAATATGGTAAGTGGAAATTTTCTAAAGATGAAGATATCCGTGCAATAGTAGGTGAAAATAATACCGATTTAAAAATTTCTGTTATGGCTGATGCAGGTCGTACCAATTTTAAACGGGATATTTTACCACGCTCTGAAAGTCCAATTGATATGATTCGTGTTGCCACATACATTTATCAGCTTCCGCTTGCAATAGAAATGATCGAAGATGCACATGCAAAGGGTTACGAAACGTGCGTAAATATTATGGCAATTTCCAAGGTTCAGGAAGATGATTTGATGAAGGGTCTTGAACTTTTAGGCAAAACAAATGTTGACGTTATTTATCTGGTAGACAGTTTCGGTGTACTTTTCCCGGAACAGGCACTTCGCCTTACCCAGATGTACAAGGAAATAGCAGACAAATACGGCAAAAAAATAGGTATACATGCCCACAATAATCAGCAGCTTGCATTTGCAAATACCATTGAATCTATGCGTGCCGGTGCCAGCTACTTAGATGGTACGGTAAGCGGTATGGGACGAGGCGCAGGCAACTGCCACATGGAATCCTTACTCTCCATGCTTCGTAATCCAAAATATCGTATTTATCCTGTGATGGATTTTATTGCAGCAGAAATGCCAAAAATTAAAGAATCCGGCGCAACATGGGGATTTGACATACCCTATATGCTTACCGGTTCCTTAAATATTCATCCATCCAGAGCTATCAAATTTATCAAAGATGGACGGAATGATTATTCTGAGTTTTTAAAGGAATTGTTAGAGGATAATTGATATATAAAAAGGGCAGTCTATGTTTTCTTTTGAGACACGCTTTCGCTCGATGAAAGACGTAACGGTCTCATAAGTAAACATAGATTGCCCTTTCATCTATAATAATTATTTAACAAACTATTTTAGGTTTCAATTACAATAAGTGGAATAATCATTTCATCTTCTGTTAGTCCGGCATGTACGCCGATAAAAAAGTCTTTTGAGTATTCCGGCACCCGTGTCCATGCTGTCCGGGCATAGGAAACCGCAAATCCGTTTTTAAGGAAACCGCCATTCCGCTGGTGGAAACCGTTATCATAAAACTTTAAAATGTAGTTATGCACCAACAGGTGTAAATACAT
>JAFXAZ010000067.1 GCA_017521985.1 Lachnospiraceae bacterium
ACCGGCTCCTCACCAATCACCTGCCACAAAGCCTCAAACACTTCGGCACATTCCATCGGAACACCATGTTCCTCCGCCTTTTTACCTTGTTCAAGACCACGGAAATTCGTTGCAACCAGCAAGCATCCTATAACGCAGCACCCGCTGATAATATTTTTTGCACGTTGCCCTAAGCGTACTCCCGAAATATCTTGTTTTCTTAGAAAACCATAAAGTTCTACTGCTCCAAAGGCTACAAGAAATACAAGCGGAAACAACTGTTGTAAATCCTTCCAATTATAAAACGGAGTGTATACCTTCAGCAGTATCACTGCAGTTACCGGAAAAAGAACCAAACCACCCAGGAACATACATATCATCGGCCACCCCTGCTTTCGAAAATATGCTTGTTTCAAACAAACTACAAGTGCCGCTGCGCAAAAAAACCATAACAATCCTTGTTCTTCCTTGAAATCCAACAAACCATCCAAAAATCTATTCCATTCAAGCTGCATGCTTTGCCCTCCTGTCAAACAAAAGTTGCACTCCAAATATGCACAGAGTTACCAAAGCACAATAACCAATCCCATACGTGGTCCATACAAGACAGGCCTCTACAAAAATTGCAATTATTGCCAATAGCCATTTTCGTTGCCAACATACATAGAACGTATACGGCATAAGCACTAGACCCCGAATAGTCTCTCCGGAAAATCCGGCCAAAAATAACCGATATCCCGGAAGCCCTTCACTATTTCCGGTAATCAGATATATAAATGCAACAAATGATACAAACAGCCATTTTTTATGATTATCCTCGCCAAAAATTGCATCTGCAAACAGCCAGTAATTCAAAAGGCTGAATAGCCATACTCCCAGTGGTACAATTTTACACATAATCATATACTGGGATTGTTGTGAGATTGTTATCAAGGCACTGTATAAACTGGATAAACCCAAAATTTGAAATCTCATAGGCATCATCGTTTCCATCGTTCCACCTAAAAACGGATGCTCCGTCATAAGACTTCCACTTTCCAGATTCCCGACCACAATTTCATATACCGCGTCTTGCAAGTCAGGCACATATCCTCGAAACAGACGATATATCGTCACCCCTGCCAAGACCACAAACAACCAGCATACAGGAGAATAAAATGCTTTTGTAACGGAAGTTTTGTTTTTTTTGTAACTTAAATGCCCCAAAAGAAAGATTCCGGTATACACAACTAAGCCTGCCAGACATAATACACCACATAAAAAGGTATATGTCTGCAAGCTTCTGTTTGTCATAATGGTAATTAAATGCGCAACTTCCGCACATCCCAGTAAAACCCATAGACCGGTTAATAGCCAAATAATCATATTTTTTATCCTTTGAGCATACTTTATGTTAGTATAGCACATTATTACAAAAAAAACAATCAGCCCCTTAAGGAACATTTGCTCCCTAAAGAACTGATTATCTATTACATTTCACGAACATCCAGTCTGATTTTATCTGCGATTCTTGCTATGTATTCGCTATTTGTAGGTCTTGGTCTTCCCTGTTCATATGAATATCCAAATAATTCTTCAAATGTATCACTGTTTCCTCTTGTCCAGGATACCTCAATAGCATTACGAATTGCTCTTTCCACCTTTTGGTCCGTAGTCTTAAAATGCTTTGCAATTGTAGGATACAACAGCTTCGTTACACTGGATACTGCTTCCATATCTTTTCCGGAAAGCATGATAGCATCCCGCAAATAATGATACCCTTTTAAATGTGCCGGTACCCCTATATCTAACATGATTTTGGTAATGTACTTCTCAAGCTGTACATCTCCCATACTTAAAATATCCATAGTAAAATTCTCCCTCCTAACCATTTCTTTTTGACAAAATCAACAAAATTTTATCGTAAAAAACCTCCGTTAGTGTGAATTCTACCATAGGTGTCGAATGTTGAAAAGGTGAAAGCATCGCGTTTTCTGCGCCATTTCAACATTTTTACAACATCATGTGGTGTTAAAATTTTTCTTTAACAATATATATAGGTCTGTCCTTTACTTCCATGTATGTCTTGGCCAAATACTGTCCAATAATACCGATACAGAAAAGCTGTACTCCTGCTACTAATGTGATAATACATGCAGTTGACGGCCATCCTGCAACCGGATCCCCCCATATCATAGCGCGAACAACGATAAAAATCATGGCGGCAAAAGCAATGACACAGAACAAAAGTCCCACTACAGCAGCAATAGAAAGCGGCACTGTGGAAAACGCCATAATTCCCTCAATTGAGTACAATAACAATTTCCAAAAGCTCCATTTTGTCTCACCCTTTACGCGCTCTATATTTTCGTACTCCAACCAATAAGTCTCAAACCCTACCCATCCGTAAATACCTTTGGTAAAACGGTTGTATTCTTTCATAGACAAAATAGCATCTACCATTTGTCTGGTCATAAGCCTATAGTCTCTTGCTCCGTCTACTATCTCTGTCTTACTAATGACATTCATTAATTTATAAAAACATCTGGCAAAGAAAGAGCGGATAGGCGGTTCTCCTTTACGAGTAACTCTTCTGGTTGCAACAGAATCATAACCCTTATCAATATAAGAAAACATCTCCGGGAGCAAACTTGGCGGATCCTGCAAGTCCACATCCATAGCCACCACATAGTCACCTTTTGCATGCTCTAAGCCTGCATACAGACCTGCTTCTTTCCCAAAATTTCTGGAAAAGGACACCATATGCACTCTTTCATCCCGCTCATGCAGCTTCTTAATCTCTGCAATGGTATTATCCTTTGAACCATCATTTATATATATAATCTCAAAATCCATCTCTCTTTTATTAAGAAATGGTTCATTCTTGATGAATTCATTATAAAAATCTACAACATTTTCCTCTTCATTGTAACAAGGAACAATAACACTTAACAATTTCATAAGATATCTCCTTTACTTTCTTCATCATATCAAATATGTTGATTTTTTACAACCTTTTCCTTTACTTTATCCTTACTTTCCTATAGAATATAACCATATATGAATGGAGGTGCCCGATGACATTTTTTAAAGATTTATTCTCTAACGAACTTTTTGTAGCTGCTGCAACAGGCTGGCTTGTAGCACAAGTACTTAAAACCATTATACACACTTTTATTACAAAGGACTTTAGTATTGAACGCATGTATGGCAGCGGGGGAATGCCAAGCAGCCATTCCTCTACCGTAACCGCCCTGGCCACCTCCAGCTACTTTCTCCACGGTGCCGACAGCAGTGAATTTGCCATATCCATGATTTTAGCCATTATCGTTATGTATGACGCTCGTGGAGTTCGCCGTGAAACCGGTATTCAGGCAAAGGTATTGAACGACCTGATAGAGCTTTTGGCCGATGTACACAACGAAATCATGCCGCTTGATGAGAAATTAAAGGAATTTGTGGGTCACACACCTCTACAGGTAGTGGCAGGTTCTATTCTGGGATTTGGTATTGCCTGCTTGGTACATTTATGTTTCTAATAATTTTAGGCATTATGCACAAAAACATAGTGCCTTTTTTTTAATGACACTTTTCCATATTTATGTTAATATATATATAAGTATGGCATTTTGCCTTGTATGTAAGAAAGAGAGGTTCTATATTACATGAAGAAATTGCAAGCTGCACTTCTTGCTATTACTGCAACGTCCTTGCTCTTTTCCGGCTGCGGCAAACACGAGCAGTCTCCTGTAACAGGAAGCGAGGTTGTTGTAGAAACTATTGTTTCTGAACCACTTAATGAAACCGGCGCTTCTACCGAAACCGCCATTGTTGAAGTAGATGATACTATTCCGCCGGAAGATGGTATGGTCCGAAGCAAGCTCACAAATGAATGGATTCCAAAGGAACTTTATAACCAACGTCCTATCGCAGTAATGACACCAAACGAATCTTCCGCCATTCCACACTACGCGTTATCTGAAGCTTCTATCTTATATGAGGCAAATGTAGAGGGCAATATGACACGTATGATGGCAATCTATGAAGATTATGCATCTATTGAGAAAATAGGTAACATCCGTTCTCTCCGTGATTATTATGCATACTGGGCTTTTGAATGGGATGCCATTATCTGTCACTATGGTGGTCCATATTATATTGATGAAGTCATGGCCAAAACCACTACTGATAATTTGGATGGAAACTTATCCTTTAAAAACTCCCCTTATTTCCGTTCCAACGACAGGCAAAAACCTCACAATGCTTATTTAGACGGTACTGCTATCGGTGACGCACTGACCGAAAAAAAAATCGAGTCAAAAGACAGGGGTATTGCTGATGAAACACATTACAACTTCGCCATGCCATCTGAGCCAAATACTCTGACTCAGTATAGTTATGCTGAAGATGCAACCTATATCAATATGACAGGATGCTACCCTTTAACAAGATGCTATTTCGAGTATAACGAAGCAGACGGGTTATATTACCGTTCTCAGTACTTATCTAATGGCACCGACGGCCCACATATTGATGGTGCAAATGGGGAACAGCTTACTTTTTCCAACATCATTGTTCAATCTTGTGATTGGGCAAAGCGTGACCCACAAGGTTATTTATGGTTTGGCACGGTAGATTCCAGTCGTGATGCATGGTTTATTACCCAAGGAAAACTCATCAAGTGTACTTGGGAAAAGAACAGTGAATTTGGTGCCACCAGATATTATGACCAGGCTGGTAATGAAATAACATTTAACACCGGTAAAACCATGGTTCTCATTATCGAAAATGGTACTATGTTTGACTATCAATAAGAGATGTTCTATAAATATATTCGCCGCTAGGTGAATCTTAAAAGTGGTCTTGGCTACTCGCCAAGACCACTTTCTATTACTGCCGTAAGTGCTTCCAAAGCATACTCTTCATCTTCCCCTTCACAAATAAGCTCAATTTCATTCCCGCTTTTTACGCATGCACCCAATACACTCAAAACACTTTTCGCATTGGAAGTATGATCCCTAAACCGAAACGTAATACGAGAATTGTATTTCAAGGCTTCTTTACAGAGAATCCCCGCAGGTCTTAAATGTAACCCGGTAGGGTTACTAATAACTACCTTTCGAGATACCATATCACCACCTCCTACCATGTCTTGTAATATCAGAACATAATATCCTGAATCAAATCAGCCAGTTTCTTTGCTTCCGCATCAATCTCTTTCTGATTTTTACCTTCAATCATAACACGAACCAATGGCTCTGTTCCGGATGGACGAATAAGCACACGTCCCTCACCCGCAAACTTTTCTTCCAATTGCTGAATTGCTTCCGCAATTTCCGGATATTCCATGTATTTATCCTTCTTATGATTGGATACTTTAGCATTTACCAATGCCTGGGGCAGCACCGTCATAACATGTGATAATTCAGATAAAGACTTACCACTTACTACCATAACCTCTAGCAGATGAAGTGCACTCAAAAGACCATCCCCCGTAGTATTCTCCTCAAGGAAAATAATATGACCGGACTGTTCACCTCCAAGACTGGCATCTATCTCTTTCATACGCTCTAAAACATATCGGTCACCAACCTTCGTCTGCTCAATATGAATCGCATTTTCCTTTGCCATTAACACAAAACCAAGATTACTCATAACCGTTACTACGATTGTATCTTTGTTTAAGGTACCCTTACACTTCATAAAGTTACCTATAATGGCCATAATTTGGTCACCATCCACTACATTGCCCATTTCATCTACAGCCAAAAGTCTGTCTGCATCCCCGTCAAAAGCAAGACCTACATTTGCCTTTTCAAAAACAACTCTTGCCTGCAACTCTTCCATATGAGTGGAACCACAATTTGCATTAATATTTGTGCCATCCGGATTATTGTGAATTGCAACTACTTCTGCTCCAAGTTCCTTCAACGCTTCTACAGAGGTGTAGAAGCTGGCACCTTCCGCACAGTCTACTACAATTTTCAATCCACTCAAATCAATGCTTACGCTTTGTATCGCATGATTAATATACTCTTCTTTTGCGTCTGTACGATACTTTATCTTACCAATTTGGGTACCTGTAGGAAATTTCACATCATCCATCCCTGATTTAATCAGTGCTTCAATTTCATCTTCTAAATCATCCGGAAGCTTGTAGCCATTTCCATCAAAGAATTTAATACCATTAAATTCAACCGGATTATGAGATGCAGAAATCACAACACCTGCATCTACTTTATATTTACGTGTTAAATAAGCTACTGCCGGAGTCGGTACCACTCCTACATACACTGCATTGGCACCCACAGAACATACTCCTGCCATCAAAGCATTTGCAAGCATATCACCTGAAATCCGAGTATCTACACCAACCATAATGGTCGGCTTATGTGCCTTTTCCTTCGTCAAAACATATGCGCCTGCCTGACCAAGCTGCATTGCCAGTAACGGCGTCAGTTCTTCATTTGCAACACCTCTTACACCGTCTGTACCGAATAATCTAGCCATATTACTCCTCCAAAACATTTGCAATAATTTCAATAGGTGCCGTGGAGATAACTTCAAAATCTTCACTCACTTCATAAACAGGTTCTACAATATATGCTTCCTGATTTTTTAATTTGGTCAAGTTGTTTGCTTCCATCCATGCTGTTACATCAAAAGAACCCTTAATAACATCGGTATTAAAATCCTTCAACAGATGTTCTGCCCCTCGAACAACTATCGGAATTTCTGTGCTGCCAAGCACATGCACAACGGAATAACCTTCCGGTACATTTTCAATTTGTATCTGCCCCATCGGAATGCTAAATTCCTTTTCGATAATAGGCACAACATGAACCGTCACTTCTACACGACCATTGCCCTTCTTATCAGCTCTAATAATACCGTTCGGAAGGTAATCGTCCAAATCCACTGTTAAAACAACATTCCCCTCAGCTTCGGTAAAGTAGAGAGCCTCTCCCTCTACTGTAATTTCTGTAATAGAAGATATTACACTTTCCTTGCCGGCAATAGTTATTTCATTTATGTCACTTGTAACTTCACCAGTCGTTACATAACCTTCTGAAGCAACTCCTTCAGATGCATATTGGATAGGTACAGTCTTGGTTTTAAGAATTTCTACTGTCGTACCCACCGTTCTCATATTCATGCTAATCTTATCTTTGGAAACTTCCTTGCCCTCACTATCGTATAGTATAATGTTAGCATAAGAAAAAATATCACCACTGGTATCCGTTATATCTACTACAGCCTTGGCTTTACTAATAACACTAACCTTGCTTTCCGCTCCGCTTACCGTTATACGATTCCAGTCAAGTTTCGTAGCACCAACAATGTATCCCTCTTTTGGTGCGCCATTCACCTCAACCTCCAATGAAAAATAACGTTCTACCTTATCTTCCACCAAAAGCTTTACCTCAGAAGAGCTTGGTTTAAATGTAATTGCGTCGTTATGCCTATCACTATATATTTTAATTTCAACCGTACCATCCAGCTTCATTTTCGAAAAGTCAGCTTCTACATTAATGTCGCCGGTTTCTAAACTATCAAGAACCGAGCGTGTGGCACTCATGGTAATCGAACGAATCACATCCGTCCCATTTAAGACCTCATATACCTGATCTTTATCTGTAATTGCCTCAGTATTAATAAAGGTAACCGGGACATTTCTTATTGTACTGGTATTAACAGGATCATTAATGTTATATACAACAACCCAAAGCACAACCGCAATTGCAACAGAAGACAACTTTAATGCCCAGTTGTTTAAAATACTTTTCTTCATACTTACTTCGTGCCTTTCCATTTGCTAATAATCTTATTTTTCGTCTGTGTTGTTTTTGCATTTTTTTCCTGGAAACGAACCAAATGCTCCTGCAAGCCATCTGTACCAAGGTTACGATACAGTCTGCCTTCCCTTGCAACACTTACCGCACCCGTTTCTTCAGAAACGATAACAATTAAAGCATCTGTATTTTCAGAAGCTCCTAATGCCGCTCTGTGTCTGGTCCCCAATTCCTTACTTACTGCTCTGTTATCAGACAACGGCAAATAACAGGTGGCAGCAACGATGCGGTCTCTTTTAATCACAACAGCCCCATCATGTAATGGTGTATTGTGTTCAAAAATATTAACCAGCAATTGACTGGTAACCACTGCATCCAAAGTAATACCTGTAGCAGCATAGTCTGTCAGAGACTGATTACGTTCCAGGACAATCAAAGCACCTGTTTTCGTCTTACTCATTGCGGTACAGGCATTTAATATCCCTTGTAATGTTTTATCTGCAAAACGTCCGTCTTCATCTCTTTTTTTCACCAATTGTAATTTTTCCAAAAAATCATTTTTACCCAGTTCTTCCAGCGCCTTTCGAAGCTCCGGCTGCAAAATAATAACCACCGCTGTAATAGCTATACCAAAAACATTTTTGGCTATCCACAAAATGGTATTCATCTGCATTAACGAAGCCACAAGTAAGAAGGCAAAAATTACAATAATACCCTTAAACAGCACCCATGCTCTCGTATTTTGAACCCAAACCAAAATATGGTATATCAAAAATGCCAGAATCAGGATTTCCAAAACATCCGAAATTCTAATATTAAATTTTACAAAAACATTTTGGAAATAATCTTTTAAAAGTGACAAGTGTTCCATTTTCTACTCTCTTATTTATAATATGTACGATTTCTTTGTGTGTTAATCTTTTTAACAGTTTTAGATGGTGCCTTAATGTTCATCTTAGGCACTACCTTCACATAATAATAATAATCCTCATCCTCAAATTGCACCCGTTCTGTTCGGCTATAATCCAGACCCATGAACAAAAATCCCACAAACATGGCCACCGGAATTGCAATAACAGTACCTAGCAGCAATCCGATTATACTCGGACCATTATCAAAAATCAGTAATCCCATAAAGTTTAAAATAACATTTGTCATGGCACCTGTAAAAATAGCCATACTCCAAGCATGGTCAACAGACTGCCTACGCAAAATATGTACCACGATAGTTGCTGCTGCAAAGCTTAACAGCGCCAAAAACATTTCCTCATTATGTATAATGCCATCTAATGCCACTCGTATTTTATCCATAGAACCGGTAGTTGTCATGCCCTGAATAGTCAGTGCATTTACGGAAACATAATCGATATAATAATGAACAATAATACCGCAACAGAACGTAAGCACTGCTGTCGGTCCGCACAATACACCCACTAACAATGGCATCACATAAGGAATACCTATATAGAAAGAAACCGGTACCAGCACTAACAATAACAATTCCTTACTGCAAAATCTCAAGTACAAGAAAAGCATCACTGCAAAAACAGCCGCAGCAACCAATGCCAGTTCCATAGAAAGAGAATACAAATGCCCCAAAATCACTATAAGACCTACTAAAACAGTAATTACCCTTGGAGTAAATGCGCAAACAGCCGCCAACACCAAAACTACCAAAAAACTATCCAATTGTCTCATATAACCTATTTTGTCATTGATAGCCATTAACATTATAAATGCTATAATTGCCTTAACCGTTGGTACAATAATACCATGATAGCTTGCATACAAGCTTTTTATTTTTTCCTTCATCATCAATAGTGCTGTCATAATTACCTCTTATATTTTTTAATTATCTGATTGTACATATTGCCGGTATAATTCTTTAAGCCCCAACAGGAATTTATTTACTCTTTTCTTATATCTGCCATACCGATAACTGATATAAACATAACACATACCAAGATACAATCCCATATAAATAATATACACAAGCAATATATTGATAGCCAAATGCATTATGTCCATACTGAATAATTCAATTAGTAAGCTTTCAATGTTATACAATACCCATAATGCCAAAACAATTACAAAAGCAATGGTTCCACATACAAAGGACCACAGCATATGTGCTGTCACATAATCCCCCGGCGCATATCGTGTAATCTGTAATTCTTTTTTTCCCCGCTTACTTTCATACAATGCAAGCTTTGTCATCATTCTGGTACGTTGTTCATTAATCATAATCGTTACCTCTATTCCATCCCTGCAGCAAGTGCAATCACATACACATTTTCCACACCATTTTCCAAAAAAACTTCGGACAAGGCATCCACGGTACTGCCGGTAGTATATATATCATCTATTATAATTACCGTATTTAATTTTACATCATTTACACATAATTTAAAAGCCTTTTTCAAATTATTTTGACGTTCTGCATAATTTAATTGCTTTTGAGACACTGTTTTCTTGTGTCGTACGGCGATTTTGTCTAAACATGGAAGCCCCATGCGTTTTGCAAGTGCTTTCCCAAGAAGTAGTGACTGATTGTATCCCCTCTCATTTAAACGACTTTTGTGCAACGGTACCGGTACGATTGCTTCTGCATTCATGGCGCGGATATCATTTCCCAAGTGCCTATACAATTCTTCACCAAAAAAATCAGCATACTCCTGTCGACCCTGATATTTAAATCGAAACAATGAACCTGCCACACTTTCGTAACGATACAGCGACCTGCCTCTGATAAACTTATGTGTATATTTGCGGCAGTCATGACAATACTCCGTTTCCCGGTCTGACAGCCCCTTACCGCACTTCATACAATAATCACTGCCCAAATACTCCAGCTTCTTTACGCAGTCCGGGCAGCACAACTCTCCCCATGGTTTTACAATATCATCACAGACAGGACATCTGCGAGGAAATAAAAGCTCACTAAATACCTGCTGCATAGCACTCCTTAATCCGTAAATACAAAGACGTATATCTTTTATGCTGACTTTCGTTAGCAATCATATTTTCTATACTCTCTCTACTGCCCAGAATTGTAACGCAATTACGCGCTCTGGTTACACCGGTATAAAGCAGATTCCGATTAAACAGCATACGCGGACCAGTCAATAATGGCATAATAACTGCCGGGTACTCACTGCCTTGGGATTTGTGAATGGTAATTGCATAAGCAAGCTCCAATTCCTCCAACCCTGAAAACGGGTAAGTTACTCTTTTGCCTTCTTCAAATTCCACTACAACCTGCTCTGCATATTCACGAATCTCTTTTACACGTCCCACATCACCATTAAACACACCCATGCCACGGTCGATAGGTATATTGTACTTGCTGACAACTTCCCATTCCAGTTGATAATTATTGCGAATTTGCATTACCTTATCGCCTTCCCGAAACATTATATCGCCCGCCTGATGCTCCTTCTTAGATGGTGCAGGCGGATTTAAGTACTCCTGCAAAATCTTATTAAGCTGTTCTACACCCAATGTTCCCTTTCGCATAGGTGTCAACACCTGGATATCCATGTAATCTGCATTTACATACTTTGGAAGCTTCTCTCGAATAAGCTGAATCATATGCTTATAAATTACATTCACGTCATTACGTTCCAAGAAAAAGAAATCCTTACTTTTATTATCCAGATTAATTGTTAAGCCTTTGTTAATACGATGTGCATTTACAATAATGTCACTGCTGGCTGCCTGCCTGAAAATCCGGTCCAACACTATCACAGGGAAACATTCACTCCGCATCACGTCACGCAAAATCTGCCCCGGTCCTACACTCGGAAGCTGGTCCACGTCACCAACTAAAATAAGCCTGGTGCCTGTACAGATTGCCTGCAACAGCGCATGAAACAAGTGAATATCTACCATGGACATCTCATCAATAATCACCACGTCCGCCTCTAAAGGATTGCTTCGATTACGCTCAAACCGTGCCCCTTTACTGTCATCCTCTAAGGCACCATTTAATTCCAGCATGCGGTGGATTGTTCTGGCCTCATACCCTGTAGCCTCTGTCATGCGCTTAGCAGCACGTCCTGTGGGTGCTCCCAACAAAATATCCAGCCCCTGCTGTTCAAAATACTTAATCATGGTATTGATGGTCGTCGTCTTACCGGTTCCCGGACCGCCTGACAAAATAAACACACCATTCTTGATGCTTCCCAATACTGCTCTGGTCTGCAAATCATCCAATACAATTCCAAGGCTGTCGGATAGCTTCTCTATTTCTTGTAAAATCTTTGTTTCTTTCTTCGGGCTGATATACTCTACGGAGGTATTCAATTCATGGAGCATGCGTGCACAACTCAGCTCCATATAATAATATTTGGAAGCATACACCATACACACATCTTCGATTTGCTTTATGACCAGTTTCTTGTCCATAGCCATATTGGACAAAATCGGCTCAATAGCCTCCCTGGCTACTCCCAATAAATACTCACTTCTCTCCAGCAGAAGTTCCATGGGAAGATACACATGTCCTTCCTGCAGTGCCTGCATAAGTACATACAACACCCCACTGCTGATACGATAATCGGAATCCGTATGAATACCAATCTTGCCGGCAATTTCATCTGCCATTTTAAAACCTACTCCGGTAATATCCTCTGCCAAACGATATGGATTAGACTGCATCACCTGATACATACTCTCTTCATAGGTCTGATAAATCTTTACCGCCAAGGTATTACTGATACCGAATTGTTGCAGATATACCAATGCCGAACGAAGTTCTCTTTTCTCCTCCATCTGTGCACTGATTTCCCTGGCAATTCGTTCACTGATGCCTTTTACCTCCACCAAACGCTCCGGTTCCTCTTCCATAATCCGAAACGTATCTGCACCAAAACGTTTAATAATTCGATCAGCCAGCGCTGCACCAATACCTTTTACAGCTCCGCTGGCAAGATATCTGCGCATACTTTCTACATCTTCCGGAGGAACCACCTTGTATGTAACAATTTTAAACTGTGCACCATATACCGGGTGAGTAATCCCCTCACCCTCTGCCTCAATAGTCTCACCTACCGTCAGTCCCTTCATGGTGCCGACGCAGGTAATTTCATCCCCCTCG
The DNA here is from genome assembly GCA_017521985.1 of Lachnospiraceae bacterium. GTDB lineage: Bacteria > Bacillota > Clostridia > Lachnospirales > Lachnospiraceae > RGIG6307. The sequence goes on from JAFXAZ010000067.1 coordinate 12,850, forward strand.
CTGACCATATGAAATACGGTATATCCATTTTCACTTTGATAAACAATATGCTCTACATACCCTTTAATGATATCCATACTTCCTCCGGTTTCTTTTCCATGTTCCCATGTTTTCTGGTTTAAAAAGGCTGTCGCCATTACGACAGCCTCTAACTTTATTCTTTATCTCTGTAGCCTGCCAAAAACTCTACATACTTACCGGTACCAACCGCAACTGCTGTCATAGGATCTTCAGCTGTAATTGTATTAATGCCTGTTCTGGAGTAAATCAGCTCTTCTAAACCACGCAGCAAACTGCCACCACCTGTAAGCACAATTCCTCTGTCCGCGATATCTGCCGCAAGCTCCGGTGGAGTCTTTTCCAGAACACTGTGGATCGTTTCTACAATCTGGTTAACAGGCTCACGAAGTGCTTCCTCGGTTTCCTTAGAAGATACTGTGATAGTCTTTGGAAGACCGGTAACAAGGTCTCTGCCTCGAACATCCATAAAGGTTTCTTCGCCAATATCATAAACGGTACCGATTTTAATCTTTAAATCTTCCGCACTTCTTTCACCAACCAAGAGGTTGTGCTTTTTACGCATCCAACGAACGATTGCTTCATCAAAATCATCGCCGGCCACTTTAATGGAGGCACTAACAACGGTACCGCCAAGTGAAATAACCGCAATATCAGAAGTGCCACCACCAATATCTACAATCATGTTACCGCACGGACGGGAAATATCGATCCCTGCACCGATTGCTGCTGCAATTGGTTCCTCAATAATAGAAACCTCTCTTGCACCTGCTTCGTAAGTAGCATCTTCTACTGCTTTCTTTTCAACCTCAGTAACACCACTCGGTACACAAACGGCAACCCGTGGCTTACGGAAGGTACGCTTTCCCATAGCCTTCTGAATAAAATATTTCATCATACGCTCTGTTACCTTGTAATCAGAGATAACACCTTGACGCAAAGGTCTGACTGCAACAATATTACCCGGTGTACGACCTAACATAAGTCTAGCGTTCTCACCAATTGCTTTAATCTTATTGGTGTCACGGTCAAATGCAACTACACTTGGCTCTTTTAACACTACACCCTTTCCACGAATATATACTAAAATGCTGGCTGTGCCCAAATCAATTCCGATATCTGTATACTGTGCCATAAACTTTCCTTTCTACGCTCTCTTTATTTTCAATCGGTCTGCCCGAAAGCATCCCAAACTTTTATAAACAATGTCCTTAATTTATCATAAAGCAGATTGCCAATAAGTGCAAGAGCGAATAAGGTCGAATTAAGAAATTTTTCACTTTTTGGTCTTATTTGGCTGTATTTCGGTCTAACATTTTTTTGATATATCGTCCGGTATGAGACTCCTTAACGCGGCTCACTTCTTCCGGTGTACCGGTTGCTACAATCGTACCGCCGCCGTCGCCGCCTTCCGGTCCGATGTCAATGATATAATCTGCCGTCTTAATCAGATCCAGATTATGCTCAATAACCACCACGGTATTACCACCATCCGCCAGCCTCTGTAAAATCTCCGTCAGCTTATGAACATCTGCAAAATGAAGCCCTGTGGTCGGCTCATCCAAAATATAAATAGTCTTGCCCGTACCACGTTTTGCAAGTTCTGTAGCCAGCTTCACACGCTGTGCCTCACCACCCGACAACTCCGTAGACGGTTGTCCCAGCTTCACATAAGATAAGCCTACATCATACAAGGTCTGAATTTTACGGTGAATGGATGGTACCGGTGCAAAGAAATTCACTGCCTCTTCTACGGTCATATCCAGCACATCATAAATACTTTTCCCTTTATACTTTACCTCAAGGGTTTCACGATTATAACGCTTTCCACCGCACACTTCGCAAGGAACATATACATCCGGGAGAAAATGCATCTCAATCTTTAAAATACCGTCACCGCTGCAGGCTTCACATCGTCCACCCTTTACATTAAAACTGAAACGTCCCTTCTTGTAGCCCTTTGCTTTGGCATCTGCAGTAGCGGCAAACAAATCACGAATCTGGTCAAACACACCGGTATACGTTGCCGGATTAGAACGAGGTGTACGACCAATGGGTGATTGATCAATATTAATCACCTTGTCTAACTGTTCCACACCCTTAATCGTTTTATGCTTGCCCGGAATGGTACGCGCACGATTCAGTTTCTTTGCCAGCGTCTTATACACAATTTCATTAATTAATGATGATTTGCCCGAACCTGACACTCCTGTCACACACGTCAATACCCCTAACGGGATTTCCACATCGATATTTTTCAGATTATTTTCTTTGGCACCGACCACTTGAAGCCAGCCATTTGGCTTGCGTCTTATGGCCGGAACCGGAATACAAATCTTACCACTCAAATACTGCCCGGTAATGGACTCCGGCACCTGACAAATCTCCTCTGCGGTTCCCTGGGCCACCACTTCTCCACCATGGCAGCCTGCTCCAGGTCCAATATCCACAATATGGTCTGCCGCCCACATCGTATCTTCATCATGCTCCACTACGATAAGCGTATTGCCCAAATCACGCAGATGTCGCAAAGTAGCCAGTAACTTATCATTATCTCTCTGATGCAGACCGATACTCGGTTCGTCCAAGATATAACATACCCCTACCAGACCGGAACCAATCTGGGTAGCCAGTCGAATACGCTGTGCCTCGCCACCGGACAAGGTGCCGGTCGCTCTGGATAAAGACAAATATTCCAAACCAACAGAACGCAAAAAACCAATTCTAGCATGAATCTCCTTCATAATCTGCTCACCAATCATCTGGTGCTGCTTACTTAACTGCAAATCATGCACATGCTCGTATAAATCTTTTACCGTCATGGAGGTTACTTCGTGAATATTCTTCCCGCCGATGGTAACCGCCAACGCTTCCTTTTTCAGACGCTGTCCCTTACACAAGCTACATGGTGTAATACGCATAAACGTCTCGTACTCTGCCTTCATAATTTCAGAGGCAGTTTCACGATATTTGCGCTCTACATTACGAATCAAGCCTTCAAAAGCAATCGGATACACACCCTTACCACGTTGACCTTCATAATGAACATCTACCTTATGACCTCCGGTACCATATATAATAACATTCTGTGCCTCTGCACTTAACTCCTCAAACGGTGTGTCCAGACTAAAACGATATTCCCTTGCCAGCGCCAAAAGAGTAGCATACGTAAAACTGCCCGGTTCACAGGAAGACTGCCAGCCCATAGCCTGAATAGCCCCCTGATGCAAAGATAATGTGCGGTCGGGAATCATCAAATCAATATCAAACTCCATCTTATATCCCAAACCGAAACAATCCGGACAGGCTCCGAACGGATTATTAAACGAAAAGCTTCTGGGCTCCAGCTCCCCTACACTGATACCACAATTCGGGCACGCAAAGCTCTGGGAGCAAACAAGCATCTCTCCACCGATTACATCTACATATAATAATCCTTCTGCCAAACTGAGTACATTCTCAATAGAATCCGTAAGTCGCGGCTCAATCCCCGGTTTTACCACCAATCGATCCACTACGATTTCGATATTGTGTTTAATATTTTTGTCCAGTTGAATCTCTTCGGTCAATTCATACATATTGCCATCAATCAGTACACGCACATAACCGCTCTTTGCCGCACGTTCCAACACCTTCTCATGGCGACCTTTTCGCCCGCGAACTACCGGAGCAAGCAGTTGAATACGACTTCCTTCCGGCAACTCCATAACCTGGTCCACCATCTGGTCTACGGACATTTTGGAAATCTCTCTGCCGCAGTCCGGACAGTGCGGAATACCGATTCTGGCATATAAAAGTCGGAAATAATCGTAAATTTCCGTCACCGTACCTACCGTCGAACGTGGATTACGGTTGGTAGACTTCTGGTCAATGGAAATAGCCGGCGATAAGCCCTCAATCTTCTCCACATCCGGCTTCTCCATCTGCCCCAAAAACATACGTGCATAGGAAGACAAGGACTCCATATATCTTCTCTGACCCTCTGCATAAATCGTATCAAAAGCCAAAGATGACTTGCCGGAACCGGATAAACCTGTCAGTACTACCAGCTCATTTCGCGGAATATCTACACATAAATTCTTTAAATTATTTTCATTTGCGCCCCTAATCTTAATATATTCCCTGGGACGCATTTTCTTTATTTCTTCCATAAGTTATCTCCTGTTTGTAGCCGAATATTCTTCTGGCTCTGCCTTCCTGCCAGCAAGAACTACTTATCTTCTTCCAAGTCTTGTAATGCTTTTTTCAGTTCTATCATCTTGTCACGCAACTCTGCTGCCACCTCGAAATTCAAATCTGCCGCAGCCTTCTGCATTTTCTTTTGAACATCCGTAATAAGCTTGGACAGTTCTTCTCTGCTCATGCTCTCCGGATCCTTTTCCATACGAACCTCTTCCTTAGCAATATCTTTGCTGATACGAATGAGTTCCCGAACCTCCTTACGAATGGTCTGTGGTGTAATACCATGTGCCTCATTATACGCCTGCTGAATCTCACGACGACGATTCGTTTCCCGTATAGCAGCATCCATAGAGTCTGTAATCTTATCTGCATACATAATAACATGACCATCTGCATTACGTGCTGCACGACCTATGGTCTGAATCAAAGAAGTCTCAGAACGCAGAAAGCCTTCCTTATCCGCATCTAAAATTGCAACCAGAGTAATCTCCGGAATATCCAGACCTTCCCTAAGCAGGTTGATACCTACCAAAACATCAAACACATCCAGTCGCATGTCTCGAATAATTTCACTTCGCTCCAAAGTATCAATATCAGAATGCAGATATCGAACCCTGACACCAACTTCTCGTAAATAATCCGTCAAATCCTCTGCCATGTGCTTCGTAAGCGTGGTAATCATAACCTTATTATGAGCAGACGTTTCTTTTTTAATCTCTGCCAAGAGGTCATCAATCTGCCCCTCTACCGGACGCACCTCTACTGCGGGGTCTAAAAGTCCGGTTGGACGAATCACTTGCTCTGCACGCAAAAGCTCATGCTCCTTCTCATACACATTCGGTGTGGCAGACACAAAAAGCATCTGATCTATTTTACTCTCAAATTCCTCAAAATTCAATGGTCTGTTATCCAATGCGGATGGTAGACGGAAACCATAATCCACCAACGTGTTCTTACGGGAACGGTCTCCTGCATACATCCCCCGAACCTGCGGAATGGTAATATGAGACTCGTCCACTATAATCAAGAAATCATCTCCGAAGTAATCCATCAACGTATGAGGTGTCGCTCCCGGTTCCATAAAATTCAGGTGACGGGAATAATTCTCAATACCGGAACAAAATCCGGTCTCACGCAGCATTTCCACATCATAATTGGTACGCTCTGCAATACGCTGCGCCTCAATCAGCTTGTCACCCGCTTTAAAGAATTTTACACGTTCTTCCATCTCCGACTCAATATTGATGCAAGCTTTTAAAATCTTTTCCGGTGCAACCACATAATGAGACGCCGGAAAAATAGATATATGATTTAACAGTGTAAGAACCTTGCCTGTTAACGGGTCAATTTCTGCAATTCGGTCAATTTCATCCCCGAAAAATTCCACACGAATCAAATACTCCTCCGTATATGCCGGACAAATCTCAATCACATCTCCTCTAACACGGAATGTACCACGTGTCGTATCCATATCATTACGAGTATATTGAATATCTACCAATTCGCGCAGCACCTGGTCTCGCTCCTTCATCATCCCCGGACGAAGTGACACAATCAACTCCTGATAATCCTCTGGACTGCCCAAACCATAAATACAAGACACCGAAGCAATAACGATAACATCCCTTCGTTCTGTTAAAGCAGCCGTGGCAGACAAACGCAACTTGTCAATTTCATCATTAATAGCAGAATCCTTTGCAATATACGTATCGCTGGACGGTATATAAGCCTCCGGCTGGTAGTAATCATAGTAAGACACAAAATATTCGACTGCATTATCTGGAAAATACTCTTTAAACTCAGAGTACAACTGTGCTGCAAGTGTTTTATTGTGAGCTATTACCAAAGTCGGCTTATTTAATTGCTCTATAACATTTGCCATCGTGAAGGTCTTACCAGAGCCTGTAACACCTAATAAAGTCTGGAATTGATTGCCTTCTTTGAAGCCTTTTACAAGCTCTGCTATAGCTTGTGGTTGGTCTCCGGTAGGCTTGTATTCAGAGTGAAGTTTAAAGCGTTTTTGTATATCTTGCATAAAAAACACCTCCAAAATCTATTGTAAAAAACAAAATTATTCTTCTGCCTCCGCAGTCTCCACAATAATAATTTCATCCTGCTCACTTCCAAGTAACACTTTATCAAAATCACTTTGGTAAAGCTGATCCTGCTTTATTCTGTACTTTTCAAACTCACTAAGAGCATGTTGTTCTGCCATTTTAGCAGAAATAGTTCCTGCATGAGTTAGAATTTCTTTTCTAGATAACCTTAATACTCCTTCAAATTGTTCTGCCCAGTCCTCCATAGTCATTGGAACCTGTTCTTCGGCTCTAAGTTCTGCTAAGTCCAAATAAGCATTCACAATTCTTGCCATCGCTGATAATTCTTCTGCTGTCAGATAATTCTTAGCAACAACCACGTCAAATCTTTGTATCTTACCGTTCGGTGCGTCTTTCCATGTATTCAATCCCATGTGTTCTTTTTCACTATCAGCTCTATGATAAATGACTTCTGCCGCTGTTTCTCCATGAATTGCCCAATGCAACTGGTTTTGTACTTTAGCAAAAAATTCTCTGGTAGTCTGTGCCTTCGGATCATAGTCAATACTTGTCGCATAAATATCCGTAATTTTTTGATAAAATCTTCTTTCTGACAAACGTATTTCCCTAATTCGTTCCAACTGTTCTTCAAAATAATCTTTTGTCAAAACAGTACCAAAATTTTTTAAACGCTCGTCATCCATAGTAAAACCTTTTATCGTAAATTCTTCAATAATTCCGTTCGCCCATTTACGGAATTGTACGGCTCTCGGTGAATCCACCTTATTTCCTACCGCAATAATAGCTTTTAAATTGTAATGGTTGGTATTATAGTTTTTTCCATCTGAGGCAGTTATTCGAAATTTTCGAATAACTGCCTGTTCTTCCAGTTCGCCATCTGAAAAAATTTTTTTCAGATGATAGTTAATAGTATGAGGCTCTACATTATATAAGAGCCCCATCATTTTCTGTGTAAGCCAAACATTCTCATCAAAATATATAGCATTTACATCACTTTCCCCAGTCGCTGTAATAAAAGTAAGATACTCAGCTGCCGAAGATCGAATAATAGATATTTTGTCCTTCTTTTTTCTTGCCATGCGTATTACCTCTTTTCAAATCTCACATTAAAAAAATTCACTTAATTACAATCTTCGCAACATTCCCTTCAAAAGCAGGTGCAAACACATACTCTACGGTCTGTTCCGTCAGTTGTACTACATGTCGAAAATGTAAATGACCGCTTAGAACTGCCTTTACGGGACTATTGGTATCATATATCATTCCCAAAAAAGCACTGGTAGTATCATCCGGTCGATATAGACATTCATCTCCCCATAACTTCTTTCTATTCTCCGAGTCCACATTAGCAGCCGCTTCAGCAAGACTATTATCCACAATAGAATTGATAGGTACATGCGTCGCCAGTATAATCGGTTTCCCACTATTCCATATTCTTAAAGCTGCATCTAAGCCATCATTTGTGAGCTGGCTGGTACTGTTATTCCATCCAAGCACATAAAATTCCGGATATTCCATGATAAACATATCCTGATAACTACTCACAGATGTATGTAGAGCTATGGAGTCCTCCATACTTATGGCACCTCCCGAATGCCATATCCCCAAATCATGATCTGCCCTCAAATAAATATATGGGGTGGTAATTTGAGACAATCCTTCGGACAGTATCTGAACGTTGGTAGGCGATACAAAGTCCATCATATCCCCACCTAATATGATACCATCTGCAGAAAAATCATCTAAAACAGAAGAAAGCTTTGGCCAAGCTTCCGCAGAAGCCATACCGGTACGTGTGCGAAACATAACATCCTGGCGTACCCTAATTTCATCCACACTTTCCGCCACCACACTCTCATCCAGCTTCAGCACATGCATATCGTTTATAAACAGTAATTCATAGGAATTCTGTACATCTGGCAAGTCAAGCTCAATCCGGTCTACATGCAAGCCGATTTCTTCAGAAATGAGTTCAAATCTACTTTTGACCGGTTCCACAATCTCCTGACTGCTCTCCTGTTCTGCCATTTCCTGCTCGCTCGCAGTTTCTACAATCTCTGTTTCTTCCACTTCTTCCGTAACTTCATCCACACACTCTGACTCTACAATCTCTTCGGTACTCTCTGTTTCTATATTTGTCGCAGCAGTCTCTGTTTCCATAGTCTCCGTTGTACCCTCTGCTTCTATAAGCTCGGTATCATTCTCTGTCTCCGTGCTCTCTGCTTCCTCTGTTGTTTCATCAGTCTCCGGCATACTCTCCGTCTCTATTTTTTCCGAAATGGAACCCTGCTCTGTTGTCTGTTCAAAGGACTCAGTATTCACCTGAATCATCACCTGCTGTTGCGTGTTCTGACCGCAACCACCACACATAACCGCTAAAACAATTAGGAATACTCGAAATAATAAAACTGTACTTTTTTGTCTCATTCTGCCCCTCATTTCCTATGCATGCCTTGAACATTAAAACTTTGTCTGTTACTTATTGTACCACAAACAATTCAAATTGTATATACCCTTTTCGAATGTTTGTTCGGAAACAAAAAAGCCCGCTTTCGCAGGCTTTTTTCAAGGTTTTTAAACCAAACAATATAAAATTTATACTCCTGAGTAAGAAGAGAAACCACCATCGATTGGAATACATACACCAGTAATGAAGCTTGCTGCTTCGTCATTTAACAGGAATAACGTAGCGCCGAGTAATTCTTCTGTTTCACCAAAACGACCCATTGGAGTTGCAGCTAAAATCTTACCTGTTCTTGCAGTTGGTGTGCCGTCAGCATTGAATAATAAAGCTGCGTTCTGCTTTGTTGCAAAGAAACCAGGAGCGATTGCATTTACACGGATGCCTGTCTTGGAGAAATGAACTGCCAACCATTGTGTGAAGTTTGTAATAGCAGCCTTTGCTCCGGAGTATGCAGGAATCTTTGTAAGTGGTGTGTAAGCGTTCATGGATGCAATATTTAAGATGTTTGCATGTTCCTTTTCAACCATGTCCTTTGCAAATTCCTGTGTTGGAAGTAACGTACCGATAAAGTTTAAGTTAAATACAAATTCAACACCCTTCTGTTCTAAGTCAAAGAAAGATTTTGTATCTGCGTCGATATCACCGATTTCAAAATATTCCTTGTCTGTAGTTGCCATTGGGTTATTACCGCCTGCACCATTGATAAGAATATCACAAGGACCGAAATCCTTTAAAATTTCTGCATGAGCTGCTGCTAAAGATTCTTTTTCTAATACGTTTGCAGCATAACCTTTTGCAATGTAACCCTTTGCTACAATTGCATCTGCATTTGCCTGAGCAGCATCTACATTTCTGTCAAGTAATGCAACCTTTGCACCACACATAGCAAGTGCCTCTGCCATAACGCTGCAAAGTACGCCGCCTGCACCTGTAACAACTGCAACCTTACCTGTTAAATCCATCTGAATTGGTAATTTCATCTTTATATCCTCCAAATTAATCTGAAATTATTTATTTGCCTTATCAGCCTTCTCAATTGCTTCCCATAAACCATTTAAGTAGGTAGCACCTAATGCTCTGTCATACAAGCCGTAGCCTGCGCGACCGGTTTCGCCCCAGATCATACGTCCGTGGTCAGGTCTTACATAACCTGTGAAACCATTGTCATAAAGAGCCTTCATAATTGCATACATATCTAAGCTGCCACAGCTGGATAAGTGTGCTCTTTCTTCGAATCCGTTGTCTAAAATAGCTACGTTTCTCATATGAACAAAGTGAATACGTCCCATAGCTGCATATTTTGCTGCTAAATGAACAACGTCGTTCTTGTTAGAGCAGCCTAAAGAACCTGCACATAATGTAATACCATTGTGCTTGTCATCTACTAATTTGAGGAACTTGTCTAAGTTTTCTTCACAAGTAATGATACGTGGCAAACCAAAGATAGACCAGCATGGGTCATCCTCATGAATAGCCATGTAAACATCACATTCTGCTGCAACCGGAATAATTCTTTCTAAGAAGTACTTTAAGTTGTCCCATAAAGTTTCTTCTGTCATTGCATTGTACTCTGCAACTACAGCCTTAAGACCATCACGTGTGTAGCTTGCATCCCAGCCAGGAAGTGTTAAGTCACTGTCGCTGTTTAATGGGTTTACTACGTCAACCTGTTCCTGATAATATACTAAAGAAGTAGAACCATCTTCTAATACATGGTCTAACTGAGTACGTGTCCAGTCAAATACAGGCATGAAATTGTAACAAATGCACTTAACGCCTGCTTCTGCAACACGACGAATATTTTCACAGTAATTTTCGATATATCTGTCACGGCTTGGCTTGCCCAACTTAATATCCTCGTGAACCGGAATAGATTCAATAACTTCAAAATGAAGACCTGCATCTTCTGTCTGCTTTTTTAATTTTGCAATAGATTCTCTGCTCCACACTTCACCAACCGGTACATCATATACTGCTGTAACTACAGAGTGCATACCCGGAATCTGTCTAATGTTCTGAAGTGTAACCTTATCGTCTTCGCCATACCATCTAAAAGATAATTTCATAGTTCGTCCTTTCTGCTTTACGCATAAACATATTTCTTATACTACTAAAATACAATACTTGTATACAAGTGTCAACCTTTTTTTATCATTTCCCAAGCAAACACATCAAAACCCCCAGTTTATGGACTTTATAAAGTATTTATATCCCTAAAACCACTGTAATTGTTTAGAATTTTCTGTTTTTTATGAATACTTCATTCTAGCACAGAAAGTATATCTTGTATACAAGTTGAGTAAATACTCTTTTCTATTGAAATTTATTTTAAAATGCCTTAAAATATATGCATAAACAAAAGCGAGGAAATGCGTATGGAATCCAAAAGCACCAGAAAACGAGGCACCTCTGATATTGTATACAAGTCCCTCAAAAATGAAATTCTGCATTTACATTTACTGCCCGGAAGCGCCGTCAGCGAAATCGAAACTTCCAATAAATATAATGTATCCAGAACTCCGGTACGCGATGCATTCAAGGCTCTTGCAAGCGAAGGTCTTTTAGAAGTTGTGCCACACGTAGGAACCTTTGTGTCTTACATTGACATTCGGGAAATTTCCGACATCCTTTTCATGCGAGAAGTGGTGGAACAGGCAGTCCTTCGCATCCTTGCCACCACCTATACTCAGGCACAGATTTTAAAAATTCGCCTGGCATTAAACGAACAGCAGAAATTAATTCAGCAAATGTCTTCTTTTACTCCTGAAGAGCAAAAAGAAGCCGGCACACGCTTTCTCGTATTGGATAATCAGTTTCATGAACTTTTATTTTCCCTTGCAGGCAAGAAAAAAATCTGGGACATGCTGGTACATTCTAATCCTCAGTATGAGCGTTTTCGTGCTCTTTTAAACGTGGGCAATCCGGAAGCCATGAATAATTTATACGCTGCCCACTGCGAACTGGTGGAAACCATTATCGGAAAAGACATGGACAAGCTGCAGCAGCTGGTTTCTAATCACATTTACGGCGGTTTTTCTGAAAATGCAGATATTGTACTAAAGAATTCCAGCTACTTCACCCAGACGCCCGAGGAAGATTAACTTATGACGAAAAAAGACGAAAAAAGTCTCAAAACAAATAGCTTAAAAATATTGACATTTTTAATTGCTCTAGTTACTATATAAATAGAGGGCACTACCGATAGACGGTTTGTCCCAAATATTGATTACAAAAAAGTAACCTTCACCTTGGGATTATCGGCGGGTTACTTTTTTGTATTATCGATATAAGCAATCAGCAGTGTTACCACAATGGTAATTACTTTCAGCATAATTGACATCATCTCATAATCACTCATAAGTTTGCCCTCTCTTTCTCCCCTTTACAATAACGCTTAGCGAAATTCCCGGATGAGCAGAGAGGCACAGCCCCTCCGCAGAGGGACAAACCGCCTACCGTAAATGATAGCACCCAAAATTATTTTAGCAAAAATATGAATTGAGCACAATGTAGGTAAAGGGACTTTTCGAAAATCGTGATTTTTCACATTAAAAGACGTTGTATCGTCTGTGATAGTAAATTTACGAGTGAAAATGCTTGAAATTATAGATATTTTACTATATGTAAATATTACCAATTAATGGTTGAAGCACTGTCTGTTTACATTATTACTATTAATATTGGAGGCTTAACTTTATGAAAAGAACAATCTTATTTGTACTATGTATGACTTTATTTTTAATGCTATTTAGCGGATGCAACGCTGTTTATACCGGTTCTACCACCACTTCCGACACCCCACAAGACAGTATAGCGACCAATACGGAGACTACGGAAGAGCTAGAGCTTTTATCCGGGCTGCATCATGTAGAAATCGAAGTAGCCAATTACGGCACAATTAAATTAGAACTGGACGCGGATACCGCGCCAATTACCGTTACCAATTTTATCAATCTTGCTAATGAAGGCTTTTACAACGGATTGACCTTTCATCGTATTATCGACGGCTTTATGATTCAGGGCGGTGATCCACTTGGAAATGGTACCGGTGGCTCTGATCAGACCATAAAGGGTGAATTTTCCTCCAACGGCGTAGAAAATGACATTGCCCATGCACGCGGCGTCATCTCCATGGCTCGCTCCCGTCTCATGGACAGTGCATCCAGCCAGTTTTTTATCATGCACCGGGACAAACCTCATTTAGATGGGGACTATGCTGCCTTTGGCTATGTGACAGAAGGCATGGAGGTTGTAGATGCAATTTGCGCTAACACAAAAGTAGAAGATAAAAATGGTTCCGTAAAACCTGAAAATCAACCGGTGATTACGGAAATTCGAGTTATAGATTAATATATAGGAAAACCCCGACTGCATGGTTCAGTGAAACCATTTTAGTCGGGTTTTTTTACAAGTTTTGTCCCACTATTTTTACTTTTTTAACACAATGGTCGGATTTTTATCCCCATTGAAAAGATAGTTTTCTAACTATAGTCGGAAAATATTGTGATAATCCCCCGACTAAATTGTTTTTTTCTTTAACCAGTGGGAAACTGAAATTTTTTAAGGAAACTCACATGGCATTTATTCCGCTTTAATCACCGTATTCCTCAAACTTCCGCTTTCCTTCAAATACACTTCCTTCATATCCTGCCCCAGTTTATCCACTTCCTCACGTAGTCCCTGGGCAGACAGTCGAATAGCACTCTTACCCCAGATAATCATCTGAACCAGTGCATCGGAGGTAGCAACAGTTACTTTATACTGCCCTTCCATGCGTGCAGCGGTGCGGGCAATGTAGTTATCTGCAGTCTCCGCTTCTTTAGTGTATACGATATGAATGTTGTGATAAGGAATTACGGTTTCTACATGGTTTTTAACGCGGTATGCATCAAATACCAAAATTACATGACATTTTTTATATCCCTGATAGTTGCACAGCACATCTGCCAGTCGGTCTCTTGCTGCATCGATATTTACTTCCGCCAGTTCCTTCAAGTCCTGCCATGCAAAAATAATATTGTATCCGTCTACCAAAAGATATTCCTCGGCATCTGCCTTTGGCGCAGGCTTGTAATTGGAAGTCTGCCCCATATAAGGTGTCGGTGCTTTCTTTTTCCGGCCTTCCCAGCCTTTCTTGGTACGCTCGTTGCTGCCGTAGGTACGTCGAAAAATCTCGTCAATTTCTTCCTGAGCAATAAATCCGTCGTCTATATTGTCTGTGCGTCGTCTTGCCTGAAACACCTGCCCTTTGGCAGATAGTATGTCCATGGGAGCACTTCCGCCATAAATATAATCTAATGCGTCATACCCGTCCTCTAAAATACCATCTCGCATCAGTCCGGTCTCTATATGCATATAATCATAAACCTGATCCCACGGTACCACAAAGCCGGCACCATGTCCGCAGAATACGCTGTCTGCGGTATGTTCCAAATCCGCCTCCGGCTCATATCCAATAGCTTCTATCACTTCCTCTGCATTATGGCATGGTTCATAGCCCTGCAAAGTGCAGAAAAGCCTGCCAAGACCACGGGAATATGCCGCCACCTCCATTTGATAGCCTTGCATGGTGGCTACCGGTGCCACACCGGTCAAAATGGCTGTTTCTCCCACTGCATCCGGTGTATCAAATCGACCGTACATGCGCTGAATATCGTTCATAGCACGTCCCAGATTCTCCGTCGGAATTTCCAAACGGAAGCTGTATACCGGCTCTAAGAGTTCACTTACCGCATACATTAACCCATGACGTACGGCACGATAAGTGGCCTGTCTGAAATCTCCGCCTTCGGTATGTTTTAGATGTGCCTTTCCTGCAACCAGTGTGATTTTGGTATCCGTGAGTTCAGACCCTGTCAATACGCCTTTATGGACACGCTCTTCCAAATGGGTCAATATCAGGCGCTGCCAGTTCCTATCCAGCACATCTTCGCTGCATTTTGCCTCAAAAATCATGCCACTGCCCGGTTCTCCCGGCTCCATCCACAGATGCACTTCCGCATAATGCCTAAGTGGCTCAAAATGACCCACACCTTCCACGCAGGAAGCAATTCTTTCTTTATACACAATACTGCCTGCATCAAAACGCACATCCATGCCAAACCGTTCCCATATGAGGGTACGAAGCACCTCAATCTGTACCTCGCCCATCAGCTGGATATGAATTTCCGCACTACCCTCCTGCCATACTATATGTAAGGTCGGGTCTTCTTCTTCCAACTCACGCAGCTTCAAAAAGCTCTGATATACATCACATTCCGGTGGTAACATCACTTGATAATTTAAAACCGGTTCTAAAGAAGGCTGCTCGGATGCCTGCTCCACTCCAAGTCCTTGACCGGAGTAGGTCTTGGTAAGACCTGTCACTGCACACACCTGACCTGCATAAGCCTCATTTACCGGCTGATATCCTGCACCGGAATATATGCGAATTTGATTTACCTTTTCATCGGAAAGCTGAGCCTTTACTTTTAAGGAACCACCGGTAATCTTCATATGCGTCAAACGATTCCCCTGTTCATCGCGGGAAATCTTAAATACCTTTGCCCCAAATTCATTTCTGCAGTCTGCTTTACTCGTCCACTCTGACACGGATGTCATAAATTCCTCGACACCCTGTCCCTTTAATGCGGAACCAAAGAAACATGGAAATATTTTCCGCTCTGCAATCATCCTCTTAATACCGGTATGCTCCACACTTCCATTTTCCAGGTAATGCTCCAGTACCATCTCATCGCAGACTGCTACATTTTCCATAAAATCCGCACTTTCGGTATCGCGAAAGTCTATAACGCCCTCACCAAACTGCTCCTGTAGCTGCGCAAGTAACTCCTCTTCTCTACCTGCTGCCAAATCCATTTTATTGATAAACAAAAACGCAGGAATCTGATGACGAGCTAACAGCTTCCACAAGGTATACACATGTCCCTGCACACCATCTGTACCGCTGATAACCAAAATAGCATAGTCTAACACCTGCAACGCACGCTCCATCTCTGCAGAAAAATCCGCATGTCCCGGTGTGTCCAAAAGCGTAAATTCCTTTTCTCCTACGGTCAGCTGCGCCTGTGCCGAAAAAATGGTAATACCTCTGGCTCGTTCCTGTGCATTACTGTCTAAAAGCGTGTCTCCGTGGTCTACCCTGCCTAATTTTCTAATGCTTCCACCCAAATATAAAAGCCTCTCCGCAAGAGTTGTCTTGCCGGCATCTACATGGGCTAAAATTCCAATAACTATATTTTGTGCTTTCATGCATATAAATCCTTTAAGGTTACTAATTTCACTTTACCTAATTTTTGCAACTCCATCAAATGCTCCGTAAATCCAGCTTTTGAGAAGATATAAAAATGATACTTTTCTCCTTTACCAAATGCGTCCGCATACTCTTTTAATAATTCGTACTCGTCTACACCAACCGGCTCCTGCTTATATTTGCATGAACCAATAATATACTCTTTTCCCTCAATCGGTGTTCCCACAATATCAATCTGCACCTGTTTTTTATTTCGATTATCTGTTCCCCACCACTGCCCGATGTCTCGAAGTTCAATTGGCATATCCTCTGCGTAATACATCAAATAATCACGGCACATTTTCTCAAAAACCAAACCCATATAGTCTGCGAAGTGCCTCTTTATACCTCGCTCGTAAATCGTCTCAATTCTTCCGGATGTGATAGCCGTAATATTTTGTGGTACAAAACAATACCAAAATCGAAATAAATTATCCGTAATCATATAAATGGATTTTTTGCCTTCTTTTTCCGTAATAGGAGTTTCCCTCTTTAAAATCCCAAAATCCATTAAAACCTTTATATATTTTGTGCATGGGCCACTCTCCACTCCGGTCTTTGTGGATATTTCATTCATTTTGGACGCGCCCTCTGCAATAGCCGTTATGATGGAGTTATATACTCCCGGCTCTCTAAGCTCCTGTTTTAACAAATTGCCCGGTTCCTCATACAAATAAGATGCAGCATCCAATACGTTTTCAAGAATTGCTTCATCCAAGTTATGCTTCACCGCCAATTTATTAATATAGTGAGGAACACCTCCTGTAATTCCATAAATAAGTGCATTGTCCTCTACAGAAAGCTCCGGATTAAACACTGCTGTTTCTTTATAATTTAATGCCTCTATTTTAAATTGTGCGGTTCTTCGCCCATATAGAGGGCTCTCATAGCCCAATACCTGATATTCCATAAAACTCATAGAAGACCCACAAA
Organism: Lachnospiraceae bacterium; assembly: GCA_017521985.1. Classification (GTDB taxonomy): domain Bacteria; phylum Bacillota; class Clostridia; order Lachnospirales; family Lachnospiraceae; genus RGIG6307. The sequence goes on from JAFXAZ010000067.1 coordinate 29,795, forward strand.
GAATCAGATACATATTACTGTCCTTCCACACATGATCAATCAAATGCTGAAGGCGTGAAGAAATAGATGGCTCAGATTTTGCAAGGTATGGGTACTCATCAATTACGAATATAACCCTCTCTTCCTTGGCTAGCTGTGAAATTTTTGCAAATGCATCGTCAAAGGAAGTATACTCTGGAGCCATCGCAGTATTACTGTTTTCATAGCCATATATGGCCTTGGACAACGCACGAAGATTTTCTTTCGAAGTAGTGTCCAGTGCAGAAAAATAAATACTTTTCTTGCCTTTACAAAAAGCATTAATGAGTGCAGTCTTTCCAACTCTTCGCCTTCCATATATAACAATACACTCAAAAGCTCCATCTTGATACTTTCTTTCCATTTTTCTAAGCTCATTATTTCTGCAATAAAACATCTTTTTCACCTTTCAACAATTATCACACAGTCAACACCCAGTATATAATATTTTAGTATATTACGAGTTAGTATCTTATAAGTTAGTATCTCATGAGTTACTAACTTATAATTATAATAATCTATAAAATATTCTTTGTCAAGGTCTATAAAAATATGTGGGAGCCTTTTTAATTTTGACTCCCACATATCATCTTCTTTATTTTATATCTTTAAAATTCCGTGCCTTCCGATACCACATTACTGCAGACACCACAAACAACGTACTAAATCCAATCACCAATCCCCAGCATACCACAATAGGCCATGGTGTTACTACACGAATGGTTGTGTCAGGTCCAACTCCATTCATTCCACTGGAATTTACTACCGCATACAAGTTTCGATGCGCAGCTTCCTTCATGGCAGAAACAATAACCGTATCGTTTTCATATTGCTTGATTTGATTTAGCTGAGTAGGCAGCATGGCATCCATAATACTGCCGCCCGCCATAACAAAATCTGCTGGATTCACATACTCATGCAACGCATTGTCGGTAATAATCTTGCCTTTACAGCCCCATTCTTCGCGAAGAATTCCGGTAATGAGTCCGTAATTACCTCCGGACCAGGTTGCCCCAAAGCGGGTGTATGCTACCATGACACCATTGGCATCTGCATCCTCTACCGGTGCCTGAAATGCCTTTAAATAAATCTCGCGGGCTGCCTGTTCGTTTACCCAGACACCCAGACCTATTCGTTCTGCCTCACTGTCATTTAAGGCAAAATGCTTCATCAGCACTTCCACACCCTTTTCCTTCATACCGGCTACTTCTGCCGCGCAGATTTCACCAGCAAGATATCCATCTTCAGAATAATACTCAAAATTTCGACCTCCATACGGAGTACGGTGCGTGTTGTTTCCGGTTCCATATAAAAAAGAAACGCCAACATGCAGACAATCGTTACCGATACAACGTCCCACTTCAAACATCAAGTCTCTGTTAAAAGTGGCCGCCATTACGTCCTCAGACGTAAATGCAGTAGCATCCAATTCCGTTTTCAACAAAGAGGTGGTAAGACCTTGAGGTCCATTTTCATCACGGGTGCCCGGTGCTTCCACAGACTTAGCAGGCATATTCCAATGAAAACCATCTGCAATCATGCTGCACATCTCATCAAAGGTAAGCTGGTCCAAAAGTGGCTGCCATGCCGGGTCATCGTACGCAAGACCACGCATCTGAATAAGCTTGTAACCATTGTCTGCATTTAATACCGGCCTATCCACTGTTTCGTAATCATTTGGGTCATATTGTATATTTTGTAAATCTTCTATTAATCTATCTGTTAAGGAAAGCTTCATAATTTCCTTTGGGAACGTGCCTTCCCAGACGTTTCGTGACAAATACGTAATCTTAGACGGACTTCCGGCATACAAATTCAAATCTGCCATATCCAATTGATTCGTAATCACTGCCCCGGTGTCAGAAATACTATAGGTAGTTGCATCAAATCGGGCTTCGTTCCAGGTATAAACCATTTGGGCATTGCCGGTGCCATCCATACGCCCATCGGTATTTTCCGGCGTATATCCTTTTACCGCCAAAATAGAATTCACTGCATCATGGGCATCGGTAGCTGCTGCAAAATAATAATTACCCGGGTCTAAAATATACGTTCTTTCCCCATAGGAATCATAGGACGTTAAATCTGCACGGTCTACATAAACGGTAAGTGTCTCGGACTCCTGAGGCTGCAAGAGACCGGTTTTACCAAAGCCGCACAATACCACAGAAGCCTTTTCTACGCCATGGTGCTTATCGTATTCCGTATAAGGAGCCTGCACATAAACCTGCACCGTTTCTTTTCCTGCAAAGCTATTACCGGTATTGGTAACTGTTACCTGTACCGCAAATCTGTCATTTCCCGGTTCGTACTGTACCTGCATGTTACTGTACTCAAACTGCGTATAACTCAAACCGTATCCAAAAGGATAGGCTACCGTGCTGCCGTAATCATATGCACCGGCATTACCGGTTCCCATGACATAGTCCTCATAACGAGTCTCATAATAACGGTAACCTACGTAAATACCTTCCTGATATATCATATAATAACTGGCTTTTTCCGGTATAACTTCCTCCGTTGCCCCTTCATATTTGGTTGCTACATTATTTACCATGGCCGGCGCAGAGAAATTATCATACACATAGGTATCTACCAGGCTGCCGGACGGATTTACTTTTCCGGATAAAATCTTGCATACTGCCTCCGTACCCTTCAGCCCCACATCGCCAATCCAAAGCACTGCATCAATATCAAAGCCTTCGTCCTGCATAAAATCCATCTGTAACGCATTGGCAGAGTTAATCAATATAATAATTCTTTTTACATGACCGGACTGCTTCATGGTATTTACTGCAGAAAGCATATTTTTTTCATTTTCATCCAACTCCAGATAATTTGTGGTAGTAAAATCCAAGTCCACACCTTCGCCGCCCACTCTGGAAATCATCACAATGGCAGCATCGCCATACACCTGTATGGAGTTTTTTGCCTGCTCTGTATATTTATCCCATGGTACTTCAACTACTTTCTGACTGGCATGCGCAATCATACCGCTTTCTTCTCTTCTATAAATACTGCCCGGACCTTCCTCATAAAAGTCCCACAAGGTTTCATTTACCACAAACCCTTGGTCTTCCATGGCATCTTTAAAGCTGGTTGCTTCGCTGGCATCAATATTGCCGGAACCGGTACCGCCATAAATCGGGTTCACAGAAGAATTAGACAAAAAGCTGACCTTTGCTCCAAGTTCCAAAGGCAACGCTCCATCCTTATTATATAATAGCACCGCTCCTTCTGCCTCTACCTGTTCTGCGATAAAGTTGCCGTAATCCTCATTATCCTCCCAGTCCGGAAAATCGGTAGTGTAATAACGGGCTTCTTCTGAAGCATCTTTAAGTTCCCAAAAGGTACCGCCAAAGAAAATAGCCACCGTATTGTCAAATATGGTGGCAACCACCAGTACCACAATACTGATAATCGCCAGCGGCAGACTAAGAAACGTCAGCCCCCGCCATGGACGCACCGCTCTTCGCTCTGCCTTTTTTATTTTTTTCTTTTCTTCTAAATAATCATTTTTAACTTCCATACACGCCTCCTGAAAGATAGTATGGCAAGTTTTAGAAAATTTAAACCATTTCCAACACGGTATCCGCAATATTCATGGTGGAGTTTCTGTGTGAAACCAGTACCACCGTCTTATCCTTACAGCTTTCTCTTAACGATTTCAAAATAATTCCCTCGTTTAATGCATCCAGATTACTGGTTGGTTCGTCTAATAACAGCATAGGCGCATCATGCAAAAAAGCTCTCGCAATACCGATTCTTTGTTTTTCACCGCCGGACAGGGTATCGCCCAGTTCACCCACTTTCGTGTCATAGCCATGCGGCAGCGACATGATAAAAGAATGAACAGATGCCTTTTTTGCAGCCTCCATAATTTCCTCTCTGGTGGCATCCGGCTTTGCAATGGCAATATTATTGGAAATAGAATCATGGAACAAATGGGTTTCCTGAGTCATATATGATTGCGTGTGGCGCAACGTTTTTGTAGGCATTTCGCGTACATCTTTTCCGGCTACGGACACCTGCCCTTTTCTGACATCCCAAAAGCGCATCAACAGCTTCAATGCTGTAGATTTACCGGAACCACTGGCACCATGAATACCGGTAATGCACCCCGGAGCAAGACACATATCAAAATTCTTTAAAATCACCTCGTCATTATATGCAAAAAAAACATTTTCCAGTTCTGCACCGGCGCATCCCTTTAATGGCTCTTCCCCCGGCACTTCTTCCACCTGTGGCGTTTCCTCTAACAAGGAAAGGACACGTTCACCACTGGCCAGGGTCTGATGCAGATTGTTAGATAAATTGGACAATGCCACTACCGGTCCAAAGGAACCCATCATAGCAATGGTACAAGTCACCACGCCATATAAATTCATAACACCTCTATGGTGTAAATATAATGACAAAAACAACATCCCAAAGGAGCATCCCAGTATCACCAGATTTGTCAGAGAACGCTGCGTGCCCTCCAGCCTGCTTAACTCCTCCTGCATAGTTCCCATGCGCTTGGAACGCGCCTGCATACCACCCTTGCGAATATCCCCCTGACCGTATTGAATGGTCTCATCCAGTCCCCGTAAGGAATCCAGCACAAAACTATTTAATTCGCCAAACCCGGTACGAAACTCCATACCTTTGGTCGCGCCTTTTCCGCCGTTCCACAAAGGTATCACGGCACCTACTAACAGGTAACCCATCAATGCAAAAAGACCGGCCCACAGGTTATAAGAACCAATAAACAGAACCATAATTCCACTTACTAAAGTACCAATAGCAATGGGGGAAATGGTATGTGCATAAAATACTTCCAACAATTCAATGTCCGTTGTAATAATAGAAATCAAATTCCCCTTGTCACGCCCTTCCAGTTTTGCCGGACAAAGCTTACGCAAAGTCTCAAATACCTTATGTCGAACTATCGCCAATAATTTAAAGGCAATAAAATGATTACAATATTGCTCAGCATAATGTAGTACACCACGAAGCACTGCCGCCACTATCAGCACACAAAACACACCACCCTTCAGTATCTCTCCGTTAAATCCGCGCACCAATGTCTGCCCGGCTAAAATGGTAATACAGATAGCACACAAATAGCCGGCTACACCAAGGGTAATTGCACCCAACATTACATGTAACAGGGGACGTACAAGCCCAATAAGCTGCCCCATAATCTTCAAAGCGCTTCTTCTTTTTATAGTTTCTTTGTTACTCATGCTCCCGCCACCTTTCCGTACTGTTCTAATTGATTCTGGTAATCAAACAATTTTTGATATGGGCCTTTCTGTGCCATCAGCAATTCATGATGGCCCTGCTCAGCAATCACACCGTCCTTCAGCATATAAATACAGTCGGACTTCACTACGTTTGATAATCTGTGAGAAATCAAAAGCACACTCTTTGTACGCGCAAGTTCATGAATTACTGACATTATCAGTTCTTCACTTTCTATATCAATATTACTCGTTGCCTCATCGAATATATATATTTTGCTATTGTGCAACAACCCCCTCGCCAAAGCAAGTCGTTGACACTGACCGCCGGACAAGTTAGATGCTTTTTCCAAAAGTTCTGTTTCAAGCCCCTTCTGCATAGTCATAAAATCCCAAAGATTTACCTTTTTAAGTACCGCAATCATTTCTTCGTCTGTTGCGTCTTCTTTTGCCATACGCAGATTTTCTGCTACGGTTCCTTTAAACAAATAACTGTTGTGACGAATCACCGTTACCTGCTCCATCAGACTTTTTTCAGAAATATTTTGCAAATAAGTTTCACCGATACGGATATTACCATTGAAAGCTCGGTTTTTGCCACTTAAAAGACCTGCAATGGTACTTTTACCACTACCGGACTCCCCTACCAGAGAAACAAAACTGCCCACCGGAATATCCAAGGTAATACCTTTTAAAACTTCACGTTCCTCATCATAGCCAAAATGTACGTCCTGTAAATGAATGCTCAGCCCATCTCCTGAAAGCATTTCCGTTCCCTGCTCAGGCTCCGGTAAATCCAAAATCCGAAAAATGTTATCGCTGGCTGCCATACCATTCATAGCAATATGAAAGAAAGAACCCAAAAGCCTCAGCGGAATAAAAAATTCACTGGCAAGCAAAATAACGATAAGTGCTCCGGAAAATAAAACCTTTCCTGCCGCAAATTCACCAAGCACCACAATCATACCTACTGCAGCACCACCATATGCCATAATATCCATGACACTTGTGGAATTCAATTGCATAGTCAATACCTTCATGGTGATTTTACGAAAACGCTCACTTTCTTCATCCATTTCTGCCGCCTTTTTTTCATCCGCCTGATAAATTTTCAAGGTTGTAAGTCCCTGCAAGTTTTCCAAAAAACTATCGCCCAAACCGGTATAAATGCTCCAATATTTGCTCAGAAGTTTTTTTGCAATTTTTTGTACCAATACGATAGATACCGGAATCAACGGCACACAAAATAGCAGTACCAGACTGGCTTTAAAACTCACAAAGCTTAAAACCCCAAATAACGTAACCGGTGCTAAAAGACTATAAAACAACTGTGGTAAATATCTGCCAAAATAAGTTTCCAACTGCTCTACGCCTTCTGAGCATACCTGCACTACCTCGGAGGTAGACACCTGCTCCTTATAGGAAGCTCCCAGCCTCAACATTTTATCATATATCTTTTCACGAAGTACATGCTTCACATCTACGCTGGCCATATAGGTTGCCTTGGCTGCCATACGTTCACAAATGAAACGTACCGCCATCACACCTGTAAATATTCCCGCCGCATGAAACAAACTCTGAACTTCAAAAGTACCATCTGCTGCCTGCTGCAGCAGCCGTGACACCTGAAATATGGCCACAATCTGTGACAAAAGTGCAAGCCACTGCCACAGCACCTGATAAATAATATATTTCTTTGATTGACTCAACAAACGAATAAGCCTTGTTTTTATCATGTATAAATTCCTTTCCTGCATATCATATTACAACACCCTTATCATAGTTAGCCTTAACTAACCATGGTACAAAAATTAGTGCACCCATTAGTTAGGATGCACTAACAATATACATGATTTTCAGTTTGATTGCAACTATTTTTTATTTATCCAGCTATATAGAAGAGTTTCCTCACCCTTTGTGCCCACTCCATAGAACTGTAAATCCCCGGTAGTTTCAAAAATCTCCAGAGGAAGCATAAATAAATATCCGCTGTTTACGTATGCCTCACTCCCTAAAAGTTGTGCAACATCCTTACGCTCCAAAGACTCCGCAAGGTATATCTCATCCTCTGCCTTTAACACCACTTCTGAAAAAGTCTGATTATTTTCGGTATCAACACACCAACCTGACATCTGAATAAACTCGCCTCCGTATGCCACAAAGTCCATAGAAAACTGATTTTCAGCATGCTGTTCTTCCACAAACCGTTCTATCGGTGTTACATAATAAAGAAAGTCTCCGGCCTCATATTTATCATAGCCCATGCCTTCCAGTAATTGTTGTGAACTGGTATCCTTTGTGTACACCACATAATTGTATCGATAGTCGGTGTGGTCAAAATACTCGTTAATGTCGTGAGATCCATACCTTTCTTTGCCATTGACCGGTAAATTAAACTCATACGGATTTATTTCAAATTCCAACAAATAGTACACATAATTCCATGGGTAAGCTGTAGCACGCTTCAAGAAATCCGCATCTTCATGTTCCTCTACAAAATCACCCAATTCTTCATAGCTTTCATAAAAAAGCCAATTATACGGATATGCTTGCGAATTAAACTCTGTAAAATACCAATTGGCAAAACACCCAAACCCTATCAAGTATGCAGTTGCCATGACACCGACAAAGCTACGCTGCAACCATTTTCTATCTTGCAGCAAATCCCATACAACCACAAGACCCGTCACCAGGAAATACAAAAGACATCCAAAAATACCAATCATACGCGTATTATTTGGAGTAGATGGTGCCGTCAACATCAAACCAATTATTAACTGTCCCAATAGCCATGCCAACATTGGTACACTATAATGAAATACTTTTTTCTTTACAGAACCATATGCATCCACTATCGCTTTAACCAAGCCTACAACAATAAACGGAATCGAAACATAATACATATTTCCAAACAAAGACGTAGAATTATAAGTACGGTCATCGTAAAATAATGAATTAAATAATACGTTTTTCAGATTCACCCACAAATCAATAGCCCCAACTTCATCCGAACGGTATGTAATCAGTTTGGTAATTGTAAATGGTCCTATTTTAAACGCAGGTAAATCAAAGAAATTTACCAACTGCACCAAAATCAGCGGTGCTGCCAACACGCCAAGCGGAAGCACGAAAGAAGCTGCTCTCTTCCAATTAAAGCTCTTTAAACGAATGCCATACAAAAAAAGCACAAACAAGCAAATCGGAATCACAATATATGCCAGCGCATAGGTATATAATGTCACACCACACGCAATCCCGGCTCCCAAATAATACCGTATTTGTCCTGTTTCCATAGCCCTTGCCAGAAAAAATACGGATATCATTCCAGCAGCCAGCATCAGATGACTCTCCAACCCAAAACGCTGTGTCATGGTAAATACCGGCAAAATCGCATAAAGCATCAAAAACACTGCATCTACATGCCTGTCTTTCCATGCATATGTACCATATCTAAATGCATAATATGCCCCTACAAATGCAGCAAGAATTATGCTTCCGCGAATTACCAACTTCGATACGCCAAATAACTTTATCAAGACAGCGGTCATATATATATATAGTGCATTCTGACCATCGCCATAATTGGTAAAATAAACCGGGTACGAGTTCAACCATCTATCTACACCATACCTGGCAATATTTAACGCATCATACGCCGCACCGGCCTCATCCACATTCAGCCCGTAAGGAATATCGCATATCTTATATGTGTGCATGAATATTGTAATAACTGCTGCTACACCTACCAATATCCACCATACATATTCTTCCTTTCGTTTTTCCATATTTTTATAACCCTCTTTTACCCCTCCGGCATCTTCAACTTATTCCGACAACAAAATTCTGTCATTATCCAGTGCAAAACCTGTTCCCGCTTTGAAACGAGTCAACAAATCCTCTACAGACATATTGGCACGTTCTTCGCCTTTTACGTCCAGCACAATATTACCGTTTGCCATCATTAAGGTACGATTGCCCAAATCCAGTGCCTGCTGCATATTGTGGGTAATCATCAAGCAAGTGATTTTGTTTTCATCCACAATTTTCTTGGTTAATTCTAACACTTTGTCTGCAGTAGCCGGATCCAGTGCAGCAGTATGCTCATCCAAAAGCAACAGCTTCGGTGTTACCATCGTTGCCATAAGCAACGTCAATGCCTGACGCTGTCCGCCGCTAAGCAGTCCCACGGGTTGTTTCAGCCGGTCTTCCAGTCCCATATTCAACAAGGAAAGTTTTTCTCTGAAAAATTCTTTATCCTTCTTGGTAATACGGCTGAAAGGAAACGTTCCATGAGAAGCACGCAGGTATGCAAGTGCCATATTCTCCTCAATGGTCATGCCAGGTGCAGTTCCCTTAATTGGGTCCTGGAACAATCTGCCGATGGTCTTACTGCGTTTATATTCCTGTACAAAGGTAATATCTTCTCCCTCCAGGGTAATGGAGCCGTCATCCACAAAAAATGCTCCTGCAATGGCATTAAATAAAGTGGATTTGCCCGCACCATTGGAACCGATAATCGTCACAAAATCCCCTTTATCAAGATGTAAATTCAAACCGTTTAATGCCGTTTTGGCATTTACCGTACCAGGATAGAAGGTCTTAGAAATATGCTCAATTTTTAACATGGGAACGACCTCCTTTATGCTTTAAAGTATATTTACGCTTTTCAAAGGCAATCCACTCTTTGATGCTTGGTGCAGCAATAGCCAATGCAACCACGATTGCAGTGATTAACTTCAACCCCTGAACCGGCACTATCTTGGTGTAAAGAACAATGGCATAAATAATACGGTAAATAATGGAACCTACTACGGCAGCGACAGCACCTTTTACAATACTGCGGCGGCCAAGCACGGTTTCACCGATAATCAGGCATGCCAGCGCAATTACTACAATACCACTTCCGCCATTAATATCTGCCGCATTCTGATACTGACCCACCAGTGCACCTGACAGTGCTGTCAGAGAATTGGAAACACACAAACCCACCATAATGGTAAAGGTTGGATTGATACTGGATGCACGAACCATATCCATATTATTTCCGGTTGCACGAATAGATAAACCTAAACGAGTTCCCAAAAACCACACTAATACCACACCCGCAATTGCTACTGCAATCCCTGCAAGTATTGCTTCATACCAGGCTCCGCCAAAACCTGTTTTTTTGAACATACTGAAAATAGTCTCCGTCTTTAACAGGCTCACATTGGCACTCCACCCCATGACCATTAAGTTAATGGTGTAAAGTCCCGTATTGGTAATAATACCTGCCAGAATAGAAGGTACCTTTAAACAGGTCTGTAAAAAAGCAGTGACAAAGCCGGCTATCACACCTGCAAGCATTGCTGCCGGAATCGCAAGCACCGGATGTCCTGCTGCCGCAAACGTCACAGACACGGCCGCTCCCAAAATGAAGCAGCCGTCTGTGGTCATATCTGCAATATTTAATACTCTATAGCTTAAAAAGAGCGCCATTGCCACCAGAGAATACAAAAAACCAAGCTCTAGTGCTGTCTGTATAATGTAAAGCAAAATATTTCCTCCACGTTCTATAAAATGTTTCGCTCTGAATGATTATTCTAAGGAAGTAGTAACCTCTGCTACGGTACCCATATCTGTAAACACGCTATAATCTGCGCCAAGTGCAGCAGCCGTTTCGGTATTTACTGTAATAATACCGCCATCCATTAAATAAAAGTCTTCTAAATCAGCCATACCTTCTTTCATAGCCTTGAATGCAAGGTCCGCTGTTTTTGTACCAAGGTCTGTATAATTTACACCACAGGTAGCAAATGCACCATTTCGAACAAAGGAATCTGCACCGGTATAATGACGGATGCCTGCTGCTGCAAGGTCTTCGTAAATGGCAAGCTCTGCTGCCATAATCACATTATCAGTAGGAGTAAATATTGCATCTACCTTGGAAGCAATCAAAGCACTTGCTGCTGCAATAACTTCATCGTTGGTCGCTGCCGTCTGCTCATTGTATGTAATGCCTTTGGAATCCAGGTAAGCTTTTGCCTCTGCGATTGGGGTTGCGGAGTTTGTCTCAGACAAGGAATACAATAATCCCACGTTTTTCACGTTTGGATTTTCTGCAAGCATCATATCCAAAATAAACGCCGTATTTAATGCATCACTGGTACCGGTTACATAGTCGATGCCTGTCAGCTCTGCTGCCTCCGGGTCGGAAATGGCTGCAAACACAACCGGTGTCTTCGTATCTTCTGCACAAGAAGTCATAACCTGCGCCGCCAAGGTAGCAATAGGAATAATCGCATCTACGCCCTCCATAACTACCTGATTACCAATCTGCATCAACGTGGTCTGCTCACCCTGACCGGAATAAATTTCATAATCAATACTAACGCCTTCTTTTGCTTCAATAGCATCTAACTGTGCTGCAATCGCATTTGCAATTTCATCCAAAGATGCATGATCCATCTGCTTTACAATGGCAACCTTATAATCTGCCTGATTTTTGTCTGCACTTACATCATCCCCGCTTACCGTATTGCCGCATGCTGCTGCAGATACTGCCATCGCTACCGTACAACCAATTGCTACCAACTTCTTTACTAAATTTGCTTTCATAATATAATCTCCTTCTTATCCGGGTGGCAGATGTATGTGCCAATAATAAAAAAAACACTTCTGCCCCTACATGGGACAAAAGTGTAAAACTTCTGCGATACCACCCAAATTGACAACCTCACTATGAGAAATGTCCACTCGCTCACGTACCATCATACGCGTCCCGATGGATAACGGGTGGGAATCCCGTCAGCCCCTACTAAATCACTCGTTCAAGGCTGCCCTCCAAAGTCCATTCGCTGACTGCTTCACGTTCCACTCACACCACCGGGAACTCTCTGTAGATTCACATTTGCCAGTTACTACTCTTTTTCATAGGTTTTTCTTATATATGATATTGTCATTATATGCACGTATGAAATTTTTGTCAACCACTTTTTCTAAAAATTCTATGCGAAAAATGTAATTTTCTGACTACTCCTCTCAAACCAGTTCCGCAGCCAACGCCTCTATCTCCGCCACATTTTCTTCTTTTACCGCAGAGAAAATCTTAACGACTGTATCGGCAAAGGTCAAATTCTTGCTGTTTTCCAGCATTTTACGCATCACTCTGGAGGAAAGCGGTGCCCAGGAACCATTTTCCATCAAACCTATTCTACGGTTCTGGAACTGACGCTCCGTCAAATGCTGAATAAATGCCTTCATAAAAGGAAATACATCGGCATTATAGGTACTGGATGCCAAAACTAAACGGTCATAACAAAATGCATCGGCAACTGCCTGGTGCATGTCACATCTTGCCAAATCATGTACCACTACTTCACAGCCTCTTTCACGCAGCTTATCCGCTAAAAGTTCTGCTGCCTTTCGAGTATTGCCATAAATGGTAGCATATGCAATGACCACACCGGACTTTTCCGGCTCATACGCAGCCCAAGTCTGGTATAGCCCTATATAATATCCCAAATTATCAGAAAGCACCGGTCCATGAAGAGGACATATCCTCTGAATATCACAACCTGCCAACTTATGAAGTAAGGACTGCACCTGTTGTCCATACCTTCCCACTATACCAATATAATAACGACGTGCTTCACTTACCCAATCATCTTCTCTATCCAACGCCCCAAACTTGCCAAAAGCATCCGCAGAAAAAAGTACCTTATCTGCAGCATCATAGGTTACAATTACTTCCGGCCAATGCACCATCATTGCCGTAAAAAAGGTGAGTTCATGCTTACCAAGGGTGAAAATACTGCCATCTGCTACTACAATCCTACGCTCCGCATAATCCTTACCGAAGAAATTTTTCATCATAGCAAAGGCTTTTGCACTTGCCACTATAACAGCCTCAGGATAACACTCCATGAAAACTGCCACACTGGCAGAGTGATCCGGCTCCATATGCTGTACAATAAGATAATCCGGTTTTCTTCCACATAATACAAGCTCCAGCTTCGTCAGCCATTCCTGCGTGAAATTTACATCCACCGTATCCATAACCGCAATTTTATCATCCAAAATCACATAAGAATTGTATGCCATACCATTTGGCACCACGTATTGTCCCTCGAACAACTCGCCTCTGTGGTCATTTACACCGATATATTTTATGTCTCTTGAAATTTCCATAACATATCTCCTCTGCTTTTCTACTCTATATCATATCACTTACGTTGTTTTTCATACCTTAAAAATACGTTATGAATACTTGGCCTCAATTTCTTTTATTTTCTGATAATACGCGGTGTTCGCAGGTACTTCTATGCCATGTTTTGCTGCTATTTTCATAATAGTGCCCGCAAACAGCTCCACCTCTGTAGCTCTATGTGCTATGGCATCCTGACGCATAGACGGATAACCATCCGGTTTCAGACCGGCTGTAACTGCAAGTGCTCTTTGAAGGTCAGCTTCACCGATAGCAATTCCTTCCGCCTGTCCGACAACCAGCACCTCTTGCATGACTTTCAACATATTTTCTCTGATTTCGCCCTCTTCCAATACACCCGCATAAGAAGTTTCATATATCATACAGGACTGATTTACACCCACATTTAACAAAAACTTGCCCCACATGGCCTGCATAATATCTTCCTTCACCTCATATGCTTGTCCGATTTCATCAAAAAATGTCACAACACGCTCAAGCATTTCTTCCTGACCCTTTTTCAGAATTCCTATCTGCAAGCGCCCCTTGCTGACATATTCCATGGTACTGCCTTCTCGCATGGCATCCATACCGATTGCCACACATCCCAGGACACGGTCTTCACCAAAACGCTCTGCAATCACGCCCTCACTGCTGATACCATTCAGTACGGAGATAATAATCGTATCCTCCCCCACCGCAGGTGCCATCACCTCCAATGCGCTCTCTAAACCGGTAGATTTTGTAGCCACAATAATGAGGTCTGCAGGCTCTGCCTTTGACACTCGTGTCACATTAAAATGCATTACTTTGCCATTAATGGTATACACATCCTCTTTATGACGTTTGAAACGTTCCTCATCCATAAGAAAGGAAACCGCTTCATACCCGAATGCATCCATAATCTGCTCACCGTACAAAAGCCCCAGGGCTCCCATACCAACGATTGCAGTTCGTCTGATTTTCTTCATATGTAACCTTTTTAACCTTTAACCAATCATCGGCAGACTTGCTGCGGCAACAGACTGTCCTACACGACGTGATTTTTCATCCGGAATATGAAGTTCTATCTTTGCTGCAAGCTCAGGGAATTCCTTGTCTAATACTTCCTGTGCTCTTTCCAGCAAAATCACACCGCCGTCACCGCTTGTTACACGACCCATGATTAATACATGCTTGATATCATAGAACTCGCTATAAAATGCGATAGCATAACCAAAGTACGCACCGATAGTATCGTAAATAGCCGCTGCACCTTCATGTCCTTCTTTCATCAAGCCCTGAACTACTTTTAATTTCTCAGCTGGAGAAAGACTTTCATCCAATTCAATTCCGGCTGCCGGTGCCAGTTTAATTACCGCATCCTGTGAAAAATATTTTACGCCACATCCATAGTCACCTGACCACTCGTCCACCATAGCATCTTCGCAAAAATCAACCGGAACGAATGCTAACTCATTGAGCCAGCCTGTAATATTGCCCTGAGGATCCACATAACCGCCTGCTTCGGAAGTACCCATAGCAATGCCCAGCACGGAATTATCATTCAAATCCATAGCTCCTGCAAGGGCGGTTACATCACCGTCATTTGCAACTTCAATCGGAATGTTTTCGCCCAGTTCTTTTGCAACATCAATATACATGTTTTTAACTTTTTTGTCAAACTCTTCATCGCTTACTTTTAAGAACAGGGAAGCTACCATGATGCGGTTGTCAATGTATACACCGGCGCTGGATACACCGATAGCATCTACTCTAGGCATCTTGGACGCTGCTGTCTTCATAGCATCCAAAATTCCCTGATAATGATAATCCGGGTCAGAATTGGTCTTCGGGAACCAAACTACTTCTTCGGAATATACACTTTCTCCATTTACAACTGCACTTACCTTACGGTCGCTTCCGCCGGCATCAAAACCGATACGACAGCCATCCAAATGACGACCAATCGGTGCTGCGGCAGACTTGTCCTTTGGTGCATCCTCTATATCACATACTTCCACTTCAAACTTGGTTTCATATACACGCTCCATAAATTTCACGTCAAAAGCACGTAAACCTTCATAGGTGTAAGCTTCTTTGATTTTTGCTCCCACAACCGGACTGCCTGCAATAATAATCTTATAACCGCCGGCTACCCAAAGAAGTGCCTTTGCCATTCTTTCTACGAAACGGAAATTCTCCTCGTCATGACCGGTTCCATCCTTGTAGATACGAGTCTTATAAGTAGTAGTATACCCTTTATTTCTTTCGATGGCAATAACTAAATCCTGACCTTCTTCTTTTGTTGCTTCGCGCATATCCCTGCAGATTAAGGATAATGGCTGGAATTTGCTGTCGAGTTTTGCGTTTACTTTAAGCTTCATATTTGATTTCTCCTCCGATAATTGTTTTCTTTACATTAAATTCTAAATCTGTAATAATGACGTCTGCATCCTTGCCCACTTCAATAGAACCCTTACGATCCGCAACACCGATTGCAGCTGCAGGATTCAAAGATGCTCCGTTTACGCACTCCCATAAAGGAATGGAGGAATTGGTAAACACATTCCAAACACCTTTATTTAAGTGCAGCACACTTCCCGCTACGGTGCCATCCTCCAAACGACACACTACACCACGGTAAATAATCTTCTGTCCACCCAAGGTATACTCGCCTTCCGGAAGTCCTCCGGCTGGCAGACAGTCTGTAATAAAGCAAAGCTTTCTTCCTTTGATTTTCCACAAAAGATCATATAGAACAGGACTTACATGGAACGCATCTGCAATGACTTCACAGCTTACTTCACTATTCAGAGCGGCTGTTACCACACCCGGAGCACGATGTGCCAAAGGTGTCATGGCATTAAACAAGTGAGTAACATGCTTTACGCCAACCTGGGTACTCTTCATGGCGGTATCATAATCCGCTGAGGTATGTCCCATGGAAACCACTACGTCCGTATCACGACAAATCTCCCGGATTGCGGCAAAATCCTCTGTATCTGTTTCCGGAGCCAGAGTAATGATGCGTATAATGTCGGCGTACTCCTTCACAAAGGCTGCATCCGGCTTTAAAATATATTTTGGATCCTGAGCACCTTTTTTGCTTTCACTGATAAAAGGTCCTTCGGCATGACAGCCTAGAATAGCGCTTCCGTCCCAGGACTTGCTTTCTTCTTTCAGCTCACGACACACCTCCAAAGCCTTGCGAATCACCTTCATATCCTCTGTCATGGTAGTCGGCAAATACCCGGTAACACCATTGGCAAGAAGCCCCTTTGAAATAGTTCTGATACTTTCTTCCTCACCATCACAGGTATCCTTTCCCAGATAACCGTGAATATGCAAATCGATAAGACCCGGAGCTATATAACCGCCTCTTGCGTCTATCACTTCTGCTCCCTTAGGAATCCTATCCGCTGATACGATTCCCTCAAAGACATCCGAAAACAAAAGAACCATATCTTCAACAATGCGGTCTTTTAAAATAATTTTTCCATTAATGACAGCTTTCATCTTAAACCTCCTAAAAAATGCTAAAACTGCTATATAACTATACCATATTTTTTGCGTATATGCAACCACGAGTAGCAATATTCGCAACCAACTCAAACATCAACTTTAACTCAAATTTAGTCGTGTCAAGCATTTTTGATAATGTCTTAAAAAAATTATAACATTTGCCCCGGTTTGCCGGGGCATTTTTGAAATTGTCACAAACCATTTCTGGTAAAGAAAATTTTCTTTGAAATCTGCAAAAAATTTAAACTTTTTACTCC
>JAFXAZ010000018.1 GCA_017521985.1 Lachnospiraceae bacterium
CATCCAATAATATAATATCCGGCTTTTCCATAATTGCCGCAGCAATTCCCAACCGCTGTTTCATACCAAGCGAATACTTTTTGTAATATTTTTTATCATCTGGGTTAAGCCCCACCTTCCTGACTGTTTCCTTGATTTCTACTTCATCTATTAACTGATTGATATTAGCCAGTGCCTTTAGATTTCTATACCCCGAAAAGTTGTCTATAAATGTAGGATTTTCAATTAAAATACCAATACTCTCAGGAAAAGACATGTCTTTTCCAAGTTCTTTACCATTAATAATAACTGTTCCCGATGTAGGATGAACCAGTCCACTAATTACTCGCATCAGCATGGTTTTACCGGACCCGTTTTTTCCACGCAAGCCATATATTTTGCCACCCTCAAAGGTTACGTCGATATCCTTTAGTACTTCCAACTTACCAATTCGTTTACTTACATTTTTTATTTCTATCTTCATGCCTGTAATTTCTCCCTAAATGCATTAACAACCATAAATATCTTTTTTCTTCATAACACCGTAACCGACAATACCAGATGCCAGCATTATTCCCATACATATATGCAACAAATGTGCATACTTTCCTGCATATATATGCCCTGCCGTTCTAGTTGCCATAGACAAGGCTGCAATAAACATAGGATTTTCATAATATGCACCGCCTACACACAAAAATAATATCGCTCCATATGCTACAACTTCTCCAAATGCCACCGAAATGCTCAGCTGAAGTAATGACAAGGTAATACTTGTCACGATAGGGAAAATAAATATCATGATATATACCTGGTTCCTGTTAAGAACGGAAAAATCCACACCATAAACCGATGCTAATTCCGGTCTTATCTCAAACCGAAGTATGTCTTTCCACTCAGAAGCATTTAATACTCCCTGATAAAATTTCACGCAGATTACGCTGGTGATCACTCCAAGATAGCCTGCTATGTAGATTAGAATATTGGAAGCTATTGCCCAGAATACCTTGCCAAACCACCACTTCCCCCTGCTTTTTGTCCTGATAAGCAGATTGATACTATATTTATGTAAGTCCTCTAATGGATAACTTCCAATCACATATGCTATGTATGCCTGTACTACAAACCAGGCTATAGGAAGCTGAAAAACCTCGTTACTGTTTCTAGACACAACAAAAGGCTTCTCCCCACAAAAAATGTATGTCACAATCTCCACAAAAGACAATGAATCGATTTCGTAGACCCTTGCTTCCATAACTGCCAGAAAACCCAGCACAAAGAACAATAGGCAGCCTATTAAGAATTTGCCAAGGGAATTAATTATTCCGGCATAGAAATCATGCTTTCCTATTCCCCTCATACTAATCACCTGTATTTTCCAGGCTTACAATAAACTCCTTGCGGCAAGGCCAGCCTGATAACCTTAAAATCCAAGGACTATTTTTTATCAATAATTTCTCAACCTCTGTATTCACAATAGTTGCTATGCGCAACTCTTGCACCTCCCCAGGCTGTATGGTACCATCAAAAGTATCTCCATTCATGTCATACAAAGCATACAAATCCGTGCCGTTACTCCAACTTCCCTTAATCAGCACAAAATCCAATAAGTTGGTGCGTTTTACCTCTGCTGTATTATTTTTGACTTTTAATGTCGTAACCGCTATCGTCTCTCCGGTTTCAAAGGTATTTGCATTATTGTATTTTGCAGCATACGTTTCAGCGCTTATCAAGTCCAGATTTTCTACGTTATATTCCAGCCCATTATTCGTTATGACCTCCCGCATGCCGGCACTTATGTATTCTTCCTGCGGAAACAAAGCATTCACATACCAAAACCTGCCAGCATATAGCGCCAGCAGCACCAATGCTATTCCCATATATATTTTTTTCACCATAGTCCTCCAATACCTGTTACCTGTAATAATCCTGCTTTTTCATTCCGTATGTGCAAGATATAACGCAAATAAAAACAATACCGACTATTATCAATAAGATTTCATGAAATTCAGCCCCCAACATGGGTTGCCCGGGACGCAAAAAGGAATCCGGCATTAAAGCAGCTTTTCCAACAAACTGCATTCCCAAATTTAACATCTGATAAAAGAAAAATGGCAATAAAAGTACCGCAAATTTATTATCAAAAAACCACATCAATGCCACACTCAGCATATTCATGCACCCGTAAACCACAAAATCAAGTACCCAATACATCATTACATATAAAAATGCATTTTGATAGTAAATATCTGCCCACATACATTCACTAAGAAGTCCTACATAACCAATTCCAACGTAAGGCTGTATACTTGGCAACATCAAAGCGACTACCATAAAATTTAATATCTGCGGTATTACAGCCACTGTCCCTGCACTAAAAAACGCAGCTATATATTTGGAAATATAATAATATTTCTTATGACTTCTAGTAAATATCTGTTTAAGATAGCCACTTTTATAGTCCGTATAAGCAGTAATTGCACAGGGAACCGCCGCCAGAACCACCATAAACATATAATAATATATGGCAAACATACTACCGTTTTTCAATCCCATATAATGTTCATAGGAAGTATGAGGAAATGATGTAAATGTGTCGCTTTCCTGATATTCCAAAACAGGTACTACTTCCAAAAGAATCTGTGCCATGGCAATAACAGCCCCTATTAGTAGGGCTGTATACATTGCCCGGTTCTTAAATGCCCTGCTTAACTCATTCTTTATACAACTACGCATTTATTTCTCTCCAAAAGGTATCACCTTATAATTTTCACTACCACTAATTCCTGTAACCTCCAAATATAATGGATATTCCAGATATTCATCCGGCACCAGATATCCTAATCTGAAATCTTTGCTCTCTCCTGGTTGCAGAGTAAGTATCTGTGCAGACTTACCGCTACCCATTAAATTGCTATATCCCAATTCCTTCCCAATTCCCCACAGTGCTCCATCCTGCTCCCACATAACCTGGACAGTTCCTAAGCCATAAACATCATCCTTTTCGAAACAATTTGTGACTGTGCCGGAAATATAAACAATACTAAAGTCATTTGTAATTGTTTTATCTTGGGTTTGGATATCCTCGATACCTGTACTAACAACACTCCATTCTGTAATATTCTCTTCAAATGTTTTGGTAATATATACGTCATGAATTATTTTGGTTATATCCCTAAACTCATTTTTAATTTCAATTTCTTCGCCAAGCTCATAATATTCTGATACGCCTGCAAGCAAATATTGATCCATCATGTAATAGGAAGCTAAAGTCTCTTCTGAATCTAAATCCTCTGATGTTTTCACAATAGTTGTTTCATTAGATTCCTTGGTAGTTTCACTGACACCTGCCGAACATGCGCTCAATATTATACATAATGAGCAAGCAAATACTGTAATTGTCTTTGTTTTTCTCATTGTTATAATCACCTCTAGTTTATTTATATAAATGTGAGCAGACAATTGCCTGCCCACATTTCTTATTTAGAGCCTATTAATCTGCAATTTTATACACTATCCGGACTCCATAAGCCACTTGCCGTAAACTGGTATGTATAATTTGGACTACATGCAATAGCTGCATATGAGTACCCATACTCGTATGCATAATTAATCATCTTATATGTTGTGTTTGCTGTAAAAAGATATGTATGTCCATTTGATACATCATAGTATGGAGTATTCGTGTCTCTATTTGCAGCAACCACATGTGCTGTATAGGATGTTCCCGTTGTACAAGTGTTACATTTCATATAAGAAGATGTATTATCCTGTTTTGCTCGAAGTCTAGTATACAATTGTTCATTTTCAAACTCAAATGTATACTCTGTATCTCTATAATTTCCTGCTGCATTTGAACTAACTGTAGCTACCTGCAATACTGAAACAACTGTTAATAAAGCAACTAACATTCTTGAAAATATTCTTTTTTTACTCATAATTTCTTCTCCAAATTCTTTATTTTTTGTAGCTTTCCATGACACCTTCACCATACCTCTACCCACGTTATTTTTCAATGCCTCCTGCACGAAACAACATTTTCCTGCCGTTTTTGGTCGTTTTTTACCCTTTACAAGCAACCTAAAAGGACTATGCAATTGCTCGCACAGTCCCTTCTCATTAATATTCAATTTTCATAATTCTTCTCAATATACAAGGAACCTGCACTCCCGCTGACAGCATTATTCCAATTGCGATACATACCGCATAGTTATATGCATGGCACATGACAAGCATCAAATATACCACAGCAACTATAAGTACCAGCACGCAGGTAAGAAATTTGTAGCTTTTTTTCTCCTCTGCATCCAATCTGCGGTTTTCTGTATCTATCGGACTGAATACCATCAGGCTGATGATGGATACAATCACTAAGCTATTAAGAACTATTCCATATGTTAATAGCCCGGTCAGATACACACATAATGCTAAAAGCAAGCTGGAACTTACCAAACAGGTGCTTTCTTTCTTTGCGTGAAAACCACCGCCATACTTTCTGATAGCCAAAAACGGAATGATAAGAAGTAGGCCTTCTTTTATCCTTTCCATTACACCGCCTAATAAAAGCACTAAAAATATCGGTGCAATATTCAACCAAAGACTATGTACGGCATATTCATATAATTCCCGGTCTGCCTCATCAATTGCCTCACATCTAATCAGCCATGAAGTAATTCCATTTGTAACCTTTGAAATCACTTGTTGTTCTTAAAGCGCATCAAATCCTTTGGTGCCTTTGGCTGGTAAACCAAATAACAAGATGTAGTATTTGCTTCTGTGCGTAATACTCCATTTAAAACAGAAGTTAATTTCTTTGCTACCTTATGTTCTGTTGTATTCTTCTTCACTGTAAGACCCTCCTTCTTCCATATTTGTCATAAAAGCTACATTTGTATCATAACGTAAAACAGTATAAATTTCGAGCCTATATGCGCGAATGGTAAAAAAATGGGCTCTTTTGGTAAAAATCCGCTTGTTTCCCCTTTAAATTACATCTTTTACAGAAATTTACAAAATTTTTTCATTTTTACAACTTTTACAGAACTTTTCTATTTAATATTCTCCCAATTTTTTACAGTAGTCAGTAAACTATTTTTAACATCGTTAAACGTAAACATACCAAGGAGAAAATCATGAGTGAACAATTTGAAAAAATAGGACAACGAATCCGAACACGCCGTAAAGCGCTCAAAATGAATCAAGCAGAGTTAGCCGAATTACTGGGAATCTCCAACAATCACATGTCATCTATCGAAAATGGAAAGCATAGTACGAAGCTTGAAACCTTTTTAAAATTATGCGAATGTTTAAAAACCACACCAAACCATTTATTGCTCGGTTGCATGTATCCCCAAAACGCACCCAAGAATATAATCGATACACTTTCCGTATGCGATGAGGAAACTATTAAAATGATGAGTGAATACATAGAATTTATGTACCTTAAAAATCTTTCTAAAAAATGACCATTTTTGCACAAAAAATGTCTTTTCATGCACATTTCTTGAAAAATCCTTCTATCACTTGTATAATAAAAAGTAATAGGGGGATTTTCTCATGCAACTGGCTATTATTTATATTATCATATATCTTGTAGAAGCTTTTATTTTATGGCATTACTGCATAAATATGTTTTATCCTAAAGCTAACAGATTGACCGAGTGGCTTTGCATTATCCCCTTATATATAATTCTTCTTTTGACCAGCTCCCAAAACTACAGTTATCTTAATTTATTTACGTTCCTTTTGGGCAATTTTTTATACATTTTCATACTTTTTTATTCCAAATGGTACGTCGCCTTTTTTCATTCTGCGATTGCAACATGTGTTATGAGTCTTTCTGAAGTGCTCATTGCGAATCTCATACCTAATTTAGTATATAACTTCTTTGGCGAAAATGTCTGGCTAAAAAAAGCTGTTATTCTAGCAGTTTTCAGTAAATTGCTCTACTTTTTACTAATGCAGTCTATCATACATATTTGGGGGGCAACGAAAGAAAGGTTATTAAACACCGGAAAAAGTACCGGTTTACTTTTACTGATACCATTCTTTTCTATTTGGATTGTTATTACGCTTATGACCTTATGCATATCCATAATCCTTAGCCGTTTTTTACAAATCCTAATCGCCATCAGTGCCCTCCTGCTCCTTATTATCAACTTCTTGGTATTTAGCATTTATCGGTATAATCAGCAGAAGGAGGCGGAGTATGTGGCTATGCGACTTCAGTTACAGAAAGAATACGACACTGCGGAATATTACAAGCTTTTACTGGAAGAGGACGAAGCCAAAAGCATCCTTATTCATGATATTAAAAAGCATTTGAATTCTATTGCACTTTTAAATGAGCAGGGAGAGCCGGGAAAAATTGATGCTTATATCGGCAACCTGATTTCTTCTTCCAGCTTACAGACTTCGGTTCGGATATGTGATAATGATATGTTAAATGCGATTTTATGTCGTTATGTACGAAATGCAGCAGAAAAGGGAATCCCTTTACGTACCGACATTCGCAGTGAATGTCTCACATTTATGTCGGATGATGACCTTACTACCATGTTTTGTAATCTTTTAGACAATGCAATGGACGCCGTTCTCCTCGCAGGTAAGGGCTACATAGAACTGAGCATTGCTCCAAAGGAGAATACCTCTTTTACCATTTTAACTATGATTAATACCTGTCGGGTCAATCCGTTTGATGCGCAAGGCAAACTGCCTACCACCAAACGTAATAAACTGCATCATGGTTATGGCATGAAGAGTATTACTCGCATTGCCGGCAAGTATGGTGGCGATATGAAGTCTTATTATGACGAAGAAAGTAGAACCTTCCATACTATTATTATGATAAAAAACCTTTAATTTCCCAAGGATAAGGAGCCTTTATGCGTATAGTAATTTGCGATGATGACACTTTAATACGAGCTCAGTTAGAAAAATTAGTTCGGGATTTTTTTGTGAAAAATCAACTGAAATGTCCTGAAATTGCTGTTTTTCCCGATGGGGAAGCACTGCTCGAGGACAAGCTTGAGAAAGATATTGTTTTCTTAGATGTAGAAATGCCCGGTCTGGATGGCATTTACGTAGGCAGAGAACTGAAGCGTGCCAATAAAAATGTTATTATTTTCATTGTGACCTCTTTTGTGGAGTACCTAGATGATGCCATGCGTTTTCACGTCTTTCGGTATCTCTCTAAGCCATTAGAAAAATACCGCTTCTATCGCAATATGCAAGATGCACTACAGTTATACAATACCTTTGTGGCAAAAATTGCCGTGGAAACAAAGGCCGGTATAGATACCGTATCCTCTGCAGAAATTATTATGGTCGAAGCACAAGGACGTAAGGTATTTGTTCACACCATCAAACAGACCTATGAGTCCACAAAAGGCATGACATACTGGGTAAAACAGCTCCAGGCAAACTGCTTTTTCCAGCCACATAGAAGCTTTATTGTTAATATGGAACACATTACTACCTTTGACCACTCCATGATATACCTCTTCCGTAACCAGTTCCGGGCATATTTAACCAAAAGAAAGTATACAGAGTTTAAAGATGCGTATTTACTGTATTTGGAGAGTGTGCGATAAGAAACCTACATATACACCCAGGAGCAGCCACTAATCTACTTAGCAACTGCTCCTGGGTTAAGTTTATAAATTATACTTCTTCTGACCAAGCTCTAATTCTGCCTCTGCATATTCCTCTTCGGTGTAATCCAAATCAAGAATAAACTCCTTCGAATAGCCTTTGCTAATCATCTTCTTGATTGCTTGCATACGTTCCTCATGTTTTGCAGCTTCTGCAGCCATTTTCTCATATCGTTGCATTACTTCACTCATTACCTGCATACCTCCCTCTGATTCCTTCAATCGCCGCACCTCTGACGATAACATGAGGAATTCACTGTTTATTTTACTGTTTTAAATTTAATCAGTTCCTCTTCTGTCATATCTTCTAATTTAATATTATTAGCTTTTACGTATCTCGTCAGCGCCAATAAATCTATTTCAATAGGAGGACGATTTTCGTATGGACTCAAATTGCTAATGTATTTTTCTGCAATTTTTTTGTTGTCACAAGTATTACAACTCTTCTTCAGACCAGTCATATGTGTATACCTCCCTTAGTTTGTGAGCAGATTCTTCTTCTACAACAAAATGAAATGGACGGTTTGATATAGGCATTGACCATGCGTTAAATTTCTCAATATAATGCTTTAAAAGCTTCTCATCCATTGCATCTGCATGAAGAACTCCTGCATGTTCCCATTCGATGGATTTTTGTACCGCTATAGCCAGTAAATGTCCTCCAACCCCTATATACTTTTGTTTATTATGTTCCCAAATATTATTATGCGGTGCGGTACATGCCCAATGAATATATACCGCATTTGCGTCGGTGTCATTTTTAAGAGCGATTAACCCCTGAACATCTACAGTTCCTTTTAATACCAGTGCATAAATCTCAACATCTTGTGGCATTTTCCCCCAATTTACATACCATCCCGTTTTCTTGTTAAACTTTGATAAAAAAAGATTTTCTTTTCAAGGCAACAACTTCAGTATCAAGAATATCTCCCGTAACAACATCCTTTAAACACGGAGTTAACTCGTCAATGCAAAATGTAATCATTTCTCTTTTCTCCTTTCCCTGCCTGTGGCAGACGGAATCACCAATTCCGTACTCTTATTCACGCTAAACAGAGAAAGCTGCTTGGAACATATTTTATTACATTCTTAAAAATATAATACCATTATTCCTTTAAAAGTTCAATGATGGCTTCTGTTTCATAGCAATAACATATCGCAGCTTCCTCGTTTCTTTTGTTTTTACAGACTTTTTCATTGGCAGTTTTTAGGCAACAAAAAAACACCGATTCCGTACTTTTATTGTCTAAATCCGTGTTTTTCATGTCAGGCAGATGCCTGACCTTTATCTTTTGTAGTGGTACTTTCATTATAGCAATTATTCGACGAAAAGCAACCCTTTTCCCTAAAAATATAAAGAGCAGCCACTAATTCACTTAGCACCGGTTGATAATTTGCGCTGTATAGCGGCATTCCGGCTTAATAATGTGAACAAGGGGATACCACAATGATATCCCCCACAATATTAAAGTTATTTTGTTTTCGTTTCCGCTTTCACTGCTTTCAAATATTCAAAGAAATCATCCACCTTAATACCGGTGTGTCGATTCTTGGATTCCTCAGATCTTACGGATAATATGTAATCATCGTCTGTCACATAATACATCTTATCATAATCTATGTCTATTGATTCAGTATCTTCGTTGTACGTACCACCCACAATAAATTTGGAACCCACTTCCATATCCGGCATCCCAATATCAAACATGCTATTATATGTCAAATCTATGGTATCCTGCGTTATATGGCCAAAAGCGACATCCAAAATACGCACTTTACATTTCACAAAATCAAACTGCTGCAAGCCACCTGCCTTTTCGTGAAGCGCCCCTTCAGGTGTATCATAAGCAATCGTAACTGTTTTTATAAATTCAGTCGGTTCTTCTAACACTTCTACTTCTACAAAGCAACCACAAATTCCAATCCACTGTTCCAATGATACCGGAAACATATCCACAAGGGGCGGGTCTGCATCATTAATTGGATATTGCTCTCTCAGACGATCTATTTCGCTTTGGGCTAAAACATCCGTTGGTGTAGGGATTGCATGAGTTGCTGACTTATGGTGAACGACAAATGCAATACCTAGCAATACCAGAAAACATATAGGGATAATAAATGTTAATCTTTTTTTCATAACCCAGTGTCACTCCAAACCGTATGCTTTTCTCGTATTATCAATACTTTCCCACATATACTTTATGATTCCTTCCTGCTCGCAGACTTTTTCAATAAAATCAAAATACTCATCCAAGGTTTCAGCCGGAATGTCTGCTTCTACATGGGTTTCAGCCGGAATGTCTGCTTCTACATGGGTTTCAGCAAATTCGTCGTATGTATAGATTTCTCCTTCATAATAAAGTGCAAATGGACTCATTAAAGATTTTTTTACCTCTTCGATATCCTCTTGGTATAAAGCATCTATAGTCTCTGCTGATAAATATATGCCACCATTCTCATTGTTCTTTTGGATAAGGTCTTCTTTAGAAATCTCCAAATCTACAATGATTTGGTAAATCGGTGGAATCCCTTCCTGCTCTTCGGCTGTTCTTTTTAAGTACACGTTATCGACCCATCCCTGACAAACTTCTCTACCTACAACCTCTGAAGCTAATTGTATATTGTAAACTTCATCAATATACTTGCGTAAAAACGTATAGTCGCTACCGCCGATTGCCGGAATTTCTGTGGATGTTTCTTCGTTGGTTTCGCCTGCTTCATCTACAGAAGCAGAAATCTGACTTTCGACTGGTGTTGTATCTTCTTCATGAACGGAACTAACTTCAACTGACTCTGAAACATGATTAAAATCATTAACGTGATATAAATTATCATAGGGATTGTACTGCACACTCTCGCTTACTTTAATCATGGTCGTCACAGGGTCTTCTCCTGCTTCCATTATCTGCTGCCACTCCACAAATTTTTTATGTACCCGCTCAAGGTATGTGTAAAGCTCCGCCTGTGTCAGTATGTTATCCTTCTTTTCCAAAGACTCCTTGAAATCCACCAATCCACTGGCTACATCATATACGGCAACGGCCATTCCGCCGATTTCCAGCTTTCCCTCAATCATTGACATTGCAGTCATAAGATTATCCGCTTCTCTGTACAGTGCCAACATGCCCGTTTCGCTCTGATTAAATTCATCAACGAAAATCTCAGAAATCTTTTCGGGATGTTCCATTAAGCTTTCCAGTTTCTCAATTTGGGCATCCAAATCCTCTTTCACATGCCCCAATTCCTGAGTATAGTATTTATTTTTACTTTCTTCATATTGATGTTTCCTTACAATTAGTACAAGAATCATAGCAAGCAAAATTACAATAACAGTGCTTCTTATTATGTTCTTCATGCCAATATGCTGCAACAAGTTTTTCAATGATGTCACTCCTCCTTACTGTGATGTATTATGTATTATTCTTTATTTGTATAATAATAACATATTTTAGTAATTTGAACAAGAAATTTTCTGAATATTAATAAAGCATTCAGAATATATTAGCTAAATAAGGGGATACCACAATGATATCCCCCACAATATTACAATTATTATAACTCAAGTATATTCTCAGTATTACTCTAAACCATTTACTTTACGTGCATTATCAATGCTCTCCTGCATATACTTTGACAAATTATTCTGCTCACAAACTGCTTCAATAAAATCAAAATACTCGTCCAAGGTTTCCGTCGGAATATCAACTGCCATACGTGTTTTTCTAGACAACTCTTCGAACGTGTATATTTCCCCTTCATGATAAAGCGCAAGCGGACTCATTAAAGCTTTTTTTACCTCTTCTATATCCTCTTGATATAAAGCATCTATAGTCTCTGCTGATAAATATATGCCACCCTTCTCATTGTTCTTTTGGATAAGGTCTTCTTTAGAAATCTCTAAATCTACAATGATTTGATAAATCGGCGGAATCGCTTCCTGCTCTTCGGCTGATTTCTTCAAGAACACATTATTAACCCATTCATCTCGAGCTTCTTTACCCACAACTAATGATGCCAAATGTATGTTGTAAACTTCATCAATATACTTACGTAGGAACGTATAATCACTACCGCCGATTGCCTGAATTTCTGCGGATGTTTCTTTGTTGGTTTCGCTTGCTTCATCTACAGAAGCAGACCTCTGACTTTCGATTGGTGCTGAATCTTCTTCATGAACGGAACTAACTTCAACTGACTCTAAAACATGACTTTCATCCACATTTGAATCTACATTCTTTTCATTTATATAAGAACATGCACTAAGTGTAACAGATAATAACATAAATATTACTATAAATTGCTTCTTCATTGTTTCCATCCTCCAAATTGTTTATATTTTCATTAATATGAATATGTGAAGCTTACATTAGGATAAAAGAAAAATGGATTTAACGTTCGTTCTTGTGTCAAACCCGCCCCAGTACTACCATCAGAGATAACTGAAAAATGTAGATGATTTCCACCAGAGGCTCCTGTATTTCCTACTTTACCAATCTGGGTCACACCTTTTGTTACAGTATCATTTTCACTTAACGTGGATAATTCTTGCATGTGGATATACATCGTCCTAATTTTTGTTGAAGTCCCATATACATAATTACTTGAAGATTCAACTATTACACCATATCCTCGTCCTGTAGTAGTATTTTGTTCATCAATTATTTTGACAACCTTTCCTGTATTGGCACTCATTATTTCGGTACCGGCACTTGCAGGTATGTCGATACCTGCATGAAACTTTCCATCATAATTGCGTTTTGCATAACCTGAGGATATTGTAGTCACAGATAAAGGAAAGCTAAAGTCCATATTAGCATAAGCTGTTTCAGCAACAGTAGATATTTCTGTAAAAGTCCAAAGTTGATTGTTTGAACCGGTATAAGTTGATAGATATATATTACCTGCGGATGTGGAAGCTGTGCCGGCATTTGAGCCATTGCTTGTACCATATGACGTCAACGCAACTCCAGTATTTGCAACCGGAACAATTTTATATTTTCCACTTGACACTTCAATAATTTCAAAATACTGAGCCACATTATCTGTAGGTGCCCATATTTCAACATTACATCCTGAAATTACAGAACTGCCAGATTTAACTATATCCAAAACTCTATATTGTCCATTAGCGCTTGTTTTAGCTCTAAATCTGTATCCACCATTATAATTATTATATGACGCACCATAAACCACTTTAAATGTTTGTTCTACTGAACCATCGTCTGACCACTGATAAACATTCATTCCATTTTCATCATAATTATTATGCTTACCGCAAGCGTAGCATTTACCATTCCCAACTGTCAATTGCGTATTCGTCAAGTACACTTGAAGATTTGGCAAGTTATGGTTTTTATTAAACTTGCCAAATTCGCAAGTCCTCTTGCCAGATTGGCAAGTCCCAAACTATAGACATTTTTAGTTCAAACATAGTAAAATAGTATAGTGATTTTAATACAGTATTCCTAAACAGTTGCTTCCCACCATGCAACTGCAGAATTCTCGACCAATATTTATGGACTTTTTATCCAAATGCTTGTATAATGTAACTCAAATCATGTAAAAGGAAGGAACAATATACAAATGAAAGATTTCGGAATACTTTTTAAAACACTTAGGAAAAAAGCTGCGCTTACCCAAAAAGAGCTCGCAGACAAGTTAGGAATAGATAGCACCAACATCAGCAAGTGGGAACGAGAGAAAAGTCTCCCGGACGTTTCTATTCTTCCCCAAATTGCAAGCGTCCTGAATGTTTCATGTGAAGATTTACTTCATCCAACGGAAACCCTGCAAAAAATGACCGAAGCGTTAGATGATAATGCCACACTTGAGTGTAATGACACAGATGATGACCTCTGTAATGACCCCGAATCAGAGTTTAACTCAGCGCCAACAACTATTACCCAAAAGCGAAAGTTGTTTACACCTAAGCGAATAATACTGGCGTGTATGCTAATAGTAGTACTTGCAATAAGTGTTTGTGCATATGTCTATACTCATGTAGAGTTCACGTTTGTAGAGGCACGTACAAATGTAGAAACACAATACGGTCCTGCCTATGAGCTTGTATATTATCACAAAACTAAATATCCAACTCATGTTTTTATCGAACATGCCAGCAATTTACAGGAAGCGTGGCAAAACGGTAATTATACCGAATCGACTGAAAATGTACTAATTATAAGTTATTACTTATCTAAAGATAACATAAACGATTGGGATAAAACTTATTTTCAAATGTGCCATTTTTTAGAAAACTCTCAATAACAGAAAGGATTTATTATGAAAAAGTTCACTCCTATTTTTATTCTTTTTATGTGCCTGTTCTTCAGTGTACCTGCTTATGCAAAGGAAAATACTAATATTATTACCGGATATACTACGGAAGGTATTTATTACGAAGCTATCACATTAGAAAGTCAAACAACCATTTCTACATCTGCTCGTGGAACAACTTTAAGCATAACTAAAGAATTCACATATGATGGAACTGTCACCCCAAGCAGTTCTCTTTCCTGGACCGAGTCTTCCGGAGGTGTTACTTACTCTGGAACCTTATATTTAAAATCATTTTATTACAATAATAGCAAAACCGTTGCCACCTATAAAGGCACCTTATACGCTCAGTAAATCTAAAATTAAACTCCCGGCAGTACCTGAATATCTCTATCCAAGCACCTGCCGGGTTCTCTTTTTACACTCTATAAGTCTATATTCCTATTTTCTACAAATAGTTCCTAAGACCCTTTCTCAGCTCTTCCTCAATGGATACCAGTCTGTTACAGATGTCCTTGGAAGTGTCATCTGCCGCCTTGTACTGGTTCATGTAGCGATACAGGGACTTAATGCCCATGTTGCAGCCGTCTGTAATCAAATCAGCCGCGGTAGCATCGCTATCGTCCATGGTCAGCTTCATGTTAGTCTTCATCCAGGACATGCCCTTCGCCATTGGATGTGGGTCCTTTTCACTTTTTCCGTATTGGTTTAACAGGGAATGGATTTCATTGCCCAGCTTCTCATGATGGTCCTTGCTTTCCTGCAAAAGACTCTTCATCGAAGAATCGCGAATCTTCTCCACCACATCATCAATAGAAGCAACCGCCATTTTACTGCCGGCATCACATTCTTTTAACAGTTTTATCGTATCTGAATTTACCATATTGCCACCTCGCTTTTTTCTGTATTATTTCAAGAAAATGAAATAATATGCGAGAAAACCCTGTATTTCATCCAATACTGCATATCCTAGATACCATTAATTTCCTTCTGCATCTCATCTACAAACGCTTCTATACTATCCACCTTGGCTGCCATTCTAGCCCATTGCTTCAAGCTTGCCAAGTCCGCTTCATCGATGCAGTTCTGAAGTTCTGTTGATATTTCACCTTTATCCGCTAAAATATCAAGCAAGAGCGCTTTAGTAGCCGTTATTGTAGTCTCTTTTTTGGTATCCTCTACGGCTTCTTTTACTGCTTCCTCTACCGCTTCTTTTACCGCTTCCTCTAGTCCTGCCTGAATTTCTCTTTCAACCCACTCATCCCATGTCATATAGTGTTCCCTCACTTCCGCCGATTCTTTTACACTGCTTACATAGTTATGTATACGCCCAATCGTCTCATTTGTTACACTTTCTATTTTACTGTTATTTAAGTAAGAAAGCAACTGTTTTATAGTTTTTGTTCCTCCATTCTTACCATTTACATTAAAATAAATGAACTTCAGCCCATCATTATATTCTATGTCAGGAAACTCACGGCAAACATTTTCAAAAACATACATCATATTGTCTTTACCAAAAAGGTCATAGTCCATTATCATTATCATGTATAAATCAGGTAGTTTGTTCCAGTTTTTCTCACCTCGTTTTAGACCCTTGCTATCTTTCTTAGCTTGATAAAACCGATTTCTTTTCTGCAAATTATC
Organism: Lachnospiraceae bacterium; assembly: GCA_017521985.1. Lineage (GTDB taxonomy): Bacteria > Bacillota > Clostridia > Lachnospirales > Lachnospiraceae > RGIG6307. The sequence continues at coordinate 15,555 of JAFXAZ010000018.1, forward strand.
TTCTTCATACATTTGCGATTCCAGATTATAAATCCGACATTTCGTCGGAGAATTATCCTCTTCCAGAATTTCTACATCCATGCGAATCCCTCGTAATCGCAGATTATCACCCGGTATTACCATCTGGGCTCTTACGGTAACTTCACCAATTTCTCTTTCCAGTAATACGCTTAATACATCCCTAAAAAATGGCTCTGCCACATCCGGGTCATTTGCAATAGCGCTCAGCAAAAAATCATTCAGTACATTTAAATCTTCCAGTTTCTGTTTTTTCTTCATAAAAGAACCTCGCTTTGCATATTTTCTGAGGTCATAAAATATTCCCTCATTACATATATGCATAAGCAAGGCTTTTCGTCGCACTTTTTTTCAAAATTTTATAAAAATTTTATTTTTCCTAGCCAACATACTCCACTTCAATGTAAATATCATTTTCACTCAAATACTCATAATTGATGTCCATGCTATATCTAGCACGTACGTGAATGCCTTTTTCGTCACTGCTGACAGCCACGTTTTTGCCGCGTACGGAAAACAGCAGATTACCGAATGGGGTGGTATAATTGGTCTGGTGCATCTGGCCCGCCTCGATAATCATGTTAACATTGGTAAGGCCTTTTTTTACCATTTCCAGATAGCCCGGCTTTACCTTTAACAGCACATCGGTCTTTTCGGTAAAGCCTTCCTGCATTTCTTCGTATTTAATATAATAAAAATCGCCGATTTTCTGGCAGGAGCCGGGCATCACATTTTCAATTTTATCTTCGCCGTCCACAATATCCTGGCTGAACTGCATGCCGGTCACGTGAACAAGCGCTTTTTTGCTTTTGTTTAACGTAGTCATTTTGTTCCCCTTAATATTCTTCTATGTTGATTGTTTTTGCAGACAAAATGCCATATTTAATAATGGAATTGGCAAATTGCTTGAACTTTTCTGCACCATCGGATACATAAAACTGATACGGATTACTGCCAAGAGGCGGTGTCACCTCGTTAAGCAGGTTTTTCTCTGCCAAAAGCTTCTTTAATGCAACGGCAGTCTCATAGGCCGGATTTACCAAAGTCACCCCTTCTCCCATAATGCTTCCAATGGTAGAACGGATAAGAGGATAATGGGTACATCCCAAAATTAAGGTATCAATATCCAAATCAATCAGTTCCGTCAAATATCTGCGGGCAATTTCCACTGTTACCGGGTCTTCCCACAAGCCTTCCTCCACCAACGGCACAAACAAAGGACATGCCTTTCCGTAAATGGTTGCATCCTCTCGCAGGCTTTTTATGTATTTAGAGTACAGACCACTTCCAATCGTTCCTTCCGTAGCAATAACACCGATTTTGCCATTTCGGGTTACATCTGCCGCCATTCTGGCCCCCGGCTTTACTACACCGATAACCGGAATGTCCAGCTCCGCTTCCAAATCCTCTATAGCATACGCACTTGCCGTATTACAGGCAACCACAATGGTTTTTACCTGATGGCTCTGCAAAAAGCGGGCAATCTGCTTAGAAAAACGGGTAACCGTCTCTTTACTTTTGGTGCCATAAGGCACTCTGGCGGTATCGCCAAAATAAATAATTCTTTCCTTCGGCATCTGGCGCATAATTTCTCTGGCCACAGTCAGCCCGCCCACGCCAGAGTCAAACACACCAATAGGTGCCTGACTTACTTCTTCATAAACATTTCTATCAATCATGTTCCAATCCACATCTGTTTTTGATTATTTCCCACAGCTTACTGCGATAGGTAACCGTTACTTTGTTATCCAAAATATCTGCATACAGCTGCTCCTTGTCCTCCACCTCTTCACCGCTTACTACCTGATAGGTACCCTTCACCAGCGTCAAATCCGGAAAAAGGCATCCCCAGAAACCATAGCAGGCTGTTGTAATGGAAGCCACATATATGATATATTTTATGATGCTTCTCATATCATATAAATTCTTTTTTTTCATCGTCATCATACCTCGCTTTCTTTAAGCCAAGTATGAACGATTTATATTATTTTATGCAGGAGTAAAAGAACTAATTCAAATGAAGCTGTCTTGCAATAGACTCCATCTGATTGTCAATATGTGTTACTGCCGCTGCTGCCGCAGTAACCTTGTCTTTCTTACGAATTGCCTCGAAAATCACGCGATGCTCTTCCACCAATCTGCCGTGCATGGAATAATCCTTAATATACTCAAAGCGATAGCGATACATCTGCTCCGCAAGATTATTTACCAACTGTACCAGACGGTTGTTATTCGTAGCCTTGATAATAATATCATGCAATGCCACATCCGCTGCTGCAATTACCCGAGCATCCCTGGTGTATGTGGCCTCTTCAAACTCCTTACAAGCCGCCTCCAATGCCGCAATTTCCCCATCGGAAATACGCTCACATGCCAGTTCCGCACACAAAGCATCCAAGCTTCGTCGCACCTCCAGTACATCCTGCAGACTCTTTCCGGTAATCTGGGCAACCTCCGCCCCTCGTCTCGGAATCATCGTAACAAGCCCTTCCAATTCCAGCTTACGAATGGCCTCACGAATTGGTGTGCGGCTCACGCCAAGCTTATTGGCAAGGTGAATCTCCATAAGACGTTCCCCCGGCTTTAATTCACCGGTGAGAATGGCCTGTCTCAGTGTGTTAAACACCACATCCCGTAGTGGTAAAAATTCATTCATCGGTAAATGCAGATTATCGTTCATCTTTTTTCTCCTTGTATTTCTTAACAAAACGCTGTCACAAAAACCTGTTTTGCCAATTCGGCATCCTCAATCCTTTTTGCTGCCTGTTTTGCTTTCTCTAATTCTGTAAAAATACCAAATACCGTTGGTCCGCTGCCGCTCATCAACGCCCCCTCAGCCCCTGCATCCAACATGGACTGCTTAATCTCATCAATAATCGGATATGCCGGTACGGTCACCGTCTCCAATACATTTGCCAATCGGTCCGTAATTGCCTTTAAATCGCCCTTTTCCAGCCCTTCTATCATGCCATCGATGTCCGGGTGACTTTCCAGTTCATTTGCCTTTAAGTTCTCATATACAAACTTAGTAGACACGTTAATATCCGGCTTGACAATTACCAAATGACATGCCGGTGGGGTGGGAAGTACACTTAACACCTCACCAATACCTTCTGCCAGTGCCGTACCGCCCTGAATACAATAAGGTACATCCGCGCCGATTTTTACACCCAGTTCTTTTAATTTGTCCACATCATAACCAATCTCATAAAGTTCGTTAATGCCAAGAAGTGCTGCTGCCGCATCGGTGCTGCCACCTGCCATGCCTGCTGCAATCGGGATATGCTTCTCCAATGTAATGCATACACCTTTCGTGTCGCTGATACCTGCGGTATCCATTAAAAGCTTCGCGGCCTTGTATATCAGATTGTTTTGATCTGACGGAAGCTCCTCTTTATCCACTATCAGCTGAATTCCTGATGCCGCCTTTCGAAAAGTCAACACATCACAGATTCCAACTGTCTGCATAATCATACGTACCTCATGATATCCATTCGGCAGACGCCTTACCACATCCAGTCCCAAATTTATTTTGGCAAAAGCCTCTCGCCTGATTGTCTTATCGCTCATGGTATACCCCTCCCCCTTTGTATACAGAATACAAGATTGTACTTAATTTTATACAATTTTGAGCGTTTTGTCAAGAGGGCTACTCTAACACCACTATCCATAGCAATAGCAAAAGCGCAGGATTTCACCTACGCTTTTCTCACACTACTCCCTTGCGCCCTTCACAAGCAGCATACTTTCCCCGGCCTTCAGAGTATCGGAAGTCAAATTATTCAGTCGTTTCATCTCTGCCACCGGCATATAGTAGCGTTTACCAAAGTCCCACAGTGGAGTATCTATGTCAGCAAAACATACCACCATGCCCGGAAGATTCGCAAATTTAGCGGTATCCAGCGGTTTACACTGGGCGCCTCCCACGCACTGTTGCCGTTCACTGTTTAATACCAATACCGTAAAGCATACAATACCTTTCAGTTCCATTTCCTCGCTGTCTACCAAAGAGGCATCCATCTGTTCCATGCGTGGTTCTATAAAGATGGCAGGTTTTTCCCACATCATGTTGGTTTCATCGCCCACACTTCCTTCCATCTCCAATTGATACGGCACCATGCATTCTGTTACCGCGTACGGCATTTCATCCTCCCCTGTCAGGTACAGCGTTTGGAATTGCACGCTGCCCATCAACTGTAATTTACCGTCCTCCCAAATCTCTCTATCCGGAAATACATTGCATAAGGTATGTAAAATCTGTACAGCCTTTGGCGTACCCTCTTTTAAGCGATGAGACTGTTTCAGCTTACATTTGCCTTCTCCTGCAATATGAAGAACCGGTGCATGCACAGCCTTCACCTTCGGCATAACTTCCTGCGTGGTACTGTAAATATCCTGAAGCAGTGCAATTTTTTCTTCACTATATATGCGAAGCATCAAATCCATTGCCGCTTCTAAAAATAAAATACGGTCCTCTCCGTCAAAATCCGGCTTGATTTCTACGGTATACTGGCTCAACATCGGCATCACACTGACAACCATGTCACTTTGGCATCCACTACATTCTATCAACCCATGGAACGGTACTTTTTTAGAGAGCATCTTCACTGCTTGTGTCACACCTTGTGCAGAGTAAATAAAATAGCAGTTTAGTTCGCCTTTTAAACTCACCTTACCATCCATTGGGCGTGCTTCCAGATTCCCAAGAGATACATGCTTCCATAAAATATTCTGCATAGCCGGATAACCGCCGGGAAGCTCAATTTCCTCCTTAATACGAAATACATCGGACTTTTTCTGGCACAACTGCAGCACCTGTTTGGCCTCATAACGCTTTTCCATGTCTCCACAATTTACAACATCATCCGTCCACTCTTCTTCCATCAATTGATGCATACAAACGTGCAGCATTACCACAGACTGAATAGCGATTTTTCTGGTATTAATCATAGAAACCTTGAAATCCTCAATCACACCCTTTGCGGTTGCCAAATCCCCCGGTGAAGCACCGCTTACATTGATTACTTCTTCAAAAGGCAAGTCACCGGTAAGCTGCTCTAAGCGTCCTCCACCCCCGGTTTCGTACAAAATCTGGTATTTTAGGCAGCCCTTCACTACCACCTGGTCTCGTCCAACCCTTGTCTCGTCCACAATAAGGGCAGCGTCCTTTAACAAAATTGCCAGACAATCGCCCTTGGCATCAGGCACGTTCATATCCTCTTCTATAGTCATCTGAGTCGAAGTTTCCCATTTTTTCTGCTCCATATGAATACTGCGATACAAAAAATCCATAATAAAAACCTCCCAACATATATTTTCATTCTATGTTGGAAGGTTCTCCGTTATGTCTTTTTCCTTTAATTCGTTAACGGACTGCTTCTGCAAGCTTCCTCGTCTATAATTCCGTTCTGCCTTCAAGAGCACGAAGCAATGTCACTTCATCAATATACTCAAGGTCACCGCCTACCGGCACCCCGCTTGCAATACGTGTCACCTTAATGCCTGCCGGCTTAATCAACTTACTGATGTACATGGCGGTAGTCTCGCCCTCCAAACTGGAGTTAGTAGCAATAATTACCTCATCCACATCCTGCTGCAATCGCTGAATCAGCTCTGACAAGCGAATATCCCCGGGTCCAATGCCAAGCATTGGAGAAATAGCTCCGTGAAGGACATGATACACGCCCTCAAACTTGCCCGTTTTCTCATAGGCTGCCAGGTCACGAGGGTTTTCCACCACCATAATAACCTTGTGGTTACGACTCTTATTGGCGCAAATCGGACAAACCTCCTGGTCCGTCAAGGTAAAACATTCCTTACAATAGCGCACGTGTGTCTTGGCATTCATCATAGCCTGACTCAAGCCTTCCACACGTTCTTTCGGCATATTCATAATGTGAAAGGCTAATCGCTGGGCGGTCTTCTGTCCAATGCCCGGAAGGGTTCCCAGCTCCTCTATTAACTTATTTATATGCCCGCTAAACATATCCATTAGAAAGGAAATCCTCCCATGCCGCCGGTCATCTTGTTCATCATGGCATTAGAAGCATCCTCTGCCTGCTTCATCGCTTCATTAATAGCTGCCATAATTAAATCCTCTAACATTTCTACATCGTCCGGATCTACCGCTTCCGGCGCCAATTTAATAGCAGTAACTTCCTTCTTGCCGGTAACGGTAACTTCCACTGCACCACCGCCGGATTTCGCTGTAAAAACAGCCTCCTCTAATGCTTTCTGACTTTCCTCCATCTGACGCTGCATTCTCTGTGCCTGCTTCATCAAATTATTCATATTTCCCGGCATTCCCATGCCACCCGGATATCCTCCACGCTTTGCCATATCTGGTTCTCCTTTATATATAGTATTTATTCTTCTTCAAACCCTTCTTCCAATAAGTCCATACGAATCAGCTCGGATGTATCCGGATACTGCTTCTCAAACTCGGAAGCCTGGGATATTGGCACAATTTTGACCGGCACATGCTTGCCCACTGCATCTTCCAAAAAATCTTCAAGAGCCTGAATATTTTCCGGAAACTTGGTAAAATAATCACTCTCATAGCCATCGGGTAGGCCAACTACCAAATCCCCTTCCGGAGATACGCTAAGCTCCACATTTTTGAGGCTGGTTTTCATCAGTCCTGACATCTCCCTGCGGTAACTTGTAAAGTTTTGAATCACCTCTACCAGCTCCTCCGGAAGTGCTGTGGGAAGCTTGGGACGCTCTACCTTTTGCCTGGGCTCTTCCATAGTATAGCCCGGTGTCGCCTGCACCACGATGCCCTTTTCTACCTGCTCCTCTACCGCTCTGACACGCTCCAGCACGGAAGCTGTATCAATCTCCATGGCAGGCTTACAAAGCTTAATCAAGGCAATTTCAATCAAAATACGCTTCCCATTTGCATAACGCAATTGTCCGGATAATTCCGACATAATACGTATATATCTCAAAAGGCTCTCCGTGTCCATCATGGCAGCCTCTTCCTTCAGCTTCACCAGATTGTCACTGGACACTTCCATAATATCCTCCATAGCCTGCATCTGAGACGCACTGCCATCGTGAGAGGATGCCTTTAACAACATCAGATTACGCAAATACCAGGTGAAGTCCAATACAAACTGCCCCAGTTCCCTGCCCTGAATAACGATATCCTCTAAAATGCGGATGCAGCCCACTACATTGCGGTCCATAACCTGGCGCACCAAGTCGGAAAATACTCCTGTATCTACCGCACCAAGCACGTCTAATGCCTTATCAAAAGTAAGGGTCTGACCGATATGGAATGCAATACACTGGTCCAAAAGGCTCAGACCGTCTCGCATGGAGCCGTCCGCTGCCTTGGCAATATAGCGCAGTGCCTTTTCCTCTACCTCCACACCTTCAATATCCACCAACTCACGCAGTCTAGCTGCAATGGTATCGATACTGATGCGCTTAAAATCATATCGCTGACAACGCGATAAAATGGTAATAGGAATCTTGTGTACCTCAGTAGTCGCCAAAATAAAGATTACATAACTTGGGGGCTCTTCTAAAGTCTTTAACAGTGCATTAAATGCACCAATAGAAAGCATATGCACCTCGTCGATAATATAGACCTTGTACTTGCCTTCTGCCGGAGAATAGGAAACCTCATCCACAATCTCACGAATATTATCCACGCCGTTGTTGGATGCAGCATCGATTTCAATCACATTCATGCTGGCACCTGCTGCAATCTTTCTGCAGGTCTCACATTCCTCACAAGGGCTACCATCCACCGGATGCTCGCAGTTTACCGCTCTTGCGAAAATCTTGGCAATACTGGTCTTACCGGTGCCTCTGGTGCCTGTAAACAAATACGCATGTCCCACTCTGCCCGCCTTAATCTGGTTAGTCAATGTAGTTACGATATGGTCCTGACCCTTTACTCCTTCAAACGTAGCCGGACGAAACTTTCTATAAAGTGCAGTGTACGACATAAGGCACTCCCTTTCTTTCATCTTATCTATATAATTTATCACATTCACAGACTTTTTACAAGGAATTAATGAATCATTGACCGCTTTCCTTTTTTGTCCTATAATAAACGCAGTGCATAAAAGGAGTATTGACATGAATCAGCATGAAATTTTTATGAAAGAAGCAATTAGACAGGCAAAAAAAGCTGCAAAACTGGACGAGGTACCTATTGGCTGCGTGATTACATACGAGGGCCACATTATCGCGCGTGGGTACAATCGCCGCAATACCGATAAGTCCACCTTGGCACATGCAGAAATTTCTGCCATCAAGAAAGCAAGCAAGGTAATTGGTGACTGGCGACTGGAAGAGTGCACCCTTTATGTCACACTGGAACCATGCCAAATGTGCGCCGGTGCCATTGTACAGGCACGTATTCCACGAGTAGTGATTGGCACAATGAATGCCAAAGCAGGATGCGCCGGTTCCATTTACAACCTACTACAAGAGCCTCGCTTTAATCATCAGGTAGAAGTTATTTACGACGTCCTGCGGGAAGACTGCACGGAAATGCTCACTTCTTTTTTTGTAAATCTCCGCCAAAAGCACAAAGAACGAAAGCTATCAAATCAAAGCAATACATTGGATATTTTACCAAAATATTCTGTTGACAAATAGGCAAAAACATTATAAACTATTGTTCGTGCATCGGATTAGGCGGGTGCTTCTGTGGCTGGCCTTTCTGTGCAGCGTTGATGTTTGGGTCTTACGCAAAGCGAAGCTATGAATCGTGTCAGGTCGGGAACGAAGCAGCACTAAGTAGATATTCCTTGTGCCGTAAGGGTGCCTGGCGGAGCTGTCGGAAGGGTAACGCGCAGGAGTATCCACTTAATCCGATGTTTTTATCACTATTTTTGAGGTAACATCTATTATGTATAACTCCTGTACTCTTTGTCCAAGACACTGCGACGTAAACAGGCATTCCGGTCAGACAGGCTTCTGTGGTATGCCTGCATCCATTCAGGTTGCCAGAGCATCTCTGCATATGTGGGAGGAGCCTTGTATTTCCGGTACAAACGGATCCGGCACCGTGTTTTTTACCGGCTGTAACCTCAAATGCGTCTTTTGCCAAAATCACACCATTGCTATTGGAAAAAAAGGACGCGAGGTTTCAATATCTCAACTTGCAGACTTGTTTCTGATGTTGCAAGACAAAGGTGCTCATAACATCAACCTTGTCACGCCCAGTCATTATGTTCCGGGTATCGCCGAGGCCCTTCGTCTTGCCAAAAAACAAGGGCTTTGTGTTCCTATTGTATATAATACCAGTGGCTACGATTCCGTTTCTACACTTTCTCTATTGGATGGACTGGTAGACGTATATCTGCCGGATTTTAAATACGTTTCTCAAGAAGTAAGTAAACGTTACTCCCGTGCTGCCGATTATTTCAAGGTTGCAAAAGTAAGCCTTGCAGAAATGTTTCGTCAAGTCGGAACCCCTGTTTTTGATGGAGATATGCTGGTAAAAGGCATTGTTGTAAGACATCTTCTCCTTCCTGGCTGTACCGAAGACAGCAAAGCTGTTATACGTTATCTATACCGAACCTACGGTGACCGCATTTTTATCAGTATCATGAATCAATACACACCGCTGCCACACGTGGCATCCTACCCTGAAATCAACCGCAAGGTCACTCAAGCCGAATACGACGAAGTCGTGGACTATGCCATTGAATTGGGCATAGAAAACGGTTTTATTCAGGAAGGGGATACCGCAGAGGAAAGCTTTATTCCGGAGTTTGATTTTACAGGGCTATTGTAATTTACATATTTTATTTTTAACAGCAATTTAGAGCAGCACCCGCTTCATGTAATACCCAAAGCTTCCTTCGGTTGCCGGTGTGGTCGCACCTTCAAAGCTCTCAAAACCGTAAAACAACGCCGCTTCTTTCTCTTTTTCATAAAACACCCCGGGTACACCCAGAAAATACTGGAAATTTTTTCCCTGTCGCTGCCTCCCCAACAGCAAATGTCTATAGTGATAAAATCCATGCAGTAAAAAACTATTTTGCACCATAGGCTGAAATCGCTCTTGCAGCACCACAAAATCTCTTGGTTCAATGGAGAGGTAAGCTCGTCCGTCCCCAAACGGATGCACAATAGGATAGATTGCACAAAGCTGCTGCCACTTATTCGGATACAATCTAAAAGAATCCTTCTCCGGCGGTTTGGGCGGCACATCCGTTTTCGGTTCTTTTGTCGGTGGCACTTTCTTCCCCACTACCGGCTCCGGTTCCTTTGACGGTACCTCTATCCTATCTGGTTCTTTTGACGGCAGTTTTTCCACGTTCGGTTCTTTCTCTGCATTCGGCGTTGACTTCTGCATCTCCTCCACCACCGGTTCCGGTTCAACCCGGATTTCTCCTTCTTTTTGCAGTGGCAGCCATTTTTGTTCCATGCATCCTTCTGTTTTTAAATCGATATGCATTCCGGTCACTTGCCCATAAGGAAAAGCCATGTGTCCTATTGCGTTTGTTTTACACTTTAAATATAAATTACCTTTGCCTTTATTTAAAGTAATCTCGCCAAGTAAAGACTTTAAATCTCCGGAAATTGCATAAACAGGATAAGTTCCCTGCACTCTTCCGCAACCGGTAATACTTATTTCCATCCGGCACACCTCATCCATTGCCAGAAGTTTTACTGTTCCCACTCCCCTGGCCTGTCCTTCCTGCATTTTCCAAACGAGATATACTACTTTTTTGTCAAAAAAATACACCTTCCCACCTCCTATACAAGAGTATATGAAGCGAAAAGGTGTGTTAGAAGATATTTTAAAAAAAGATGTACCTTTTACATACAAATCCCTATTTAATAATCAATTTCTTCCAAGTATTTCATGTAATTTACAACCATGAGTGCAATTTTAAAGGTAAGCGCATCATCGAAAGTACGAATATCCAAGCCGAGGCTTTTCTGCAATTTCTCAATACGATATACCAAGGTATTACGGTGTAAAAATAGCTGTCTGGAGGTTTCAGATACATTTAAATTGTTCTCAAAGAACTTATTAATGGTATGCAGTGTTTCTTCATCCAGTTCCTCCGGAATATGATCACCAAAAATTTCCTCAATATACATTTTACACAGACTTACAGGAAGCTGGTAAATCAATCGTCCAATTCCCAGCGTGGTGTACTCACTGATATTTCTCTCAGAATAGAAAATCTTACCCACATTCAATGCCATCTTAGCTTCTTTGTAGGACTTAGATACATCCTTGAGTTCCGGTACTATGGTACCAATTGCAACCTTAACATTAATCATAATCTCGGTATTTACCATGTCTACAATAGTATGTGCAATCTGCATGATATCATCATGTGTAGCATTTGAATCCAAAGCCTTGATTAAAATAATGTTGCTCTCATCCACCGCGGTAATATAATCACCACTCTGAGTTGAAAACATGTTTTTAAGAAGCTCCGTAATTGCACCATCCATCTCTGCGTAGGACTCGATTATAAAAACTACCCTAGGTACATTGATATCCACATGAAGCTTCTTGGCACGATTGTACACGTCTACCAAAAGCAAATTATCCAGTAATAAATTCTGGAAGAAATTATTGCGATCGAACTTTTCTTTATACGCAACAATCAAGCGCTCCATCTGTGCCACCGCTATACGGCCAATCATATATGTATCTTCCCCAAAGCCTAGTGCCACCAACACATAAGCAATCTCCTCATCATCCTTAACCTTGAGCAGATGGAAGTTACCTATTACCTGGCTATCAGCAGGAGACTCTACAAATGCAACCACAATATCCCTATCCGGCTTCTGCATATTAACTGTACATGCTATATCTTCGCCGCGTACATCATATACACCCAAATCTACTCGTGTAATTGCCTTTAGGTCGTCTAAACATGTTTGTATAATCTGATTTGAAATCATTTATCTCACCCTGTCTCTTAAATCAATGTAATAACATAAGGGGATGCGTATCGCATCCCCTTGTAAGAACCTTAGATTAGTTTGTAATAACCTGCTCTGTTTCTTTGTCAAATACGTGAATCTTATTAACATCGAATACTGCGCTAATCTTATCGCCAACTCTAGCTGCTGTTGTAGAAGGAACTCTAGCTGTAACAGCTTCGCCGTTGATACTTAAGTATAAGTAAACTTCTGCACCAAGTAATTCGTATACGTTAACATCTGCATCGAATGCGCCTTCAACAGCACCCATTTCAACGCCTACGTTTTCTGGACGGATACCGATAGTAACTGTCTTGCCTGCATAACCGCCAGCAATTAACTTCTGAGACTTTTCAGCTGGTAAAGCAATAGACTTGCCTGCTGCTTCTATGTAAGCTACATCGCCCTTTACAGATACTGTTGCGTCCATGAAGTTCATCTGTGGAGAACCGATGAAACCAGCAACGAACTTGTTCTGTGGCTTGTCGTATAAGTTCTGAGGAGTATCTACCTGCTGAATAACACCATCCTTCATAACTACGATTCTTGTACCAAGTGTCATAGCTTCTGTCTGGTCATGTGTTACGTAGATGATAGTAGTACCTAATCTCTGATGTAACTTAGCAATTTCGATACGCATCTGTACACGTAACTTAGCATCAAGGTTTGATAAAGGTTCGTCCATAAGGAATACCTTAGGGCTACGAACGATAGCACGACCCATAGCAACACGCTGTCTCTGACCACCGGAAAGAGCCTTTGGCTTACGGTCTAATAATTTTTCAAGGTCAAGAATCTTAGCAGCTTCTTTTACCATTTTGTCAATTTCAGCCTTTGGTACTTTTCTTAACTTAAGACCAAATGCCATGTTATCATATACTGTCATATGTGGGTAAAGAGCGTAGTTCTGGAATACCATCGCGATATCTCTATCCTTTGGTTCTACGTCGTTAACTACTCTGTCACCAATTTTTAATTCGCCGGAAGAAATATCTTCCAAACCAGCGATCATACGAAGTGTAGTAGTCTTACCACAACCTGAAGGTCCTACGAAGATGATGAATTCTTTATCTTCGATTTCCAGGTTAAAATCTTTTACTGCAACGAATCCGTTAGGATAAACTTTGCATACGTCTTTTAAGCTTAAACTTGCCATTTTTAAATGTCCTCCATACCTCTCAATGCGGTATCCTATAAAATACCTTATGTACACAGTATAATAATTTCGACTGATTTCGGCTATATCACAAATCAACAAAGTTTTATTTCATCCTTAGCAAATTTGACATACCTTGTTCACTTTCAATCAGCCTTTGTGCAACATGTACATTATTCCACTTTTTCTTCGTCAACTTGTCCTTCTTCAGACTGCTTTTCTTCATTTAGTGCTGTATCAGAGCACAGCGCTGCCTCATCAGCACTTTCTAAGTTTTCCGGATTTTCTTCCAATTCTTCCACGGTCCAGCCATCGTCTTCCTGTTGCTGTTCCTTCAACGCTTTACGGTCAACACCCTCCAGACGGTCAAATACTCTGCTATAGAGCATAGCTTGCAAAAGAGCCGGAATTGTCATACCAAACGCAAAGCACACCGGAAGGGCAACTGTAAATAACGCAAGACAAATAATCGGAAGGGCAGCCAAAATAATCATCATAACAGAGTAAAAAAAGTGTGATGCTCCTACTATCAAGGAATTCTTCAGTGTATTGATTATTTTGTTTTCATAGCGAGACTGCAGAATAAATACCCACGTAAAGCTGAACGCTCCCAAAACGGTTATAAAGATAAGTGCATAATTGAAAAACTTGGGTATATTTATATCATAATTTCTGATATACCAAAAATCCAAAAACAGCACCAGAATCATTACCAAATAAAAAAACCACATAATAGTAGCCTGTTTAAAGTTTTCCTTAAATGCTTTGAAAAAGCCTTTAATAACATAGCTTTCCTCATCGCGATAAATTTTCAATACCATGGTATGCATCGCGGTTAAGGATGCACCAATGGTAAAAATAGGTATGCAGAAAATAACCGTTATCATGTTTAAAAACATTAAATCTGCAAATTTGTTTGCGTACTTCATAAAAGTACTGTCTAAATTAAAAATACCACCCATATCTTCTCCTGCCTTTATGCTCTTAGTGTCATCGGAGTAAATCTAAGACCTCCTTCAAAGCGTTCGCCGGCCAAAGCTTCAAATCCATTTGCCAGATAAAACGGCAACCCTGTTGGTGCAGCGTTTACCGTCAAATCAGAAACGCCATGCTCTTTACAGTATGCTATGCATGCAGCCAAAAGCTCCCTGCCGATTCCTTTGCCTTGAAATTCCTTTTTTACAAAAAATAACGATATATGCGCCATGTTCTTCAACGCAAGCATGCCAACCACCTTTTTGCCCTGATATGCACAAAAAAGCGGGTACTCTCCTTGTAAAAAATCAATATACAATTGTGTACTTGTCAGTCCGTCGCGGAAGTCTCTGGCACCTTTCTCATCACACACCAGTGCAGATATCTGTTGGAAAGTAATCCAGGCAACAGCAATTGCAGCTTCCCAGTCTCTTGCTTCTGCAAGTTTTACAACAATATTTCTCATAATTCGCCCTTAAATGACTCTTCCAGTATATACCTTATTATTATTTTTTGCAACGTTTCAGAGCCAGTTTATTTTTTCTTAACATTTCTTATATTAACAAAAGCTCCCTTACGAAGCAAATAGAATTCACCTCGAAAAGGAGCCTTATTGTGGTTATTTTTTAATTTTTCTGTGAAGAAATCACTTTATTTAGCAGATTTCAGCACCAGCCGGCATTTCTTTTTCCGGTGTCATCAGTGCCAGATTACCATCTGCATCCTCTGCACAAAGAAGCATACCTTCACTTACCACACCTGCAAGCTTAGCCGGTTTCAAATTAACCAGTACCATAACCTTCTTGCCAACCATCTCCCCTGCAGAATAATGCTGCTTAATACCGGACACAATCTGCTTTACCTGGGAGCCGATTTTTACCTGGGAGCAAAGTAACTTTTTGGACTTCTTTATCTCTTCACAAGCGATAATTTCACCAACCTGAAACTGCAGCTTCGCAAAATCATCGTATTCTATTTCCTCTTTGGCTTCTATATCAATTACAGGTTCTTCCACTTTTACTTCTTCTTTTGGTTTCTGCGCTTCCATGATTTTTTCAACTTCCACTAAAATATCATCCAGCTTCAGTCTTGCAAATAACATAGTCGGTGCATCTGTCACACGACCTTCTGCCGGGTAAAGACCGCTTTCCTTACACTCCTCAAAGCTTCTAATGGAACAATTAAGCTGCTCGGAAATCGCTTTTGCAGTGCGAGGCATAAATGGCTCTAAAAGGCTTGCAGCGGTAATAATAGAATCGCATAGATTGTACATTACTTCGCTTAAACGTGCACTATTGGCCTCATCTTTTGCAAGTACCCACGGCTCAGTCTCATCAATATATTTGTTACAGCGCTTAATAGCGGTAAAGATTTCGGTAATCGCATCTGCCACACGTATTCCATCCATCTTTGCTGCAACCTTATTCACTGCCGCTGTAACAACAGCCTTTAATTCGGCATCTACAGGTGCTTCCACACCTGTCTTTTTCACTACGCCTCCAAAATACTTGTTGGTCATGGAAATAGTTCTGTAAACCAAGTTACCCAATGTATTTACAAGATCAGAGTTGAAACGCTCTACCATAAGCTCCCAGCTGATTACACCATCATTTTCAAATGGCATCTCATGAAGCACAAAGTAACGTACTGCATCTACGCCGAAAAGACGCACCATATCGTCTACGTAAATTACATTGCCCTTGGATTTACTCATCTTACCATCACCCTGCAAGAGCCATGGATGACCAAACACCTGCTTTGGTAATGGTTCACCAAGTGCCATCAGGAAAATAGGCCAGTAAATGGTATGGAAACGTATAATGTCCTTACCAATCAAGTGCAAATCTGCCGGCCAAAGTTTCTGATACTGCTCGGTAGAATTACCGTCTGCATCGTAACCGATACCGGTGATGTAGTTGGTCAATGCATCCAGCCATACATACACAACATGTCTGTCGTCGAAATCTACCGGAATACCCCATTTAAAGGAGGTTCTGGATACACACAAATCCTGCAAGCCCGGTAATAAGAAGTTGTTCATCATCTCGTTCTTACGAGAAACCGGCTGAATAAACTCCGGATGTGTATTAATATGCTCAATCAGCCTGTCCGCGTATTTGCTCATCTTGAAGAAGTAAGCTTCTTCTTTTGCAGGCTTTACTTCACGGCCACAGTCCGGACACTTGCCTTCTACTAACTGAGATTCTGTCCAGAAAGACTCACAAGGTGTACAGTACAAACCTTCGTATGCACCTTTATAAATATCACCCTGGTCATACAATTTCTTGAAAATTTTCTGAACCTGCTTCTCGTGGTCTGCATCGGTGGTACGAATGAACTTGTCATAAGAAGTATCCACCAAATCCCACAATTCCTTAATGACACCAGCCACACCATCAACAAATTCCTGACAGCTTACACCGGCATCCAGCGCCTTTAATTCAATTTTCTGACCATGCTCATCTGTCCCCGTCTGGAAGAAAACGTCATAGCCATCTTTTCTTTTATATCTTGCGATACTGTCTGCAAGCATAATTTCATAGCTGTTACCAATGTGCGGTTTGCCGGAAGTATATGCAATTGCAGTTGTAATATAATATTTTCCTTTACTCATCATATTCTCCTATTTTTTTCAAATTATTTTTTAGGCTCAGTTAGTACAGTTGATAAACCGCGTAACTTAATCCGAGCTCTTCTATTGTAAAAGTATCCACCAATTCCGGTTTCATACCATATGTTTCTTCAAAAAATTTTAGTATGTAGAAATTATCTACATTTATCTCTTCCGAAAACGTAATATATTTCATGCCTTCGGCATGCTCTTTTCTATATGTTTCTACCGCTTCATCCATCATAGGAGAATTAGAAAACCATCCGCCAGTCACAAGACTTTCTCTTTTTTGGTAGTGTTTAGTATCCAACACATGACCAGTATAATATGTTGTAACATCGTCAGAAAGCAACACTCCACTCTCCGATTCCGCACAATAATCAAACAACTGCTGTAAACAGTCCGCATAATATATCTTACTTAAATTTTTATTTTGAACAATTGCAGAACCAATATGCGCTGAATACAAAAGTGCACCTGCTATTATAAGTGCTATGCTGAATATTATTTTCTTGTTGCTACGTTTCTTCAGTGCTTGAAGAAAGACACGCACACCAATGGCTGTCAAAAATAACAACTCAGCAACCCACAAAATATTTACTACTCTGTGTGGAAGTCTTCCTCTGTATATCAAATATGCAAAGACTAGATTTTTACTTCCGCATACTGCCATTACCGGCAGCATATATCTTATTTGACCAGAAAGCCAAATCAGAACACCTACTGCTATATACATTACCGGTACGGAAATCTCATAACCATAGCAATTATCATATTTGGGATAAGTAATTAATCGTTTAGCAATTCGGATTAACGAAAATGGATTTTCTGTCTCGTAATTTTTTCGAGCCAAGTTGCTGATTTCTGTCATAAACTCCGGGGCAAATTTATTATCCAAAACCACATATCGCTTTAACGCCTGATATTCTGCCTCTGTTATATTATATTTCTTTAAAATATCCTTACACTGTTCATATTCCGGGTATCCATAATAATCAGCCATTTGCACATTTAAGGTATTGTATTCGGTGTATGCTTTCCATTCCTCTGAGGAATAATCACCAATCACATAATTACCGACTTGCGCAAATACAGTTACAACACCGATAACCAGTATGCACTGCGCAAGCTCTTTTAAGCAGCTTTTAAATTCCTCCCTGTTTTCAAAACAACGTACAATCAAAAACCCAATTACAACACAGATTCCTATTGGCTGAACCATCAGCATGGAATCTTGTCTTAATAAAATTGCCATGCATTCAAACAGTCCAAACACGATATATCTTCTGGCAGGTCTCTTGTCAATCAAAAGCCAGAAATACCCGGCTACCGCCAGTACACCTGCAACAGTAGTAAACTGAATTAGTGCAAATATATAAACATTGGCAACTATCGTCAGACATCCAAACACCCAGAAAGCTATCTGCTCAAGCATATTGCTGCACTCTTGTAAAACAACTGTCATCAGTGCAGTATATATTGCAACGAAACAACTGATTAAAAACACCCCATACCACTGTACAGATCTTGTTATACTATACAACATGGAAATCATTTTTCCAAGCAGATAATTAATATAGATTCCATATGCATTAGGTGTACCGGTAAGAACGCCGGAGAATATTTCCGAAAAAATTCTGTCATCGTTTGTTTCGAAACATACACCGTATCTTGCCGTCATCACGTATATAACAGTACATGAACTTAAGAAAGATACGAGCAACGCCTGCCAGGCTGTTAATCTTCTGTCCGATAACTGCTTCATTGTACTACCACTTTCCTTTTCACCTAGTCAAATTTTTTAATTTTATATATAAAAATCTGATAATAACTATTTTCTGTCTCAAAGGTTCTCTCATCCATCCATTCGAGATTTAATTCTTCTGCATTTACAATATAAAGCGCTGACAAAATATAATCGCATCCCAAATTTTTTAATGACTTTGTATCCAGCTGCAGATTATTAATCCAGGCAGAGTTTTTCTCCACATTATAATATCCCGGAATTTCCGAAAAAAACAAATAACACCGATTTCCCCAATCGTCGTAATAACTTTTCAGCCATTCATTACGCTCCAATTCCGGCAAAATAACCTCGCGAAACTTATGCTTATACTCTAAATCATAGTTGTTAGAATATCCATCTACACAATAAAATCCATGATAAAGCGCTGCAGAGGGATCAATCCCTATGCTTGCAACCTTATATTCTTCTTTTGTAAGACCATCTTTTTCTTGAATATGGGTCTCTACCTGCTCCATAACACCAATTGCAAGATAATCAGAATAACTAATTGTCTCATACTCCGGAAGCAAAATCTCTTGTATACAAGGTTTAATCATAGAAGCTTTCAATGTAATAAAAAAAGCATACATCAGCAAAGGAGCGGAAACCATATACATGGCATACTTCATCCGGCTACGCATATTCCAAAGAACATCCAGGCATAAAACCAGTTCCACATACCAAAAGGCTGATGTTATCCACAAAATTCTGCTCAACTGAAACGCCTTCAGTGTTCCCATCCTTCCCCGTGCAGCAACAATTATGGAGTTTTCACTAAATGCAGCTATCAAGCATACCAAACTGATAAAAATAAAAATAGAGGTTATCCTTTTTCTTTGTATTATCAATCCATCCAAATTTTGACCAGCTACATACTTTATACCGCACCAAAGAAGAATCATCACAAAACATGTCAAATAGAATATCCATACATGATTATCCGAACTATGTGCATCATTGTTCTTTAAATAACCTGTAAACGTACTCCAAAACGGCTTACTATTCAAAACATATTCACTCTTATGAGAAATCACGCTCTCTGTAATTCCCAGTATTTGCCCTATCAGAGAAATATTTTCCAAAAAATACATACTCAACATAAGACACATTCCGGCAACTATTTCTTTGTGTTTTTTTAACTGTTTTCTCAACCCAAGGATACCTACCCACAAAACGCCTGCACCTAACCAGGCAAAGCCGCATAAAATAAGCGAAGACATCATTGCGTAAAGAACAATATAAAAGTAGCTCACACATTTGTGTACGCCACGATAGAGCCAAAGCACACACAAAATTAAACAAGGGGCACCATACTGCGAAAAACCATACAATGGCAGAAATGGTATATACGTAAACAGCATCGCCGCGATCAACGCAATTATACCGTTATCCGTACACTCCAGGCTCAGAAAATACATTCCCACATAACTTACAACATGACAGGAAAACTGTAATATCATGTACGCCAGGAACGGAGAAAATATCTTGAATAATATTAGTGCTAATGGAGCAGGAACTGTCAATGCAGTCTTGGAAGCTCCATTTAAAAATTCGGGAATGGTATTCCCTTTACTAAACAAATATTTTGCCTGATAGATATATGCAATAATTTCCCCATCCAGCTGATCATGATACGGCACAATAGAATTCTCGCCCAACAGCAAGTATGGTATATATGACAGTATGACCATCGCAAGCCCGGCATAAAACATCTGTTTATTATCTAACTTTTTTATTTTAAAAATCATTGTTAATTCGCCTTAGGAAACTGCTCCATAATCGCCTTTACATTGCCTTCGATATCCCCTTTAAACACGGCACTACCTGCAACAATAACATTGGCGCCTGCTTCCACAGGTACAGACACATTGGAAGCATCCACACCGCCATCTACCTGAATGTGTGTATCCAAGCCACGGGCATTACAGATGGCACGAAGCTCACGTACTTTATCCGTACACTCTGTAATATACTTCTGACCGCCAAAACCGGGTTCTACGGTCATGACAAGCACCATCTCCACTTGTTCCAGATAAGGGAGCACCTCTTCAATCAGAGTTCCCGGTTTAATGGCAATGGCAGCCTGACATCCAACTTCGTGAATCAGATCAATAGTCTCCTGCACCTGACCGGTTGCTTCTACATGAAAGCAAATCAAATCTGCACCGGCGTCCTTAAAGTCTTTGATATAGCGTTCCGGTTCAATAATCATTAAGTGAACATCAAAAAAACGCTTTGTCGCACTTCTGAATGATTTAATTACCGGCATGCCAAAAGAAATATTTGGTACAAACACACCATCCATAACGTCAATGTGAACCCACTGTGCACCGGCTTTGTCAATTTTTGCAATATCCTCCCCTGCGCACTTAAAGTCGCATGCAAGCAGGGAAGGGGATAAAATATATTCCATAGAATTATTTACCTAAAAATTCCTTTGTAGTTTTATAAACACCTTCTGCATCTAATCCATAGAATGCCATTAACTGGTCAGCAGTACCGGACTGTCCGAACACGTCCTGAACACCAATCTTTTTAACCGGTGTAGGCGCAAGCTCTGCTAAAGCATCACATACTGCAGAACCCAAGCCTCCGATTACGGAATGCTCTTCTACCGTTACAACCTTACCGGTCTTACGCGCACTTGCCGCAATCAACTCTCCGTCTAACGGTTTGATAGTACAGATATTGATAACTTCCGCGTCAATACCTTCTGCCGCCAATTTTTCAGCTGCTTTATTGGCACTGTCCACACATACGCCGGTTGCAACGATTGTCACATCCTTGCCTTCCTTTACAACAGTACCCTTGCCGATTTCAAACTTGTACTCCGGATAATCATTAATTACAGGCACTGCGGAACGACCGAATCTCATGTAAACAGGTCCTTCATGCTCCACTGCCGCACGCAAGCAGGCTCTTGCTTCTACGTCATCAGATGGGTTCATAACAATCATACCCGGAATTGCACGCATTAATGCAATATCTTCAATACACTGGTGGGAAGCACCATCTTCACCAACGGTAACACCTGCATGGGTTGCACCGATTTTAACGTTTAAGTGTGGGTAACCGATAGAGTTACGAATCTGTTCAAAGCAACGTCCTGCTGCAAACATAGCAAAAGAACTCATAAACGGAATCTTGCCTGTGGTAGCTAAACCTGCTGCAATACTTGCCATATTTGCTTCTGCAATACCACAGTTAATATGTCTTTCCGGAAATTCTTTCTGGAATACACAGGTCTTGGTAGACTTGGTAAGGTCTGCATCCAGCACAACCACGTTTGGATAGTCTCTACCGATAGCAGTTAGTTCGGAGCCATAGCTTTCTCTGGTCGCAATCTTCTTTACATCTGACATAATGCTTCACCTGCCTTCTCTAATTCTTCCATTGCCTGAGCAAACTGTTCATCATTTGGAGCCATACCATGCCATCCTGCCTGATTTTCCATAAAGGATACGCCTTTACCTTTAATAGTCTTGCAGATAATAGCCGTAGGCATGCCTTTGGTTGCCTTTGCTTCCTTAAATGCAGCATCAATCTGGTCGAAATCATTACCATCGATGTTGATTACATGGAAATTGAATGCTTCGAATTTCTTGTCAATCGGATATGGAGAACATACGGTATCAATAGCACCGTCAATCTGTAAGTTATTATTATCAACAATAACACAAAGGTTGTCCAGCTTACGATGACCTGCCATCATAGCAGCCTCCCAAACCTGACCTTCCTGAATTTCACCATCACCAAGCAAGGTGTAAGTACGATATTCCTTGCCGTCCATTTTTGCAGACAATGCCATACCAACTGCTGCGGAGATACCCTGTCCCAAAGAACCGCTGGACATATCAATACCCGGTGTGTACTGAACACACGGATGTCCCTGCAGTCTGCTGCCCAGCTTACGTAAGGTAGTCATTTCCTCAACAGGGAAGAAACCCTTTAATGCCAACGTTGCGTATAAGCCTGGTGCAGTATGACCCTTAGATAATACAAAACGGTCTCTGTCTTCCCACTTAGGATTTTTAGGATCCACATTCATTTCTTCAAAATACAAATAAGTAAAAATGTCTGCTGCAGAAAGAGATCCGCCCGGATGACCCGCTTTTGCGGCATGTAAACCAATCAAAAGATTCTTACGAACCTCTACAGCCATTTTCTGTAGTTCTAACTTGTTCATTAGCTCCTCCATTCTTAGTAAAGCACTAGTATGCAAAATTATTACACCTTATACTATAACCGACATTACAAAAAAGTCAATCAATTTTCACGTATTTCCCTATTGTACAATACATAAATTAGTAAAAAAATAAGTTGGTACCTTATGACCTTTTCCAAAAAAAACACCGCTATTCCGCTTTCCCTTATCCTAATATGTATCATTGCGCGAGGATTCTTAATCTACTATATGAGTATAGCACCTTTTGGCGCCTTTTGTAAAGAACTGGCAATGGAAAGCCTGACAGATAATCCCTTTGAGCTGCACTATACCATCGCGTATCCCGAAAAAATGGGACTGGAACATTTATCCACAAATCTAATTCCCTTTGAGGAATCTTCTTATATGACCGGCAAAGAAATCTGGCTGGAACGCGCAGAAACCCTTACACGACTTTCCTCTGCTCGTTTAAATAAGGAAAATTCTTTTTTGTACTCCATACTTGAAAGATACGTCAACCTACAACTTAAAAGTCTGGAATTTCCTTATTATGAAAATCCCCTTTCCTCTTCCGGCGGTGTACATAGCCAGTTACCGATTTTATTGTCCGAGTATGCCTTCCGGTGCAAAGAGGATGTAGAAAAATATTTTTTGCTGCTTTCCCAGATTCGTGCATATTTAAATGGCATTTCCAATTACACAAAAGTACAGGAACGAAACGGTATTTCTATTTACACCAAAACTTTGGAAGAGGTAAAAAAACAATGTTTGGAACTATTTCCAAAAACACAGCTTGAAAACAACACACATTTTTTGCAAACCAGCTTTGAAGACCGCGTACAGGAGCTGATTACAGAAGGTATCATTACCGACAAGGAGGCTTCTGATTATATCGCACGCAATACCTCTTTGCTAAAGACCAAACTTCAACCCGCCT
The DNA here is from genome assembly GCA_017521985.1 of Lachnospiraceae bacterium. Lineage (GTDB taxonomy): Bacteria > Bacillota > Clostridia > Lachnospirales > Lachnospiraceae > RGIG6307. The sequence goes on from JAFXAZ010000018.1 coordinate 39,125, forward strand.
ATGAGGCTTTAGCCAATTCTATAGATTCCTTGAACGGTACACCTACTTTGTCCGGTCTTGCCGCTTATCCAAAAGGCAAGGAATACTATGCTCTGTTGCTTTCTGCCAATACGGGTTCCGATAAAACAGTAGACGATATACAGTCCATGCTCTATAAGCGCTATGATATGTTATACAAACAATATACCACGCTTTTAGAACAGGGAACACAGGTACAAAACTGGACCTTTCCAATAGACGGACACTCTGAAATGCTTCAGCATTTACACAACACAGCACAGGAACATTTTCCGGCACTCACCACGGTTACAGGAGATGCCCTCCAGACCGTTCAGCTAAAAAATGTAAACGGTATTCTTGCAAACATGAGCGCCCCTGCCTTTTATATGACACCGCCTATGGATGACAATGCAGAACATACCATTTATATCAATCCTGATGCAGATATGCAATCACTGGATTTGTATACCACGCTGGCACACGAAGGATTTCCGGGACACCTGTACCAAACCGTATACAGTCAGACAGCTATGAATACCAACCACGAACCGTTGATTCGTCAGTTGCTTTATTACGGTGGTTTTACAGAAGGATGGGCAGTATATGCCGAACTTTATTCTTATGATTTTGCGGCAGCTACCTGCGATGAGGGATTACATGACACATTGGAACTCACTCGTTTAAATCGTGAAATCCAATTATGCCTCTGCAGCATTTTGGATATCTATATTCATTATGACGCAGCCTCCCTGCAAGACGTAGAAAAGTTGTTAAAAACCCTGGGACTAAACAGTTCTTCTGCACAATCCATCTACACTGCTATTTGTGATGCACCTGCTAATTATCCCAAATACTATGTTGGATATTTAGAAATTTTGGAATTAAAAGATTTGGCAACGGAACTTTGGGGTGAAAACTACTCTGATTATGCATTTCATGAATGGATTTTAACATCAGGCCCCGCAGATTTCGGAAGCCTGGCAGAAAAACTCAAAAGCGAGAAATAAACAACAAGTCAAAAGGCGGGAATTTCCCGCCTCAAATTCTTTACTCATCTACCTCTGCCATCATTTCTTCCATATACCCCCGGTCCCAAAGCACGATTTTCAGCTTCTTAGCCGCCTCTACGGCAGGTCCCGTAAAGTATTGGTTACTCATTACTACACCCACCATGCAGTCGTAATAATCCCTGCCGGCATACACCTCCTGCACAGCCTTTACACCGATAGGTGAATGATAATTTTTACACTGGATACCATAACTGATACCATCCCGTTCTGCCAAAATATCAATGCCAAAATCGCCGCTGCCCTTGGTTACCACCACATCCTGAAAACCTCGACGCTTCAGTAAGTCCGCACAAAAATGCTCGAACTCACGCCCCTCCATGTTGTCCCACTCATAATGCTTCTTTTTATGAAAAACCAGAAAAATAATTCCGACAATAAATATAAAAACAGCCGTCCCGATAATCAGTGCTATCATCTGAGGATCTGACAGTATTTCCATAACCTTTCCCATATGCTTCTTTTCTCCTTGTGATGCCAGTACGTCATTCTCTTCGTCTTGAACCTATTAACGCCTGCTGCCAGATGATATTATACCATGTCTGCTACATCCCCGCAAGCACTACGCTGGCTGCAATTCCTGCAAACGTAGCAAACAGTGCCCCGGCAAGGGTATACCGAGTCTTCGTCACTTTTGCTGCTAAAAAATATACAGACATGGTATAAAAGATAGTCTCTGTACTGCTCATCATAATAGAAACCAGCATACCTATATGTGAATCCGGTCCAAAATTTTTAAAAATATCCAATACTAGTCCTGTAGCGGCAGAATTAGACACCATTTTTACAAGAATGACCGGAAGTACCTCTTGTGGAATTCCTATCCATTCCCCCGCTCCCTTTAATAATTCCGCCAAAAACTCTAAAAACCCACTGCTTCTGAGAATTCCCACTGCCATCAAAAGCCCAACCAATGTAGGTACCAGCCCCACAACCGTACCAAGGCCATCCTTTGCCCCTTTTATAAAATGTTCATACACCGGCACGCCACTAACCAATCCATAGCCCACGATATAAAAAATAATTGCCGGAATAATAATATTGGAAAGTTCCCCTAAAACCTGCATCTTTCTTCCCCTTTTCCTGTTTTATATTGCCATTTCACAGACTTCAATCCTTATATGCCATATCTGCGGCCTTGGCAAAGGCAATTCCAACAACGGTTCCAATGGTAGTTGCCACAATAGCAGGTGCAATAATGGATGTTGGCTCCACACTGCCATACTGCGTGCGGTACACAATCATATTTACAGGGATTAATTGCAAAGACGATATATTGACAATTAAAAATGTGCACATTTCTTTACTTGCCCGGGTCAATTTTTCCACACCAAGACGCTTTTTTTCCACCTTTTCTAAAGCCTCCATAGCTTTTAGTCCCGCCGGCGTACATGCCCAACCCAGCCCTAAAATATTTGCAATAATATTGGTAGCAATATAACCGGCTGCCTCGCCTTCCATATCCAGTCTCGGAAACAAAAATCTCAAAAGCGGCATAAGACCTCTCTTCCACTTGTCAATTAGTCCTGCCTTTTCTGCAATTTCCATAAGACCCACCCAAAATGCTACCGCACCAAGCATAGTAATACAAAGGGATACTGCCTCTCTGGCAGACTCCAACGCGCCATTGCCAACCGCTGCAATATTTCCGGTCACAGCTCCATAACAAACACCAATTAAAATCATGCCTGCCCACAAATAATTTAACATAATACTCCTCATACCCAAAAGTTTTCGTAATAATATATGTACACCTGCTTTAAAATAGCACTAACGGCATGACCCGAAAGCCATGCCGTTTTTGAAACCATTATTTTACGCTAAGCGTATTTTTATTTGCCCTGTGTGAACAAACTCTTTACATGTGCAATATCTTCCTTAGATGCTGCATCTGCAGGTACATAGTAAGACTTGCTGCGAGCAATTTCATAGAGTTCTTCCTGACTCTTTTCACAAGCTGCTCTAAACTGCTTCAAAGTAGTCTTTAATTCCTTGTGCTCTGTCTGCGGAATCATTTCCGCAAAACGAACCAACTCGCCATTGATACCGGTAAGTGTATCCGCAACCATTGTTTTTTCATTCATCTCCATTGCTCTTCCCTCCTACTGCAAAAATTTCATCAACGTATTTTTGTTGTCCATTGCACCCTGTGCACCTTTTTCAAAGAAGTCTTTTACTTCCTTAGTAGTAGCACAATTTGCGTATTCCTTTAATTTGCAGTGAGTAGTTTCATAGCCTGCGATAAGATGACGTAAATTTTGTAATTCTAATTCAGAAATCTGACCCATAATAGCACCTCCTAAATGTTTCGACGTGATAACGTCAAAATTAGTATATGCCTATTTGTCATTTCTATTTAAAAAACATTTTGGCAAGTTTTGAAAATTACTTCGCATTATTTTTACGTTTAAATAACATATAAGAATACACCATTGGTACTGTTGTCATAATAATAACTGCAGCCAATAAAATCCAAATTTTAAATTCTCCGGGAATGAATGCTGCAATCATAATGACAATTCCACCCACGGCAAAGGTCTTGCCTCCCAGCCTATGGGTCTTAAACCAGTTTTCCTCATCCGTTAAAGCCCAAGGCGTTTTAATTCCAAAGAAGAAGTTCTGCTTGATTTTCGGCATCATATTGCCCACAAAAAACATCAGCACACCTGTTACAAAGCAGATAATACTTCCTACATTAATTGCAGCGCCCATTGCAATCGCAATGTTAGCTGCCTCCATTGCCAAAAAGAACAGTGCAAAACCAAAAAAGAAGTTATAATAATACTTACCGAAACGCTCGTAATTGCCCTGCTTCGGATCCAACTTAATCATCGGCACCGCCAAAACAGTAACCAACACCAAAATAGCAGGATACAATAAAACCGAAAATTTACTGCCCCATGCATCCGGCTCTCCACTCGGACCAAAATGGGTCGGAATCGTGTCCGGCATGATCAGTATGCCCACTATCGCTAAAATCACTGCAAGTGCCACTACAATCCATGTTTTTAACATTTCTTTGCCAAAGATTTTTTTCATAAAAATACCTCCCATTACTTCTTAAGCTGCAAAAACCAGCCCATCATTTCCTCAATCACCGACATATTCAACTCGTAATAAATGTACTTGCCTTCTCGGATATCCTCCACCAACCCAGCCTGCTTCAACGTGTTCAAATGATGTGAAATCGTAGCTCCCGTCATATCAAAATGTGCCCCGATATCACCGGCACTCATGCGTCCCTTCGTAAGCATCTGCAAAATCTCCTGCCTGGTAGGATCCGATAATGCCTTAAAACTATCTTTTAATCCCACGCTTATACCCTCCTGTTCTTTGGATGTTGTTTATATTCTCCACCAAACATTTAGACATTTTTCTAATTGTTTGTAATATTATAATATGATAATATCAGGGTTATGTCAATAGTTATTTAGAAATTCATCTAAATGTTCTGCAGCACACTTTTTTATGCTTGACAGCGTAACATTGTTATGCTACCATAAGTGTAACATTGTTACGGAGGTATACAACAATGAACATGGAACATTTAATTTCCAAGAGGGAGCTTCTGGCACGATACAATATTTCTTATGGGGCCTTGTATCGCTGGAGGCGAAAAGGACTTATTCCGGATGAGTGGTTTATAAAAAAGTCGACTACCACAGGTCAGGAAACTTTTTTCCCGGAAAAACTTGTTTGTGAGCGAATTGAACTGATTCAAGAAATGAAGGAAGATATTTTGCTGGATGAACTCGCCAAAACACTGTGTGGCGAGAACCAAAAGCATGAATTTGTCATTCTGGATACGGAGTTCGGCGAGAAATCTTTTCGTCTTTGCGACATAAGGGGAATTTATCTTGTAGACAATCAGGGCTATAAAACAGAGATTACAGATTACATTAAATCCATGTTAAACAAAGAAAGGTAGGTATATTATATGAATATTTCAGGAAGCGGTCGTATTTCGTCCGGAGAATATAATGAAAAAATTTCTGTAAGCGGAAGTGGTAAAATAGACGGAAAGGTTCGCTGCAAGGCATTATCCTGCTCTGGCTCCGTTTCCGGCAGTGGTGAACTCGAATGTATGGAAGATGTACATGTTTCCGGTTCTATGAAGCTTGAGCAGGGTTTGAAGGCCCAAAGCATTCATGTTAGTGGTTCTCTTAAGGTTGACGGAGAATGTGTGGCTGAACAAGATGTGAAAGTTTCCGGTATGCTCAAGTGTCACAAAAATTTGAAATGTACTACTTTAAAGGTTGCTGGTGTTCTTAATTGTGATGAAGGCATAGAGGCTGAAGAAGTAAAAATTTTTGGTGGCATTCATTGTGCAGGATTATTAAATGCTGAAAATGTAACAATCGAATTCAGTCAGACAGCAAGTAGTATAGGAAGTATCGGTGGCAGCAATATTACAATTTTAGGCAAGGACTCTAAAAGTGCCTTGAATCGTTTGGCACTATTTTCAAAATTAGTTAAAAATAACGGAATGCTGCAAATTTCTCAAGCAATCGAAGGGGATACCATTGCAGTAGAAAGAGTTAGCACTCCATTAATAGTAGGCAGAATTGTCGCAATCGGTGCCGGCTGCAAAGTCGACCTCGTACAATACAGTGAAGAAATTGAAATACACCCGGATGCTGTTGTGAAGAAGGTTGAGAAGATATAAATCAGCGCATAAAAAGGAGCTTACCTGATTTCTCAGGAAAGCTCCTTTTTTGAGTATTTTGGTGGGTGTGCCCATTCCCACATTTCTTTTAACCCTAAGGGTGCGTAGCAGCACATTCTCTACTTCAAAATATTCCTCGAACCCGACCAATATCATTTTTCTTCTTATAAATCGGGCCTTTTTATCAAGTTTACCCCAACCGCTGTCAGTTTTTTCCTTATCAATCGGGAGAATTTATCTCATTTTTCCCGACTACTGTTGCATATTCTTCTTATTAGTCGGGGAAATTTACCCTGCTTTCCCCGACTATCAACAGTTTTTCCCCTAGATAGTCGGATAAATTCATTTCTTTTCCCCGACCAATATCACATTTTCATATATAAGTTGGACAAACATACCTATCCAAACTAATTCTGTTTTCTCACAATCGCATACTCATCATCCAGCTTAAAATGTGGGCATCCCTTCATGGTTCCCTTCAGGAAACGCACCATATCATCCTCGTCCAGGTCAATATCACAATAATAATACTCTTCATACTCATCCCAAACATAATGCAAGCAATTGTCGCAGCTTGTAAATCCTGCCATAGCACTTCTCCTATCCTTTTTGACCCAAAACCATTCTTATTATTTATTTAAATAGCTGTAAATATCTCTTTTACCCACACCTCGGTCTTTAGCCACCTGTTTCATAGCGGATTTATAGTCCATGCCCTGCTGTTCATAGTATGCCATGTGCTCTTCAATGGTCATTTCTTCCCATGTTTTAATGGCTTCTTCTTTTTTCTGTTCGAAGCTTTTTCCTTCTATTACAAGCACGTATTCACCACGGGGCTCCTCGGTCTCATACTTTGCAAGGGCTTCCTCTAAGGTAATCGGCAGTATCGTTTCAAATTTCTTGGTAAGTTCTCTGCAAAGAGTAATGCGACGATTTCCCAGCACCTCGTAAAGCTCCTCCAAGGTCTTCACCAGATGATGTGGTGCTTCATACAAAATCATGGTGCGGCTTTCTTCCTTTAAATCGCCTAACACCAGTGCCTTTTCTTTTTTATCTGCCGGCAAAAAACCTTCAAAACAAAATCTGCGGGTGCTAAGTCCGGAAAGAGTAAGTGCGGTAATACATGCTGCCGGTCCCGGAAGAGAAGTCACCTTAATACCCGCTTCATGGCACATTGCCACCAGCACCTCACCAGGATCGGAAATCGCAGGGGTTCCCGCATCTGTAATCAGTGCCACATTCTGCCCTTCCTGCATCTTTGCTATCAACTGATGAGCCTTCTCCACTTTATTGTATTCGTGGTAACTGGTCATAGGAGTATTTATTTCAAAATGATTCAATAATTTAATACTATTTCTGGTGTCCTCGGCTGCAATTACATCCACTTGTCTAAGAGTTTCCACCACACGGGGCGTCATATCGCCCAGATTACCAATTGGTGTAGCACACAAATAAAGCATCCCTGCCATACTACGCTCTCCTTTCGGCAAGCCCCAACCTTGCTGGGGCTTACTTGCTAATAACCATATACCTCGTAAATTTCCGGCATATATACTCCCGGCTCCTTGTACACAATTAAAGGTTTCTCCACCGTCATACGGCTCTTACCGCCACGCACACCCTCGATGAGCACCATGTTCGGCTCTTTATCCACATATGGATACACCAGCTGCATACGTTTTGGCTCCAGACGGTACTGTACCATCAAAGAAATAATCTCTGCCAATCTAAACGGTCTATGTACCATATAAAAATGTCCCCCCGGCTTACAAAGCTTGGCTGCCTGGCTGATAACATCCTCTAACGTGCAAAGCACTTCATGTCTGGCAATGGCCTTTGGAGCATCCGGATTCTGAATACCGTGCTGCCCAATCATATAAGGTGGATTACAGGTTACAACGTCAAAAGAAGCAGCACCAAATATACTCGCTGCTTCCTTGATATCACCTTCTACTATTTGAATTTTATGCTCTAATTTATTTAATACAACACTTCTTCGTGCCATATCCGCACTTTCCGGCTGAATTTCCAATCCAACTAACTCGGCTGCCGATGTTTTAGCCTCCATCAAAATAGGGATAATACCGGTTCCGGTACCCATATCCAAAACTCTGTCGCCCTCTTTTGCCTTGGCAAACCCACTTAAAAGCACCGCATCCATGCCAAAACAAAACTTTTCCGGATTCTGAATAATCTGATAACCGTTGCGCTGCAAAGAGTCAAGCCTTTCATTTTCTTTTAAATCAGGATTCATACTGCTCCTTTGCACCCTCCGGACGATTCCGTCTGCGATTACGATAATGATTACGTTTGCGGTTACGTCCGCCTTCGCTTGGCACCTCTTCCTTTTGTTCTAAAGGCTGCTCTATCGGCTGTGCGGCTTCTTTTCTATCACGATATTTTCTATCGGAACGTTCACCTTTATTTTCTCTATCACTGCGTTCCTTGCGCTCACCTTTGTTCTCTCGCTCCTTGCGCTCCTCGCGGTTAGGGCGCTCTTTACGCTGTCCTTTTGCAGGCTTTTCTTCTGTTTCAGAATCCATTTTGTCTTGTTTTTCCATAAGTTCCAGTGCGCGTAACTCTTCTGCAGACACCTCTTCTTGTACCTGTCGGTGACCTCTACGCACAAAACGGATTTCTCCTGCTTTATATTCGTGAATTTCCTTGGAATCACCCTTTTCTACTACCACCTTAACCAATTGGCGCAGGACGTTTACATTATTTACCTCCCCCTGCACGCCATCCGGACAGATTACTCTGTCTCCCACATGTGGTAAATTTTTATTTAAATTTTCGTATGTTTCTTCCTCATGATTCAGACAACACATTAGTCTGCCGCAAACACCAGAAATCTTTGTAGGGTTGAGAGACAAATTCTGCTCCTTTGCCATCTTAATAGACACCGGCATAAAATCAGATAAATGTGCATGGCAGCAAAGCGGTCTGCCGCACATACCGATACCACCAATCATCTTGGTTTCATCACGCACCCCTATCTGACGTAATTCAATACGTGTCTTAAAAATAGCTGCTAAATCTTTTACCAATTCACGAAAGTCAATGCGACCCTCTGCAGTAAAATAAAACAACACTTTATTATTGTCAAACGTATACTCTGCATCGATCAGCTTCATATCCAATTCATGCTCACGGATTTTTTCAAGACATATCCGATATGCTTCTTTTTCACGGCGCTTATTGTCTGCTTCCTGCTCCACGTCTCTCTCACTGGCAACACGCAGCACCGGCTTCAAAGGCTGAACCACCTCATCATTCGCCACCTGTTTGATACCGCCAACAACCGTACCAAACTCGATACCTCTGGCAGTCTCCACGATAACATGGTCTCCTTTTTTTATCTCAAATTCCAATGGGTCAAAATAATAAACCTTACCCGCGGTACGAAATCTTACACCAATTACTTTAATCATCTATATACCTCCATTACTCTTCTGCACACACCAGCAGAAGCCACTCTAATGTCAGCTCTGCATTTACATTTCCGGCAAGACGCATTCTTGCCTCTTCTATCGAATTCAGTATGCGGTTCAACCCCTCATAGGTGCTTTTTACAGCCATCCTCTTGATATGCTGCACTTCTTCCCCAAAAATCAAATTCCCACTGCTAACCGTGGACTTGTATAATAACACATCACGGTACCACATCTGCAGTAACTCTAAGAACCCTTCCGTATTACTTGACTTATCCGCTTTTGCTTTGGCAAATGCAGCCAAATCACTCAAGCTCTTTTCGGATAAAGACTTTATCAACTGTAATGTCTCTTCTTTTAGTTCATCAAATTCCTGGCTCACTGCCAGTTCCTTAGCCCGACCTACATTCCCTCTGGCAAAGACTGTACAAATACTTGCCTTATAATCCGGAACCTGCACTTCCCTCATCAAATAGCGCTGCAATTCTATATCCGGTACCGGCTTCATAGTCAACGTAACGCAACGACTGCGAATCGTCTGAAGCATAGCTTCTAAATTTGTAGTTAAAAGCATAATCGTGGCGTATGCCGGAGGCTCCTCCAATGTCTTCAGTAAGGCATTCTGCGCCTGTACATTCATCTTTTCCGCTTCATCAATTATATAAATCTTACGTTCACTGCTATACGGTTTAATGGCAATGTCGTTATTAACCTGTTTACGGATTTCATCCACACTGATGATCCCCGGCTTTTCATGCTGCACATAAATAATATCCGGCTGGTTACGATTTAATGCCTGCTTACAACTGATACACTGATTACAGGGTTTGTCACCCTCTGCCTCACATTGTAAAGCTCTGGCAAACAAGTCTGCCAGAGTCTTTTTGCCGCTTCCCTTCTCACCATAAAAAATGTATGCATGAGAAATTTTGCCGGTATGTAGACTTTTTTTGATGTGCTCCTTAATAGGCGCCTGTCCGATTACATTTGCAAATGACTGCATACATTTCCCTTCTGATTAAAGTATCAACTGTTCCTTGATATAGTGGCTGATTTCCTCTGCGGTCTCCTTAGAGGAATAATTCTCAAAAACTCTGCAAATTCCTGCTGCATCTATCTTGGCCTGTGCATAGTCTGCACTGTCTGCCAGAAATCGTCTGCACATTTCCTCGTATTTTGGATTTGCCTGCTCCCTCTCTCTGGTAAGTGCCCGTTCCAAACGGACACCATCATCCAGCGTGACTAGCACCGGAATCACCTTTTCCGGGCCAAAATGCTTTACAATACTCACATAAGCCTCCAGCGTACCAATAAGAAGGTAACTATACTGAGCCAAATCCAACTGGTCATCTTCTACCGTAAAATATCTCCAAAGGCCGTGAATAGTATTATAGGAGCGATGCTCAATCACACGCCCCTTTTCTAATAACACATGAAATTCTTCCTCAGTAACAAAATAGTAAGCTTCTCCATCTCTCTCTCCAGCACGCATAGGTCTGGTAGTATATGGCACAAGCTGCTGCAGATTAAGGCTTTTATCCGCCTGTAATAACTTGTAAATAGTATCTTTACCTGTAGCGCTTTTACCCATGAGAACGATAAGCTTACCCATATGAGTCTCCTTGTCGTCGGCGTGACAGGATTCGAACCTGCGACCTCATCGTCCCGAACGATGCGCTCTACCAAGCTGAGCCACACGCCGATTATTTACATGCTTGAAGAAGCATATATTGCATTATAACACAAAATATATGCCACTTCAAGTAATTCTTTTTATTTATCTCAAATTATTCAACATAAACAACACGAATCATATTCGTACTGCCCACCTTACCAAGCGGTACTCCGGCCACAATAACCACTCTGTCACCACTCTTGATATAACCCGCCTGCTTGCCCACTCGGATTGCTTCCTCAAACAGTTCATCTTCTGTCTCTTTCTTATCTACGTGCATGGACTGTACGCCCCACATAAGAGACATTTTACGGCACACGTCATCATGCATGGAACCACCCAGAATCGGCACCGGAGGCTTCAAGCCTGCCACTTTTTTACAAGTACTTCCGGAAATGGTTACAGAGATGATTGCAGCTGCATTAATTTCAATAGCTGTGGTGCAGGCAGCATACGCAATGGCAGAGGACAAATCATCAGTAGTGTCCAACTCTCGCTGTGCCAAAAATCTGGCATAATCCATGTTCTTTTCTGCCTCTATGGCAATTCTGGACATAGTTGCAACTGCTTCTACCGGATATTTACCTGCCGCTGTTTCTCCGGACAACATAATTGCGGTTGTACCTTCATAAACTGCATTGGCAACGTCTGACACCTCTGCTCTGGTCGGACGTGGATTGTTAATCATGGACTCTAACATTTGTGTTGCGGTAATAACATGCTTTTTGGCCTTATTTGCCTTTTCAATCATAGCTTTCTGAATATGCGGTACTTCCTCAAAAGGAATCTCCACACCCATGTCACCTCTTGCTACCATAATACCATTGGCAGCTTCTAAAATCTCATCCAGATTTTCTACACCCTGTCTGTTTTCAATCTTGGCAATAATCTTCATGTAGCTGCCTTTAGAATCCAAAAGTGCACGAATCGCCTTTACATCTTCCGCATTACGCACAAAACTTGCAGCAATAAAGTCAAAGCCTGTCTCTATAGCAAACAAAATATCGGCGGTGTCTGTTTCGCTAAGATATGGCATAGACAGCTCAACACCCGGTACATTAATACCTTTTTTATTTGAAACGGTACCGCCATGAACAACCGTACAAACAATGTCTGTATCAGTAATTTCATCTGCAACCAGTTCAATCAAACCATCGTTAATAAGAATGGTAGACCCTACTTTTACATCATTCTTTAATTCTTTATAAGTAATCGTAGCTTTTTCAGACGTACCTAAAATTTCTTCCGTAGTTAAAACAAACTTTGCCCCATCTTCTAAAACCACTTTGCCATTTTCAAACATGCCCAAACGAATTTCCGGTCCCTTGGTATCCATCAAAGCAGCTATAGGTAAACCAAGTTCGTTTCTTACTTTAACGAGGCGGTCAAACCTGGTCTTCTGCTCCTGGTGATTACCATGAGAAAAATTAAAACGTGCCACGTTCATCCCGTTTAAAATTAACTGCTTTAAAATTTCTTCGTTCTCGCAGGCAGGACCCATGGTACAAATAATCTTAGTTTTCTTTAACATAAATTTCCCTCTCTATAAACAACTCTTCTCTAACATTATGTCATAAAATTAGTATGTGCCCTTTATGCACAAAGATACGTTACAGGACACATTCCTGTACGATTATAGAACAACTTTTTTATTTGTGCAAGCTAAAAGAGAGAGTCCTTTCGAACCCTCTCCAAACTTTTGCGTACGAAATATTTATTTTTCCAACATCTTCTTTAATAATTCATTATTTTCTTTCAAAAGCTCGTTGGTAATCTGTGCATCGGTTGGACCTGCAGGTGCCTTTGGAGCTTCTTCTTTCTTGTGAAGAGCGTTAATTAACTTCACAATAGCAAATACAACAATTGCCACTAACAGGAAATCTACAATGCTCTGGATAAATTTTCCATAGTAAATAGCACTTTCTGCAGTTGTTTCTGTTGCCGGCTCAATAATGTACTTGAAGTTTTCAAAGCTGGTACCACCGATTACCATACCAATTGCAGGCATCATCACGTCATTTACCAGTGAAGTTACAATTTTGGTAAAAGTAGTACCCATGATAACACCGACTGCCATGTCTACTACATTACCGCGTGAGATAAATTTTTTGAATTCGTTCATTAAACCTTTCATCTTAAGTCTCCTTTTTTATTTTTTGAAGCGAAGACAGAATCGTGGCTCTCTGCCTCGCCCAATTTTATTACATAGTAACCTTATCTAAGTTCCAAATAGTCTGTGCATACTCTTCAATCGTTCTGTCAGAAGTAAACTTACCGCAGGATGCAGTGTTTAACATTGCCATTCTTGCCCAACGTTTTTCGTCACGGTATGCCTTCTCTACTTCTACCTGTGCTGCTGCATAAGCCTTGAAGTCTTTAAGGATGAAGTACGTATCAGCTCTGCGGCCGCCGTCATGTTCTAAAAGGCTATTGTACAGTGGTCTGAATAACTCAGGGTCCTGTGGAGAGTATGTGCCATTGATTAACTGCATTAATACCCTGCGGATATCATCATCTAAGTTGAAAATTTCCTTTGGATCATAACCACCGTTATTCTCGTAGTTAATAACCTCATCTGCACTCAAACCAAAGATAAATGCATTGTCAGCACCTACTTCTTCTACGATTTCTACATTTGCACCATCCATGGTACCAAGAGTAGGAGCACCATTTAACATAAACTTCATATTACCGGTACCGGAAGCTTCCTTAGATGCAGTAGAAATCTGCTCTGAAACATCTGCTGCCGCAAAAATCCACTCTGCATTGGACACACGGTAGTTCTCGATAAATACGACCTTAATTTTTCCGCCGATAGAAGCATCATTATTGATAACATCTGCAACGGAGTTGATTAACTTAATGGTAAGCTTTGCAATACGATAACCAGCTGCTGCCTTTGCACCAAAGATAAAGGTTCTTGGATAGAAGTCCATATTCGGGTTGTCTTTTAACTGGTTGTATAAATACATAACGTGTAAAATATTTAATAACTGACGTTTGTACTCATGAAGTCTCTTAACCTGTACGTCAAAAATAGAACGTGGGTCAACCTCTACACCATTGTGCTCTAAGATATACTTCGCCAGGCGAATCTTATTCTGGTACTTGATGTTCATAAACTCATGCTGAGCTTTTTCATCATCAATGTATAATTTTAACTTCTCAATCTTTGGAAGGTCTGTAATCCATTCATCCCCAATATGGTCTGTTACCCACTTAGCCAATAAAGGATTACCGTGTAATAAGAATCTACGCTGTGTGATACCGTTTGTTTTATTATTAAACTTTTCAGGCATCATCTGATAGAAATCCTTTAATTCCTGATTCTTTAAGATTTCTGTATGAAGTCTCGCTACACCATTTACAGAGTAACCAGCTGCAATTGCAAGGTGAGCCATCTTAACCTGACCATCATAAATAATAGCCATCTTACGAACCTTATCAAAATCACCCGGATATTTTTTCTGAATTTCAGCCACAAAACGACGGTTGATTTCTTCTACAATCTGGTAAATACGTGGCAATAATCTGCTGAACAGTTCGATTGGCCACTTTTCAAGTGCTTCTGCCATAATGGTATGGTTTGTATAAGCACATGTCTTGGAAGTAACTTCCCATGCTTCATCCCATTCTAACTTATATTCATCCAGCAAAATACGCATCAACTCTGCTACCGCTACCGTTGGATGTGTATCATTTAACTGGAAGGTAACCTTTTCATGGAACTTGCGAATATCATCATGCTTCTTCATGTACTTTGCTACTGCTTCCTGAACGGATGCAGAAATAAAGAAGTACTGCTGTTTTAAACGAAGCTCTTTACCTGCATAGTGGTTATCGTTTGGATAGAGAACCTCTACGATATTGCGAGCAAGGTTCTCCTGCTCAACTGCTTTCTTGTAATCACCCTTGTCAAAAGAGTCTAACTGGAAGCATTCTACTGCTTCTGCATCCCAAATACGCAATGTATTTACAATACCATTGCCATAACCAACGATTGGCATATCAAACGGTACCGCACGTACAGACTGATAGCCTTCCTGTACAAAATGTGCACGCCCCTTCTCATCCATACGAGTTGTAACGTAACCGCCAAACTTCACTTCCTTTGCATATTCCGGTCTGCGAAGTTCGAATGGGTTTCCGTCTGCTAACCATACATCCGGCACTTCAATCTGGAATCCATCACGGATTTCCTGTTTAAACATACCATAGCGATAACGGATACCACAACCATAAGCTGCATAATTTAAGGTTGCCAAAGAATCTAAGAAACAAGCTGCAAGACGTCCTAAACCACCGTTACCAAGTGCTGCGTCCGGCTCCTGGTCTTCAACGATATTTAAATCAAGACCAAGCTCCTCTAAAGCTTCCTTTACACCTTCATAAGCCTGTAAGTTGATTAAGTTGTTACCAAGGGCTCTGCCCATAAGGAATTCCATAGACATGTAGTAAACAATTTTTGGATCCTGTTCGTCATATGCCTCCTGAGTAGCAATCCAATTATCAATAATAGTATCTTTAATTGCATAGGAAACTGCCTGAAAAACCTGCTGCTTACTAGCCTCTTTTAATGTTTTACGATATAAAGTTTTAACATTTGCTTCCACTTCTTTTTTGAAAGCTGTTTTATCAAATTTAAGATTTGTGTTCGCCATCGTGAACCACCCTTCTAAAATAATAAATTAATTTTTCCCCATTTTACACACGTTCTACCGCAATTATAACATTTTCGCCATTAACATTCCACTCTTTTGCGTTTGCTAACTTCACATTTTTCTCAATGCTGTCTGCTAAAACCTTGCCTGCAATCATTGCCTGATTCTTAGCTACAATGTTGGCCAGTTTGTCATTATCATTGATAGAAACCTTGATGTGATCCATAACCTCGAAGTCCGCTTCCTTACGCATGGTCTGAATTTTTGAAATCACTTCATAAACAAAGCCTTCTTCAATAAGCTCTGCTGTAAGATTGGTATCCAATACAACGGTTACGGTGTTGTCTGCTTCGGTAGCATAACCTTCCTTCTGCTTCATGTCAATAAGAAGATCTGCTTCGGTAAGAATTACCTCTACTTCACCCACCATAAACTTAATAGCACCTTCATTCTTTAATTCAGCATATGCAGCGTTACCGTCCAATGATGCAAGATGCTTCTGAATGCCGCCTAACTGCTTGCCATACTTCGGACCTACGGTACGAAGCTGTGGCTTAAAGGTATAGGTAGTAAAGGATGAAACATCCTCGGTAAATACAACCTTCTTTACATTTAATTCATCTGCAATAATATCTAAATAGAACTGGTCTAATACAACCGGTGCCTTTACAATCATTTCACCGATTGGCTGGCGATTCTTGATATTGGCAGTATTTCTGCATGCACGGCCCATAACAACAACCTTTAAAAGTTCGTCCATATCCTCTTCTAATTTTGCATCGATCATAGACTCGTCTGCAACCGGGAAGTCACATAAATGAATACTTTCCGGAGCATTCTTGTCGATAGAACAAACAAGGTTCTGGTAGATTTCTTCTGTCATAAACGGAATCATAGGTGCAGCACACTTACACATGGTAACAAGCGCTGTATACAGAGTCATATAAGCGTTAATCTTATCCTGTTCCATGCCTTTTGCCCAGAAACGCTCGCGACTGCGGCGAACATACCAGTTACTCATATCATCCACGAAATCCTGTAATGCTCTTGCTGCTTCCGGAATACGATAGTTTTCTAAGTGATTATCTACGGTCTTAATTAACGTATTTAACTTAGATAACAGCCACTTATCCATAACCGGAAGTTTATCATATTCCAAGGTATACTTGGTAGCATCAAAATTATCAATATTTGCATAGAGTACAAAGAATGCGTAGGTATTCCATAAAGTACCCATAAATTTACTGCGGCCTTCTGTAACGGCTCTGTCATGGAAACGGTTTGGTAACCATGGGGCAGAATTGATATAGAAATACCAGCGAATCGCATCCGCACCGTGTGTATTTAATGCATCAAATGGGTCAACCGCATTGCCCTTAGACTTACTCATCTTCTGACCGTTCTCATCCTGTACATGTCCCAGAACGATAACGTTTTCATAAGGAGCCTTGTTAAACAATAAGGTAGACTCCGCCAATAAAGAGTAGAACCATCCACGTGTCTGGTCTACTGCTTCAGAAATAAACTGTGCAGGGAACTGAGCCTCAAAAAGCTCTTTATTTTCAAACGGATAATGATGCTGAGCAAAAGGCATTGCACCACTATCAAACCAGCAGTCAATAACCTCCGGTACACGCTTCATAGTGCCGCTACATTCCGGACACTTGATAGTAATTTCATCGATATATGGTCTGTGAAGTTCTACAGTAAGTGCCTCATCGTTTCCGCTCATTTCCTTTAATTCCTGGCGGCTTCCGATTGCATGGAGCTTACCACAGTCCTTACATTCCCAAACATTCAGCGGAGTACCCCAATAACGGTTACGAGAAATACCCCAATCCTGAATATTCTCTAACCAGTCACCAAAACGGCCTTTACCGATAGACTCCGGAATCCAGTTGATGGTATTGTTGTTGCGGATTAAGTCTTCCTTAACAGCAGTCATTTTGATAAACCAGGATTCGCGGGCATAGTAAATAAGCGGAGTATCACATCTCCAGCAATGCGGATAGCTGTGCTCGAACTTCGGAGCATCAAATAATAAACCATCCTTCTCCAAATCCACTAATACTAATGGGTCTGCATCCTTTACAAACTTGCCTGCGTATGGAGTTTCCTCGGTCATTTCACCCTTGCCGTTTACAAACTGAACAAATGGCAATTCATAGCGTGTGCTTACACGATTATCATCTTCACCAAAGGCAGGTGCAATATGAACTACGCCGGTACCGTCTGTAAGAGTAACATAGTTATCACAAACTACATAGTGGCCTTTTTTGCGCTGCTTTGCAACAAAATCACCGGTGCATGCAAAAAGCGGCTCATATTCTTTGTATTCTAACTCCTTACCGGTGAAGGTTTCCAATACTTCATAGGCTGCAATACCGTTTTCTTTGTCTGCAAATTTGCCTAAAACAGTATCTAATAAAGCTTCTGCCATATAATAAGTATAACCATCCGCAGATTTTACTTTTGCGTAGGTTTCTTTTGGGTTTACACAAAGACCAACGTTACTTGGCAAAGTCCAAGGTGTGGTGGTCCATGCAAGGATGTAAGCATCCTCGTCTTTTACTTTGAAACGAACGATAGCGGAACGTTCCTTTACATCTTTGTAGCCCTGTGCTACTTCGTGAGAAGATAACGGGGTACCACAACGAGGGCAGTAAGGTACAATCTTAAAGCCCTTATATAATAAGCCCTTATCCCAGATAGTCTTTAATGCCCACCATTCAGACTCAATGAAATCATCATGGTAAGTTACATATGGGTCATCCATATCCGCCCAGAAGCCAACGGTACCGGAGAAATTCTCCCACATACCTTTGTACTTCCAAACGCTTTCCTTACACTTGTCGATAAATGGATCCAGACCGTATTCTTCAATCTGCTCCTTGCCATCAAGACCTAACAGTTTTTCTACTTCCAGTTCAACCGGAAGTCCATGGGTATCCCAACCAGCCTTACGAGGAACCATATATCCTTTCATGGTGCGGTATCTCGGAATCATATCCTTGATAACGCGAGTCAAAACGTGACCGATATGTGGTTTACCATTTGCAGTTGGAGGTCCGTCATAAAAAGTATATGTCGGGCAGCCTTCACGCTGCTTCATGCTCTTTCTAAAGATGTCATTATCGTTCCAGAATTTTTCTGTAGCTTTTTCACGTTCTACAAAGTTTAAATTAGATGATACTTTGTTATACATGTCTTTCAATTCCTTTCTTGAAAATAAAAAACTCCATCCGTAAAAGGATGAAGCTATAAAAGTTTCATTATACCACCTGTTACGCATACTCCCCGCCGTGACGGTTTTATATGTTGTCCGATAACGGCAGACTGCCGGTCCAGGCTACTGATTTCACCCGACTGCTCAGAAGTGATATTCACGCACTGCATACTCACACCGGGCTTGCACCATCCCCGACTCGCTTTGGCTTTCCACAAAGGCTACTGTCTTCCTCAACGCATTTTCTCTAATATACTGATTATATTTACTTTGTCAGGATTTGTAAAGCCCCAAAATTACAAAAATAACCTATTTATGCTGTAATTTCGTACTTTGTCTTTAATTCACGAAACCTGTTAAAGGCAATAAAGCCTTCTTTCTGCAGTCTTCCTACTACAATTCCGGCATCAATACCTACACTATCCGCAAAGCGGCATATTGCAGATTTGCCAAAATCACCGGCGGATACAAACGCTCTTCGCTGCTTTAATCTATATCTACGCGAACAAACCCCCAGGAATCCCAGGTCCAGACACTTTCCTCTCCAGACCTGTCCGTCAGGCACAAAAGACGACCTGACGTCTCTGCTGCCCTTGCGGTAATATCTAAAATATCCTTTCCGATATAGGAGGACATCCATTTTGCCTGAACATCCTCCTGCAAAAATTCATACACAAAGATATGCTGCACCCAGTCCTGCTCATCCTCTTCAACCCAAATAGGCTTCACATCCCCGTAATGTCCTTTCCTCCAGCAAAGAAGAATTAACTCATCCTGCCCATTACGGTCTATATCAGCAGCCAATGCTTTTTGTACCTTCACATCCTTCTCTGTGGTCCAAATCATAGTATCTTTATAAGAAACGCGCACGGTTTTTCCTGTTAAGGTAATCTCATACTGTCCGGAAGCATCCTGAAACGTGCCATGCTCCCACACAATCCATTGGGGTAAAAAGGTATCTCGATTCCACAACCAATATCCAACTGCACCAACACATAAAAATACTGCAATTATTATCAGACATTTCGAGAAAGCACTTACAAAATTCTTATATTTAATAACTCTCATAACGATAGCTTGCCGTCCATTCCGGTTGTTTTATCGGCTTTTCTGTTACATAGTTCCAGTCCTCGCCCACCTGTATTCCCATCATTTGGCGCCACTTGGTATCCGTAAGGCGGTCATCCATCGGCCATTCAAACTGATAGAAGGAGTAAACACTACCCTGTGCCAGTTTTATTTTACCATCCACCTTAACTGCCACTATAATTCGGGATGGGTTTCCGGTAGCAGTCTCCAAAATGGTTCCACTCGGGTTTGTAGCAATATCTACCACAACGGCAGCCGGATATTCCTGCGCTGCAATATAATTGTCTTTTCCATCTCGAACCACCTCATACCAGAAGTGCTCGATATTACCGCCGTAACCTTTAATAAAATCGTACTCTTCATCGGTCAACACTACATCTTGAAGTTCTTTATTGGAAATGGTCAATAATTTCTCTGCAATCATCACAAGTCGAGATAAATTTTCCTCTTCAACCTGGGAAAGCATTCCATATTCCTTCAGTCCTTTTGCCGTCATTTCTGCCAAAGAAATAAACCGTTCATAAACCAGTGGTTCCGGCTCCACATATCCTCTGTCATCCGCATCTTCTACATTATAACCACCCATCTCTGCAATAACCTGCTTTGCGTAAAGAATGGTATCATGCTTTAGCTCTGTAAAGCTGCCGGCAAAGGACTCCAGATTTTTCTTCGTCCATTCCTCATTCTGCATAAACATCGGATAGCCCTCACCTTTTTCCGTAAGCAACGGACGAAGGGTATTCAGCCAGCTTGCATAGAGACTGGCGTTCCAAAGAGCTGTATTTTCCATGGAAAGCCCTGCTCTTAGTTCATTCATATTTTCCGTGTAGCCTGCATACTCCGTGGCACCATTTTCCTCTAAGATATCAAGTGCCGCATCACTTCCCAGAGCCGCCGGCACATCCAGTACATCCGGAAGCATACGCCTTTCGCCCTCATTATTGGCACCCACACGACTGTAAATCAGATTTTGCATTATCGTGGCATCGATAGTAAAACGCTGTCCCATAAAGCGGAACCCTAAAATTTCATTATTTTCCCCATCTTCAATTGGAATGGAATTAATCTGCGGTGCACGCAGCTTTGCTGTCTCCTGGTGGAATGTCGCAAATGCTTCCTCCTTTCCGATAAGCCCCTTTGTACCAACAGCGGCACCGTATACCTTTTGAATCAGCGGTGCATATTCATACACCATTAAATCATCACTGGCTCCTGCAAAGAAAGCAGTCACTGTATAAATTGCTTCCCACAAACCAGCCGCCTCTACATCTTCCGCCAATGCCTGCGTTATCAAAAGTGCACTTCTGTCCAAATCTTCCACACTTTGTTTAAAATGGATACGACCATACCACATCATTGCCCTAAAATATGCTTCCAGGCGCTCATCTCCTTCATAATAACCGCGCACGATGTACTGGGTATAGTCTTCATAGGCTCCGGTAATTTCCGAAATCTCTATTTTTTCCGCGCTATTAATTCGCGCAAGCTCCGTCTCCACCACACTCTGCACTTCGTCCAAAACAACCGTATTCTCATTCTGAAGCTTGGCACCTATGGTAAAAAATGCCACATTACGAAGTGCTGCACTTTCCCATTCACTGCCCTTTAACTGCCCATATTGATCCAAACTGTTTTCCAACATTTGTGCACTCAAATCAGAAAGACCGCCTGCAAGATAATCAAGCTCTATATTTTTCAGCAAATGACTGAAATACAAATGATAGGTATGCATAAGAGAGTCGACCGTCACAAAGTTTGGTATTTGTCTATAACGGTTTTCTTCATAAATTTCAAAAAACTCACTTCCTGCAGAAAATGTTACAACAAACCCATTCTGCACCAGCTTTTTTACCATCTCACTATCCGGTTCTATGTAAAATTTGTCCAGATTTATAATATTACTCAGATCGGCTGCCACGCTGTAACTTTCCACGGATGGCGTGACAGCGCTTGATTCACCTTGCTGCAGACCGCTCAAAAACACTGCCCTCTCGGCGGAATACAAATCAACCGGTGCGGCTGTCAAATGAAGCGGCTCTGCCTCAGTGGGCTCACTTCCCACTGCTACGATGCTCTCCTCTCCGGCCTTGCTCCCCTCTGACTGTGCATCGGATGAAGCCATCACCATTGTCTCTTCAACTTCCTCTAAGTTGCCTTCGCTGCTTGTACTTGGAATATTAATATTCTGTTGTAATAGAATAGTCGAACCTACCGCTATAAGGCACAGACAAGCAACCATGGCACCCCATTTGAGCCGGATTGGTTGTTTGGATTTTTTTACTTGCTTTGCCTCTTTAATTTTTTCATCGCTAATATCGCCGATTGCTTTATATAAGTTTTCGTTTGTCATAGCTCATAACCCCTTTCTATTAAATATTTTTGTAATTTTGTTCTGATACGACTAAGTATCATTGACACCGTGTTCTCTCTCATATCAAACTGCCTTGCAATCTCTGCAACACTATCTGTATACCAGTATCTACATATAAATATACTTCTTTTTTCTAATGAAAGCGTGTCCAGAAATGAATCAATGGATTTTACCAATTCCTTGTATTCTATTTCTTGTTCAATATTGTTCTTTCCGGAAACACATTCACTTAGTTCATCTAATACTGCGGAAAGCTCTCCTCCGCCACGTTTGTCTGCATGGTTATGCTTGTATCGGTTAAAGGATACGTTTCGTGTGATTTTACCTAGAAAAGTGGATAGCATATCGGGTCTGTGAGGCGGCATAGCGTTCCATGCCTTCATGTATGTATCGTTAACGCATTCTTCTGCATCTTCCTTATTGCCAAGAATATTTTTGGCAATAAACATGCAGTAGTTACCATATTTCGTTGCCGTTTCTGTTATCGCTTTTTGGTCTCTATCCCAGTACAACTGTACTATTCTGATATCGTCCATATCAAAACCCCCTTCCCAAATTCCTTATCCTTTCATCTATATACACAACTTTTGTTCCAAAATCTCACACTATTCCCTAAATTTCCCTAAATTTATATACCTATTATATCAAAATACAGAATAAAAGGACATAGCAAAATCGACCTTGCCATGTCCTTTAGAATTACAACACTTATTTTTTACAAAATACTTTTTACAAGCATGCTTCCAGCGCTATTTTCATCATATCGGTAAATGCAGTCTGACGAGCCATTGGACTTGCACTTTCTCCGGTCACTAAGGAATCGGAGATAGTCAGAAGGCATGCTGCTTTCTTCTCGAGCACATTCGCATTATGGAACAGCGCAAAGCTCTCCATTTCCGTACAGACACATTTATGTTTTTCGTAAATAACCTTGTAATCATCCACATTGCTTTCACAGTAAAATACATCACTAGAGTGTACTCTCGCAACCGTCAGTGGAATATTCAGCTTCTCGGCTACCCCCTGAATGTGTGCATTTAGTTCCGCACTCGGCAAAATGACATCCTTGTCATATCCACTTTGCGTGCGTGCAAAGGTAGACTCGCTCCATGCTCCGTCTGCCAAAATTACGTCACCTATTTTTAACTCCGGCACACATGCACCTGCTGAACCGATTCGAATAATCTGTTCTACCTCATACATCGAAAATAACTCGTAAGAATAAATTCCCATGGACGGCATTCCCATACCGCTTGCCATGACCGTCACCGGCTTGCCATTATAGGTTCCGGTATATGCAAACATATTACGCACTTGATTTACCAGCTTTGCGTCCTCCAAAAAAGTCTCCGCAATAAACTTTGCTCTAAGCGGGTCTCCCGGCATCAAAACCTTTTTTGCTATTTCACCTTTTACTGCCTGATTGTGTGGTGTTGACATGTTCCTTACCTCTTATAAATCTATTACAATATTTTATAAAAATTATAGCATACTAACTAAATTTGTACAACAACTTAACACATTATCATGCTTTTTCATTGACTAATTCAGAAAATAGGGCTACAATCAATTTATTATTAGTTTAACGCACTTTACAAAAGTCATTTCATGAGGAGAATTTTATGGACAGGCAAAATCTTACACTTCTTACTGATTTGTATGAACTTACTATGATGCAGGGTTATTTTCGCAATAAGACTGCAAACGAAACCGTTATTTTTGACTTATTTTATCGCTCTAACCCATGTGGTAATGGCTATTCTATTATGGCAGGCTTAGAACAGGCCATCAAATATATTAAAGAATTACATTTTACCAGAGCCGATATTGAATATCTTCGCTCCTTGAACATGTTTGAGGAATCTTTCCTGGATTATCTTGGGGACTTTAAATTTACCGGCGATATTTATGCCATTCCGGAAGGCACCATTATTTTCCCAAGAGAACCATTGGTAAAAGTCATTGCACCAATTATGGAAGCGCAGTTGGTAGAGACTGCTTTGTTAAATATTATTAATCACCAGTCCCTGATTGCTACCAAGGCTGCACGCGTATGCTATGCCGCAAAAGGTGATGGTGTAATGGAATTCGGTCTTCGCCGTGCACAGGGACCGGATGCAGGTATTTATGGCGCAAGGGCAGCCGTTATTGCAGGCTGTGTAGGTACCAGTAATGTACTTGCAGGCGAGCTTTTCGACGTTCCGGTAAAAGGAACCCATGCACACAGCTGGATTATGAGTTTTCCGGATGAATACACCGCCTTTAAAACATATGCCGAGATTTATCCACAGGCATGCACCTTGCTGGTGGATACTTATGACACGTTAAAGAGTGGTGTACCAAATGCCATTCGTGTATTTACCGAAATGCGTGAAGCAGGTGTTCCGTTAAAGAACTATGGTATTCGTTTGGACAGTGGTGACTTGGCATACCTTTCCAAAAAAGCCCGCAAAATGTTAGACGATGCCGGTTTTACCGATGCCGTGATTTCTGCAAGCAACGATTTAGATGAATATGTTATCCAGTCCTTAAAGATGCAAGGTGCTGCCATTACTTCCTGGGGCGTTGGAACCAATCTGATTACCGCCAAGGACAATCCGGCTTTCGGCGGCGTTTACAAGTTGGCAGCTATTCAGGACGAGCAGGGCAACTTTATTCCAAAGATTAAGCTTTCCGAAAACAGCGAAAAGGTTACCAATCCGGGCAACAAGAAAATTTACCGAATTTACGACAAAGAATCCGGAAAAATTAAAGCTGACCTTATTTGTATGGATGACGAGGTTTACACCGAAGACGAGCCAATGCGTCTCTTCTCTCCAACCGAGCCTTGGAAAAAGACCACCCTTGCTCCCGGCACTTACACGCTGCGCGAGTTAATGGTTCCTGTATTTAAACAGGGCGAATGTATTTACGAATCTCCAAAGGTTATGGATATCCGTGCTTACTGCCTACAGGAACAGGACACCCTTTGGGAAGAAACCAAGCGCTTTGTAAATCCACACAAAGTATACGTAGACCTATCCAAGAAACTTTACGACACCAAGATTTCTTTATTGGATAAAATGGGTGAAAAATAAAAATTTTTTAAAAGACGATATAACGTCCAAATCCTCCCGGCTGATGTTTTATAATGAATGAAAACATCAATTCGGGAGGTATTTTTATGTCTTATTTATCTAACAAATTATATACACTTCGCAAAGAACAAAATCTTACGCTGCAGGCGCTTCATTTAAAAACCGGGATTTCTCTTGCTAGTCTGTCAGCATACGAGCGAGGGTACTATGCTCCTTCTATTGAAAATCTTTGCAGATTGGCAAAATTTTATAATACGACAGCGGATGAGCTGATTGGCTGGAGAAAAAATAATTGAGCAGGGGTATTTTAACACCCCTGCTCATTCTTGCTTTAAATCTTAATTTTTAATATTTTTTATTCCGCTTTCTCAGGCGCACCATACAGTGTCACCAACTTCTGCAAGTATTCCAGACGATCCTTAGCCTGCTCTTCTGCCATGTTAAAGAGCATTTCTGCTTTGTCCGGATTTGCTCTCTTTAAGGCATTGTAACGAACTTCGCCATCAAGGAAGTCCTGATATTCCAGAGTCGGAGCCTTGCTGTCCAGGAAGAATGCGTTCTTGCCGGCTTCCTTCATGTCCGGATTGTAACGGAACAAATGCCAGTAACCGGATTTAACTGCCTTATCTTCTTCTGCCTGTGAGCAGCTCATGCCACACTTAATACCATGATTAATACATGGAGCATATGCAATGATTAAGGATGGTCCTTCATAAGCTTCTGCTTCCGCAATCGCCTTAACACACTGGTTGTAATCAGCACCCATGGAAATCTGTGCTACATATACATAGCCGTAGCTCATAGCAATGCTTGCTAAGTCTTTCTTACGAACTGCCTTACCGCCTGCTGCAAACTTTGCAATAGAACCGGTTGGGGTTGCCTTGGAGGACTGACCACCGGTATTGGAGTAAAGCTCCGTATCAAATACCATAATATTGATATCCTGACCGCTTGCCAGTACATGGTCTAAACCGCCAAAACCGATATCGTATGCCCAGCCATCACCGCCGAAAATCCACTGGGATTTCTTTGCAAGGAAGTCTTTTTCTGCAAGAATTTCTTCTGCGCCTTCCGGCTTGGAAGCCTCTAATGCTGCAATAAGCTTGTCAGTAGCCGTACCATTCAAAGAGCCTGTCTGGAACGTATCTTCCCAGCCCCTGATAGCATCCTTTAACTCTGCGCTGTCTGTATTTGCTGCAATTTCTGCTAATTCATCACGTAATCTTGCACGAATGCTCTTCTGTGCCAACAACATACCATAACCAAATTCTGCCGCATCTTCAAACAAGGAGTTTGCCCAAGCAGGACCTCTTCCCATGGCATCGGTAGTATATGGTGTAGATGGAGAAGAGTTACCCCAAATAGAGGAACAACCTGTTGCATTGGCAATATACATTCTATCCCCAAATAACTGGGTAACTAACTTCGCATAAGGAGTCTCACCACAGCCTGCACATGCACCGGAAAATTCCAAGAACGGCTTCTTAAACTGGCTTCCCTTTACGGTAGTTTCTTTAAATTTATCTACAATCTCTGTTTTTACAGGATGTGCCTTTGCATAATCAAATTCTGCCTGCTTCTTTGCAAGCTCACCAGCCACATAATCTGCAGTCTGCTGCATTACCAAAGCCTTCTTGCCTCTCATACCAGGACAAGTCTGTGCACAGGAGCCACAACCGGTACAGTCTGCTGCAGAAACGGTAATTGCAAAATACATGCCCGGCACACCCATCATCGGTACAACTTTCATGCCTTCCGGAGCATTCTTTACTTCTTCCTCCGTCATAGCAATCGGACGAATTACCGCATGCGGACAAACCATAGAGCAACGATTACACTGAATACAATTTTCCGGAATCCACTGTGGTACATCAATCGCCACGCTTCTGCGCTCGTGTGCAGAAGTACCGCTTGGAGAAGCACCATCTGCATAATCAGTAAAGGCGGAAACAGGAAGTTTATTACCGCGCTGTGCATTTACTTCCTTCTGAATCTCCTGAACAAACTTCATAACCTCCGGTCTGTCAGCCAAAAGTTCTGCTGCTTTCACTTCATCCACTGCATAAGCCCAATCTTCCGGAACTTCTACTTTCACCATGCTGCCTGCGCCGGCATCAATAGCGTCATAGTTCATCTGAACCACCGCATCGCCCTTCTTACCGTAACTCTTCTTTGCAGCATCCTTCATATACTGAATCGCATCTTCTGCCGGAATAATATTTGCCAAAGCAAAGAATGCGGACTGTAATACGGTATTAATCTTGCCGTTTAAGCCAATTTCCTTACCAATCTTAATACCATCAATGATATAGAACTGGATATCATTCTGTGCAATATAACGTTTCACATCTGCCGGAAGCTTCTCATTTAACTCTGCAGCATCCCAGGTGCAGTTTAATAAGAATGTTCCACCCTTCTTTAAGTCCTGAACCATGTCATATTTGTGAATATAAGACTGGTTGTGACAAGCCACAAAGTCTGCCTTACTTACTAAATATGTGGATTTGATTGGTTCATCACCAAAACGTAAGTGAGAAACGGTTACACCACCACTCTTCTTAGAGTCATAGTCAAAATATGCCTGAACATACTTGTCGGTGTGGTTACCGATAATCTTGATAGAGTTTTTATTGGCACCAACGGTACCGTCACTGCCCAAGCCCCAGAACTTACAGCTTACAGTACGAGCTCCGGAAGTATCAATATCCGCAGTTTCTAAAGAAAGATGTGTTACGTCATCAATAATACCAATGGTAAATACTTTCTTTTCTGTATTGTCAAAAACAGCCTTAATCTGACCAGGAGTAGTATCCTTGGAACTCAAACCATAACGACCGCTGAATATCGGAACATTATGGAACTGGGTATCTCTTAATGCAGCAACTACGTCAAGATACAATGGTTCGCCCATAGCACCCGGTTCTTTTGTTCTGTCAAGCACAGAAATCTGCTGTACAGAAGCCGGAATTACCTTTAACAAATGCTCTTTGCTGAATGGTCTGTATAAATGTACTTCAACCACACCAACCTTGGCACCTGCAGCATTCAAGTAGTCAATAGTTTCTTCAATGGTAGAGCAAACGCTGCCCATGGCTATGATCACATGGGTCGCATCCTCTGCACCATAATAATTAAACAAGCCGTAGTTTGTACCAATCTTTTCATTAATCATGTTCATGTAGGATTCTACTACTGCAGGCATATCATTATAAAAATGATTGCTTGCTTCCCTTGCCTGGAAGAACACATCCGGATTCTGTGCAGAACCCATCTGGCACGCATGATTTGGATTTAACGCTTTTTTTCTAAAAGCACGGACTGCGTCCATATCCATCATTTCCTTTAAGGTCTCATAATCCCATGCATCAATTTTCTGAATTTCATGAGAAGTACGGAAACCGTCAAAGAAGTTAATAAACGGCAGACTTCCTTTCATAGCTGCAAGATGTGCCACCGGAGTAAGGTCCATAACCTCCTGCACGGAACCACTTGCAAGCATAGCTACACCGGTCTGACGACATGCATATACGTCAGAATGGTCGCCGAAAATAGAAAGTGCATGACTGGCAATGGTTCTTGCCGCCACGTTAAATACACCCGGCAACTGCTCACCGGCGATTTTATAAAGGTTCGGAATCATAAGAAGCAGACCTTGAGAAGCCGTAAATGTAGTAGTCAGAGCACCGGCTGCCAAAGAACCATGTACCGCACCTGCTGCACCTGCTTCAGACTGCATTTCCGTAACTGCCACCGCCTGTCCAAAAATGTTCTTACGACCATCATTTGCCCATTCATCGGTCACTTCTGCCATCGTAGAAGATGGTGTAATCGGATAAATCGCCGCAACATCACTGTACGCATAGGACACATGAGCCGCCGCCTGATTTCCATCCATTGTAAGTTTTTGTCTTTTCATAGCTTTCCCTCACAAATATATATAAATTTATCTTGTTCTTAGTAACACCCAAATTGTAACATAAACAAAATTTGTTTTCTACAAATGCTTAAAATTTTCATTGTTTTTTATAACAATTTCATAGTTTTGTTATATTTTTCCTTAGAATAAACTCATTTGCTCACCGGATGCTTTATCTTCAAATTCATGCAAATATGCAAAAACTTTATCTGTATGATACTCTATACCGTATTCTTTGCATTTGTCTCTAAAATGATACCAAAGCTTCGACGCATCCGGACTAGTTTGAAGCCGACAAAAACAATGCAACCACAACCGCTGTCACACCGCCTACTAATTTACTTACAATCATCGGTACAATCATTTCTGCGTTAAAGCCTGCTGTAAATCCCAAATGATCCCCAAAAACAAATGCTGCAGATGTGGCAAAAGCCAAGCTCACTACTTTACCACGTTTGTCCATATCCTTTACCATACCAAACATCGGAACACTATTAGCCAGGCAGGCAACCATACCGGCAACTGCCACTTCATTGATGCCAAGATGCTTGCCTACTTTTTTCAAAGGCTTACTAAGTACCTTCGTCAGCACAAGTACCATTGGAAAAGCACCTGCTAAAACCATGGCAATGTCCGATACCACAGTAAAGCCTTCGGAAACCGGTGCCATACCCGGAATAACCACTATTCCTGTCAATTCTTCTACAATGCCTGCAATCAGTCCCAAAGTAATCAACGCTACGATAAACTTACCAAAATAAGTAAACCCTTTAATCATAGCCTGTTCAAATTTCCAAAGCCCCAGTGCAATCAATACCGCAAATATAATAATCGGAACCAAGTTGCTAAACAACATTCCTACGGAATATCCTGCCACCAGACCGCCCACAAAAGAACCAATCGGTACCGTAATCACACCTGCAAGCACGCCTGTCGCCAGATATTTATGGTCTTCTTTTTGTAAAATGCCCAGTGCCGCCGGAATCATAAATACCACTGCACCACCTAAAGAAGCACCTACAATCAGACCACTCAGATTACCTGCATCCGGGTCAATCGCCATTGCCTGTGCAAGGGATGCCCCACCCATATCATTTGCAAGAATTGCACCTACAAACATAGATGGGTCCGCACCAAAAAACTGAAATACCGGTACAACCACCGGTTCAAGCACCTTTGCAAGTACTGGTGCCAGAGAAATCATACCTATCATCGAAATAGAAAGTACGCCAATGGCCATAATACCTTCCTCAAACTTCTCACCCAGTCCAAATCGGTTGCCAATCATACGGTCAAGGGCACCCAACACTGCAAATGCCACCATTATATAAATGATAATTTCGTTAATTTCCATACCTTCTCCCTCGTTTTTCTTTTTATCCAAAGTATTTGTTTCTAAAACTTATATCTATTTTTATAAGTATATACGAGGTATTATAATATGGCAATCCAAGGATTTGACATTTCGAGAGAAATGCATAAAACATTTATAACGAAATGGTTATCTTGGTCGTTCCAAGGTTTGTATTCACATGCGTAGGGTATATATTTTTATACCGATATATACTCAAAATAATACCCAACAACACATAACAAACTATAATTCCACTTCCACCTCTAGAAAAAAACGGCAAAAACGTCTCTGTGACCGGAAACAATCCAATATTCTCCGCGATATTGATTACTATATTCAACGCCAGAATCATTCCACAACCACATCCCATACACATAGCAAGCTGGTTCTTTTGCTTGAAGGAAATCCGAAAAATCAGTGCAATCATAGCCACCAAGATACCACCTAGTATGATACCTGCCAAAATACCGTAATTATGCAGTATAAAAGAAAAGATGTATCCGGTATTACATTCCGGTATATACACCATCTCGCTTTCGCTGGCCATCCAGTTCCCTGTACCGTTGCCAACAACCTGACAGTTCTCAAGCACTTCCCGCAGCCTCCATGTGGTATAATTAACGCCCTGATTATCAGTATTGCACAAAAAAGCCTTTATTCTTGCCATTTGATGAGTTTTCAACAAACCAAATCCTACAAGTGCAGACACTACTGCTAACGGCACTCCGATACCACAGCCCCATAGCATAGCAATAACCTTTTTCTTTGGCACAAGGAACCAATCCTTTGCAAGTGCCACAGTCAGTACCACCATCATGGATACCAGTAAAGTTACCGAAAGCATCAGTTGTGGTAAATAAAATGCACAAACCACCGGAACTGCCATCCATAAAAGGGACTTAATCAAACCGCCATAGCCTTGACCATGGTATTTATATATGACAGCACCATACACCGGTACATACAAAAGCATTGGGAAAAACAAAGAAATGCTCCTGCCCAACAATTCCAGTTGCCTTACTCCTCCCACAACATTTCCCTGCATACACGCAACTACACATGTCGAAATCATTACCATTGCAATAATTTTAGAAAAACGGGCAATCACACTGTAATCTATTCGATACACCACAAGCATAAAAACAAGCCCGATTAATGTATACTTCGCAAACTCACGGCTCCCATTTGCCAGCAGGCCTATTTGCCGCCACATCAGCTCATGCAATATTATTCCAGCCAGGCCAATGACTGCCATAAGACTAATCAATACCCAGTTCACCTTCGGTCTGTGTATTCTGTCCAGTGCAACACCTACCTCTACCGGACTTCCCATATCCTCTACAGCAGCTTTTTCTGCATCTGCCCCGGACATTCCTGCAGCCATATTATCTTCTATCTGCTCCTCCAGATGCCCCCAAATTTCCTTACGAATGTAAGGCTGCACTTTCTTACAGCGAATCTGCTCCAACAAAACCTGAATATACGCTTCCATTATGCTACACCCCCATTGCAAGTACATTGGATACTGCCTCGGTATACGTATTCCACTCTTCCACCTTTCGTTCCAACAGCTTAAGTCCTTTTTTCGTAACATGGTAGTACTTTCTGGTCTTTCCCTGATACTCCTGTTCATAAACGGTAAGAAGCCCCTTTTCCTCCAACCCATGAAGCAACGGGTACAAGGTACCTGCCTTCAGTTCAAATACATTCTGCGAACGCTTTCTTAACGTATCAATCATTTCATAGCCATACATATCCTTCTCAGATAAAAGTTTTAAAAGAAGCATAGTCATGCTGCCGGATGTTAATGATTTTTCTATGGTCATAATTACCCTCCTTAATGTGTTTTTATTATATGTAGATTGTCTATATATCGACTATCTATATAATATATTAGGAGATTATGTTATGTCAATATCTATTTTCATCTCCAATCAGTTTTTCATATAAACCATTTCTTCAACCATGCTGCCAGACGCTTCCACCACGCCTCGCTTTTTACCATGCTATCGCCAATACAACCATACTCTTGAGAATCCTCTTGCACCACTCCATTTTCAGGCACATAACCTTCCTCTTGCAGCACTGCATCCTCCGTCAAATTGTTATCCTCCGCACTTTTCTTCGCCTCCAGATGCCCCTTCCAGGTGTAATCCTCCACATACCGCAGAATTCGGTTTAACTTCTTGGCGCATACATTCTGCTCATGAAACCCATCCGTAATAAACCGCTCATCCTCGCCAATCCTAATATAATTATTGTGATATAAAACCAAAAGACCATCCTCTTTTCGTTCTGCTTTCCAAGTATCCTCGCCGCATTTTAGCCGCATCACCTGCAGACTCTCCATGAACATTTTTCCACCGCATTCCCTTACGAAATATTCCAGCTCCATCTCAGATACTCCACACCGCTGCAAAAAGCTCTCATAGATTTGGCAGTTCTTAAAATCCGGTCCGATGGCCAAACGAATATGCAAGCGTCTGCGGCACTTTGCGCAAAAGCCTCTCCCTTCCGGCATCTCCTCTGCACCGCAAAAATCCTCCAAGGAAATACTCTTTACTAATTCGCAGGTCTTGTCATGCACCGGACCACCATTCTGATTAAACACGTATAAAATCTTTCGATTGTCCATTATACTTGCCCGCTTGCTCATCAAACGCAAGCGTTCCTCCTCCGGCAGCCTTGAAAATATTACGATTTTAGCATCCATAATTCTCGCTTCACTTGTCTGTGTCCAAAACGCATCCAAACACACCTGACTGTCCAGTTCTTCATTCATTATAGTCCTTACCCTTTTTTTACCTAAGTAGTATTCCATCAGCTTATAACGTATCTTTTTCCAATATTGATTAAAGTTCTCCTCGGAGATATACACAATACCCTCCTCTTCATCGTATCTGCACGGCACAAACTGATACCATCCCTGATTTTCCGGACGTAGTCTAATATTTGCAGACTGTAACGTTTGCTGCACTGCAAGCTCCTCCCAGCTTTCCGGATACGGCATCAATGTAAGCTCTGCCAAATCCGATGGAAAAAAATAACACACGCCCTTTCCATCCCGCTTTATCTTATGTGTAATCGACTTATGTTCCCATTCATATTTCATCATACCCTTGTCCTTTCTCTTTAAAATTATTATGGTATTTTCACTTTAACATGTTACAAAAGCCGATTCGGACGATATATCGTCCAATTTCTTATTTTTCTATAATTTTTTTCTAATCAAAAGGAGCAGCAATTAGCTGCCCCTAAACTGACTCTATCCAATTAACACCTGTTTCCCTTCAAAAGCAAAGCCATACTTTCGTATCCGCTCTGCCGGGATTCCCTTTGCAATCAAACCGGCTTCATATTTTTTTCTTCAATCTGTTTCAAAGCATTTTCCAAGGTTTCTTCCAAACTGTTTTCCCTCTTTTTACGCACCTTGAATTCAATAATGTCATATCTGCCAAACCCACTCTCTCTGTTAGACGTAATCACATAGCGATTCTTTAAATCTACCATCAATCCTAGTACAAATCCATGGTAAAAACGTTCCGGCTCGGCCAATGCTCCGCGTGAAGCCCCGACATCAAAAAAACTGAAGGTCTGTAGTGCCACCTTATTCATATACTCATTCATGGCATCTATATCATCCAGCAGCATTGCCTTTATAAATAAATTATATGCTGTTACAGATTCAGAAAACCAATCTGCTATCATCACCTCAAACATCAGATGCACTTCCTTGTTAGTCAGCGCCAGCTCATACTCCGGTCTGCCCTCCTCTGGATTTAGAGTATATTTGACTACTTTCAAATAACCACATGCCAGCAAAAGACTCCATATAGCACCTATATTACGATTCAGTTGATTATACACAATCTGCTCATCAATCCGTGTTTTTAGCACCTTACCAGCCAGTAAATCCTCCATGACTGTCTTTATCTCCGAGTCACCCTCACGAATCAGCTTGCCAACCAAACTGTTAGAGCTGGTATTAGCCCAATAGGTTTTGAACTCGCCTTTATCCAAGTAATTCAAAATGGACCACGGATTATAAATTTCTCCTCTTTTTCCGAATATAAATCCGTCATACCATTTTTTTACCATGTCCTTATCGGTATAGCCAAATTCATCCATACCTGCAAATACTTCTTCCTCGGTAAATCCAAAGCAGTCTGTGTATTTGTTTGCAGTAGTCGTCACAACCTCTAAATGATTCAAATCCGAAAAAATAGATTCCTTGCTGACTCTGGTAATCCCCGTCATAATAGCTCGTTCTAAATACGGATTGGTCTTAAAAGTAGCATTGAATAAGCTTCTGGTAAATGCCGCCAGTTCCTCCCAATAGCCATCTACGTACGCCTCCTGCATCGGGGTATCGTATTCGTCCAGAAGGATGATAACCTTTTTGCCGTAGTAACGATAGAGAAAATCTGAAAGCTGATATAAGCAAAAACTTGCCGTTTCCTCAGGCATATCTTTCTGCACACTGTGAAAAAACTCCTTATCCTGCTCCGACAACACATCGCTTTCTAATAAAAACTTATTTTTATCATAAGCTCCTGCTAAAAGTCGACAAATACGTTGTTTCGTTTGTTCATAATTTTTCTCCTTCACATTTGCAAAGGAAAGACTGATTACAGGATAAGTCCCCTGAACCTCACGGTATTCCTCTTCCTTCCAGATATTCAGCCCCTCGAACAAATCGCCTCTGCCTGCATAATCTACAGAAAAAAACTGCTCCACCATACTCATGGTCAAGGTCTTACCAAAGCGACGCGGACGAGTAATCTGTGTTACAGAATCACCGCTCTTCCCATCAGAACACCTCCATTAAAAAACCGCTATACCAAAGTGTTACCTTTAGCATAGCGGAATCTTCGAAAAAGTACAATATAAAATATGCCCTACCAAACTTTTACCTTAACTGTATAACGCTTGCTCTCGCCCGGCGCTAAAAACTTCAGCATGCCGCTCTCTCGCATCGCCTTGCGCCCATCCGGATAACAATTACCACATTCCAGTCCAAGAACATAATCTCTGACGCCCATCATTTTCCACTCAACGAACCCATCCAGTTCTTCCGTATCAAAATGGATAGATAGCCCCATATCCAGCTTCGGCTGGTAAATACTTGCCACACCGTCTTTATCCTTGAATTTATGATAATAGCATCGTTCTTTATATCCCGGTGTAGGCTTCTGTATGCGCATCCAGTTTTCAATATCTTCTGCAGCATGCTCATCTCTTGGTATCACTTCCTCTGCCGGAACAGTAATAACACTGTCCTCATCCAATAATGGATAACCCATATTCATATGGTACAGTATCTCTATCGGTTCTTCCGTATCACCGGTATTTATGATGTTATCGCAGATTTCAAATTCATTTGCTTTTTTGGATACTTTGATGGTTCGCTCCATACGAAGCTTTCGTGCAAATATTACCTCATCCTTCACCAGTGTATGAATGGTCAGATACTCTTCGTCTTCTGTCCAGTAAGCCACTTCACAAGGCTGATTTGCAATAGAACCATGAAGCGGAAACAATTCGCCCTCATCCACGCTTGGGCTTCCTACTGCTTCCAGTCCACAAGTTGTCAAAAAACCTGCCGTAAAGGACTTCAGCCAGTTAGCATCCACCCGGTCATAATAAGCCGGTGCAACATACCCACAAGGAGACATGTAACTTAAATTGAGGCCTTTAAATTTTAATCTGGTAATATCTCCACAACGGTCCGGAGAAATTACCAATTCCAGCCCTTTACCGTTGTTGACCTCAAACAAACGCATTCCATCGCCTTTTCCGCCAACCAAACGGTGTTCTTCCACACCATAATATTGTGTATCATGTCCAATATAAGGATTCATTCTGCCCTCCTTGTCTGTCATTGCGACAAACCTATACTACTACAACCATCTGCAATAACCAGTTTATCACTATGTCCCATTTCGCACAATACTTTTAATAATTCCGGTGATAATATTTTTGAAATACCTTTTAACATATTTCCTCCACAAATGCGGTAGTTGTTATAATTCCAACTCCGGATTCTCTGCAAAATGCTTCAGCATCACAATCGGTTCTGTAGCAGAAGTATTAGTAATCACTACGCCTTCCTTTGCAGCCTTTTCTGTAATAAAATATTCATCGTTTGTAAGCTCGCCGTAACGAATTAAGGTAGGGGTTTCCAGTGCCCAGTCATTCATGGTTCCATGCCCCTGTAACAGAATGATACCATATGCAGCCTGGTCCTTTACCGTAATGCTCTGTCCCGGATTGATAGTAAGTCTCTTTGCACTTACTTCCTTGCACTTATAGCAAATCCACTCTTCACAACCGGCTTCGTTTTCCCAGATTACCTTCGGTGCCATAAAGCGGTTTTTATGGAAATCAGGATCCACATTTGCTTCCCAGTCAATGACATCCATCAAATAGTCGTAGTTACCCTTTTCTTCTTCCGGACAATTCTTCCACAGCAAGTCTTCAGATACACAGTGTCCGCCATAAAGCACAGACTGGTACATTGCATAAACATCACTTGCAAACTGTGGCTCGTATGTACAAAGGCTGGCAGGTGCATGGAGTACTCCCGGTGGCACGTCCCAACCGGTATCCAGTGTAATCTTGTATGCACGAGACAAATCAAGAAGCTTGTTGTCACCCTTTGCAAAGTTCATCAAAGTTTCTTTCATTTCTTCCTTTGTAGTATCCGGATTTAATCCAAAGAAAGTGAATGGGAATTCTCCGCCGTGATTATTGCACTGAGATGGGAAGAAATACATCTCCGGTTTGCCGTCTGCTCCCACTCTCTTTGCATGCTCATCACGATGATGAATGTGATGTGGCAATGGACCTGCATTGTCAAAGAACTTGGAGAACATTGGCCACTTGTGATATTTGTTCCATAATTCTTCGCCAATGATTTCGCCCTTTAATTCCTCTACCGCATCACGAAGTAAAATTCGCTCCTTACCGTCTGCGGATACGATGTAGCTTAAGCCCTCGTCCTCCGGTGTGCCAGGTCCATTCTCTGCCCATGTGGTAGACGCAAACCATCGCTCGTCCACGCCGCCTCTTTCCAGACCAAATACATAATAATCATCCGGATGCAGTTTGATTCTCTTGCCCGGACGGCAGAAAGAACGCGGCACCCAGGTTGGTGCAAGACGTAAAATACCCTTGCCTTCTTCTAATAACTTTTTTGCTAATGACATAATCACTTGCTCCTTTCTGGTAAATTTATTTTTTACCGCCTTTTGGGCGGAAAACCTCTTGTTTTACTTGATTTTATCATACAGCAATCCTATAATAATGTCATTTTAGGCTATATGCTCTTTGGACAAATCACCGATTCCAGAGACAAAACAGCACTTTTATCCAATATCGAAGGTGCAATCCGACAGTACAGCTTGAACGGGGACACACTGCGCTCCTGCATCCCCAAAATACACTATAGAACCGAGGAGTATATTGAATCCATTGCCAAACTACTGGAAATGTGCGCCAACTACATCTGGCTAAACAGCATTATCAGCATCAAAAAAGAAGGCATTGCCTTCAGCATTGATTTGTATATAAAAGAACATATACGAGATTCATTGACCGTGCCGGAGCTGTGCCATCAGTTCAACATAGGCCGTACCACACTTTATGAAATCTCTAAAAATAATTTTGGCTGCAGCATCAACGAATATATCCAATACCAGCGAAATGAGCTTGCAAAGGATTTGCTGATGCAAAAGGATATGTCTGTAGCAGAGGTTGCGGAGGCTGTAGGGATTAAGGATACGAATTACTTTATCAGGTTCTTTAAGAAAAGAAATGGGTGTACGCCAAAAGCGTGGCAGAAAGAAAGGATAATTGCCTATTGAATACAAAACTACTATAACACCCACCTAACCACAAAAAAGCCTCAAACCCTTTCAAAAAGAGCTTGAAGCTTCTCACTATAATGCCGGCGACCGGAATCGAACCGGTACGGGAGGTAAGTCCCGCAGGATTTTAAGTCCTGTACCACATATGGAATCCGTTAGCACGACATAGCTTCTGATGGAATCTATTATCTCTCAAATTCATTGATTTTTCAAGGTTTTTTGGAGAAATCCCCCGAAAAATCAGCCCTTTTTGAGCTTCTCGAAAAAATGCAATTAAAATACATTTAGAGGGATGCTGGGTGGATTCAAGAGGGATTTTATGAATATCACAATCAAAACAACTCCACTGCCATGACAAATTTTTGAGGAGGATTATATGGATTATCAATTAGAAATCAAACAAATCGTGGACTATCCACGCTGTCGCATTTATCGCGAATTTATACGCACTCTTATGAATGATAGGAACATCCGTACCAATGGAAGTTCCTATCTTTTTTATTACACGGTACTTTGTTCTTATGCCAATTTCCGATCATCTTACCGGAGACTGGACGGGATCTCTTACCTGATTGGTCCGGGAGAATGGATCTGTAAATCATCGGAAGTATCACAATGGTTCCGGGTTCGTTATCAACATCAAGCAATGTCCATATTAGAGTATCTGCAGGATCAGAACTACATCACCTTTACCAGACTGGGCAGAGGTAATCTGATCAAGTTCTGTATTACAGACTGGAAAAAGCACAATATGGCTTTTGACTACAATTACCCATGTCAAAAAGATGTGGGCTTTTTCTTTTTCCCGATTGCTGCAGTTCACGAGCTAGTCAGCCTTGGAAAATGTTCGGAGATGGATATTATCCTGGATCTATGGATGCATACCATATATAACGATGAACAGGTACAAGGTTCTGCTGTCGGGCCTGTAGTTTATTTTCGTAACTGCACCGGCAATCCGCTTATCAGCTACAGCGAACTTGCAATCCGTTGGGGCATATCGAAAGCAACCGTCAGCCGTATCCTGAACAAGCTTCAGGAATTAGAATACATATCGCTTGTTTCATTTACCGGAAAGCATGGTAGCGTAATATATCTGTGCAACTATCTGTCTACCATGTTCAATATCAGCGACGTCATGATCGACAAGGAGGAAATATCCATGGCATTTCAAATTCCCGTTCATCTTTCTGATACTCCATCACTTCTGGAAGATATCAATATCAAAGATGAGCAAATCAGTATTATCGAAGACGAAGGATGCGTTTCATCCAAACAAGTTAGCGTTTCAAAATCTGACATTCGATCCGTCATCAAAAAAGTGGCTCAAATCCTTGCTACACAAGGGATTCCGTGCTGTGAATGCCCCCGAACGCTATATAAGTTATATCCTTTATCCGACTGGAAAGAAGGTAATATACTTTATTCACTAAAGATTGCCTGTGGCAACGGAGACATCAGGTATCAGTTTGAGGTAACCCTTCACCCGGTCCCTGCCCCCGATACCCCAAAAGTGAACACTGATACTGCCAATACAAGCACCGAAAAGATTGAAAGGAGAAGCTGCAATGAATAAGAATCTGCCTAAAGACGTACAAGAAAACCCAATTTACCATGACACATGGACTCTTTTAAAAAATTACCGTGATGTGGTTTGGAATCTGGAACTTGCAGTGCAGCATGTTCGTAATTCCTTTGAAATCGAATTTGGAAGCAGCGTGGATGAATTTCTGGATTCTATTTATCTGGCCGGTGCCGACTTAGATGGTACCAAATTGGAGAACTATGCAAAGAGCATTGAAAGAAGCAACAAGATGTTAAAGTTATTGAACTCCTCCGTTGAAATCCTTCGTAGAAAGCATAAACACGGAGAACTGTATTACTGGATCCTGTATTACAGTTTCCTATCTCCTCAGCAGCTTCAGAACACGGAAGATATCCTGGAGAGCCTTCAATCACACTTTTTGAACATATCCAGAAGAACCTATTACCGCAAACGTCCGGAAGCGGTACAGGCACTTAGCAGTATTCTCTGGGGATACACATCAAAAGACTGCCTGAATATGTTGGACCAGCTATTTCCTGCCGAAAAAGAAATACGGTAACACTTGGTACTTAAATAGCACTTAATGACACTGTTTTGCGATTTACAGGCTATTTTACCCATGCTATAATGTCCATGTTCAAAACTGTGTCCAAAATTGAACCTTTATTCATCAGACATCTGCAAGTCAGATGTTTTTTTATTTGAGCAGGAAATCTTTGTGGTTTTCTGCTCTTTTCATTTCAAACAACAAGGAGGTACTACCAAAATGAGACAAGAAGGAACTTTCGAAATGAAAAAGGAACTGCCTAAAAAACACCGGTTCATCCGCACCCATCACCTGATACTGGGTGCAACTGCATCCCTGTACACAACTGCCCTATTTACCACACAAGTACATGCTGCTGATATCTGGGCAAAAGCCAATGTTCTGATGCGGGATGTCTACAACAAAATACTTGGCATCTCCACCATTGCTGCTGTGGTAACTGCTTCTATTGCTCTCTTGCTGATGAATTTCAGTAAATCCGGAAGAACGGTAGATGAATCACGAGCATGGCTGAAACGAATTGCCTTATCCTGGGCTATCTTAAACAGCTTGGGCTTTATACTCGCTTATATCACGCCATTCTTCCAAGGTGGCCAGTGGACGCCGGGACCTTAATACGGAGGCTGATTCATGGGTATTTTAGACAAAATCGTAGAATGGATCGCTACACAGGTTATGAATGGTCTGGATCTGATCACAACTTCCGTGTTGGGTGCATTAGGGTGTGATATGCAGACCTTCCTGCGGTACTTTCCCGCCGCCAAAACCATGTATGAAATTTTTGTCGCCATTGCTATCGGCTTAGTACTTTTAAACTGGGTGTGGCAGGTTTTCAAGAATTTCGGTCTGGTTGCAGGTGTAGAGGCTGAGGATCCTATTAAACTGAGTCTGCGATCCATACTATTCATCGCTCTGATTTTTTACTGTGGTCCGATTACGGATATGCTCCTGCAAATAGGTGGAACACCTTATTCGTGGATACTTACTTCAAGCCTTCCGCCTATAAGCTTTGCAGACTTTAATGCAGTACTATTAACAATCCT
This sequence comes from Lachnospiraceae bacterium, assembly GCA_017521985.1. Lineage (GTDB taxonomy): Bacteria > Bacillota > Clostridia > Lachnospirales > Lachnospiraceae > RGIG6307. The sequence goes on from JAFXAZ010000018.1 coordinate 80,662, forward strand.
TGGCGTTTTCTCCAATGGATCCGTTGCACTGATAGCACTTATTCTGGTTCTGATTCTTGCATGGAACTATATAAAGCTGCTGTTTGAGGCTGCAGAACGTTATATCCTGCTTGGAGTACTGGTTTATACAGCCCCCATAGCCTTTGCTACAGGTTCCTCCCAGTCCACATCCAATATCTTCAAATCATGGTGCAGGATGTTTGCAGGACAAATGTTTCTTTTGATCATGAATGCATGGTGCTTACGTTTGTTTACTTCCATGGTAGGCAACTTTTTAGCCAATCCACTATCGTTTTAGGAGGAAAATATGAGAAAGAAATTATTATTAACCTCTACTGCAATCCTTTTCATGCTTCAGCCTTTAACCGCTTTTGCGGTTACCGAAGATGAAGTGCTTGCAGTGGGGAAAGAAACTGCTACCGGAAATGTATTTATCTGGTTTTTATGTGCCATTGCCTTTTTGAAGATCAGTCAAAAGATAGACAGTTTTATGGCAAGCCTTGGGATCAATGTGGGACAGACAGGAGGCTCTATGCTTTCTGAACTGCTGGTTGCCGCCAAAGGTATTTCCTCTATACGCAATATTACCGGTGGTTCTTCTTTCAGCAGCAACATATCCAGTCGCAGTCATGGGATGAATCAAGCACCCTTGGCAGGTGGGCTTGCAGGAATTGTGGGAAGGCAATTTATTCAAAATACCATGACTACTATGACAGGTCAAACCAATAACATACTGGGACGGAAAGCCTTTGAAAACTCTCTGAAAAAAGGTGGCGACTTTGCCAATAACATTACCGGTGCCGTGGCACAAGGTAACATCAGCCAAATCGGAACCATGACTGGTGCTCAGGCTGCCGAAGCTCTTACTTCCTATCTGGGACAGACCGGTATGGATAATGCTCCCACCTATAATGGAGTCGAAATCGGTGGCGGACGTATCATGGGTACGGAAATTTCCACCGAACATCCCAACGGTACGGCATTTGCCATGTATCATGCTGACCAGTACCTTGCTCCGGAAGGTACTTATGAAACCGTTACAGCTGCGGATAATTCCACATGGTATAAACAATATGCAACTGATTCGGTAGAACGTATCCCTTATATGAATGAAACCGGAGAGATCGCATATCATGAAAGTATCGTAAAGAAACTTCCTGATATTCCACGTAGAAAGGACCGTATCTGATATGCCAAATAACAGTAATTACCGTGACTCCTCCCCACTCTCCCAAATATCTTCTACCGCCGGAGCAGTAAAAGGAGCCATAAAAGCCGGAAAAACAATATCCGGTGCCACCAAAGGTGCTGCTTTAGGGCCTTATGGAATGATTGCCGGTGGATTATGGGAAAACCGAAAACTCATAGGCAAAATACTTGCGGCTGCAGCTTTCCTGTTCCTTTTGCCGGTACTTTATATCATGATGTTACCCACTTTAATCTTCGGGAACGATGGTCTGGATGCTGCTCCCGGCGATGTACTGAATAATACTACTGTGATCGCCCAAAACATCGCTGAAACAGAGGCGGCAATATCAGATATCCTGATGGACGTCCATAATGAGGTTCTATCTGATATTCAAAAGGATGTGGATAATCTCGGTGATGACTGCGATTACAGTATATCGGATCCATTTGCTGACCGGATCATCTATGAAAGCTCCTTGGTCATCTCTCAGTTTTGTGCTTCCGAGAATGATTATCAGGAAATCAGCCTATCGAAGTTAAAGAAAATACTGAAGAAAAATGCTAAGAAGCTTTTTAGTTACAGTGTTTCCACTTCCACTTATGAGAAGACTGACGAAAAGACGAAAAAGAAAGTAACGATTACTCACTATACATACACAGTTCACTATGCCGGCAGTGAGTATTTCGCAGATACCGTATTTGCTCTTTCAGCCAATCAGAAAGCAACTGCTTTGGAGTATGCTGCAAACCTGCATCTTTTCCTGTATGACATGGTTTATCAGGTTAAAGTCAACCATTCTCTTGTACCCGGCCAAACGGGTTTAGATGCTGTGGAGCTTGCATTAACCAAACTTGGAACTCCATACAGTCAAGAACTCCGAGATCAGGAAGGCTACTTTGATTGCAGTTCTTTTACATACTGGGTCTATACGCAGCTTGGAATCGCATTACAGGCAGATGGTGTGAATACAGCAGCTGCTCAAGGACGGTATATTGTGCAAAATGGTCTGGCTATTTCTGTTGATAACCTGGCACCAGGCGATCTGATTTTCTATTCGTTTGAAACAAACAACCGGTATATGAACATCTCCCACGTTGCAATCTATGCAGGAGATGGGAATGTAATTGATGCATCTTCTACCAGTTTAGAAGTCGTACATCGGCCTATTTACAATACTGACCGTATCATGTTATGCGGTAGACCATATAGTAATCAATAATCAAAAGGCAGGCTAATGTCTGTCTTATTTTTTATGCATGGAGGTATTACATGTCAACCAAACAAGAAGAAAATGATATATATATTATCCCGCCAAATTTTATTGAGACCGGAACCTTATTTGGCGGTACCATCAAGATCCGAAATGCAATCGAAGCATTCATACTAACTGTACTAATCGGAGTCCCGGTATTTAAGCTACCCTTTACATTAACAACAAATATCATCATAGCCTGTCTGACAGTGCTGCCGGCTGCTCTATTTGCTATCATCGGTATCGACGGGGACAGCTTAAGTTCCTTTATCATCCACTTCTTCCGTTTTCTTAAAAACCGGAGAATCATCGGAGCTCAGGAAACGGACTCAGAGCAAAATGCTAAGACAACCGAGCGAAAACAAAAGAAGGCGAAGAAACATAAGAACCGATCAGAAGACTTTGCTGAGGAATTTGGAAAAAGGGACAAGCCTGGTAAGAAATCCAGAACGGAACCAGAGATAGAACTCTTAAATCCTGTGGTATCCTATCTTCCAATCCGCAGAATCGATCATGGCATCATTTATACCACGGATCACAGATATGTGAAGATCATTGAAGTATTGCCCATCAATTTTCTTTTGCGTAGTGCCAGAGAACAGAGAAATATCATCTATTCTTTTGTCAGTTACCTGAAGATCTGTCCTGTCAAATTACAGTTTAAGGTACTTACAAAAAGAGCTGATATCAATAGACATCTGGAAACCATACAGGAAGAAATGAGGCAGGAAACGGATGAACGCTGTCTTGTCCTGCAAAAAGATTATGAAAACCTGATCAAGCAGATTGGATCCAAGGAAGCTATCACCAGACGTTTCTTTATCATCTTTGAGTATGAACCATTAACTGCAAACCGAGGTGATGATGAAAGAAATGCAATCTCAGCCCTGAATACAGCGGTACGTACTGCCAGCACCTATCTGCAGCAATGCGGTAACGAGATTGTACCTGTAGAAAATGAAAACGAAATGGTCTGGGAAGTCTTTTATCATCTGCTGAACCGGCATACCAGCTCCTATGTTCCATTCAGCACACATATGCATGAAGTTATAGCACAGTACCTTAACTCCGGACGCCAAAGTGATATGAAACCGATTGTCCCGATGGAATATTTTGCTCCTCAGTCGATAGATTACACTCATGGTAATTATGTGGTCATGGATGGAATATACCACACCTACCTCTTAATTCCTTCCGGTGGATATCGTACTCAAGTTTATGCCGGCTGGATTTCCCTATTGGTAAATGCCGGAGAAGGAATTGATGTTGATATTTTCTTTGAGAAACAGGCAAAGGATCGAATCCAGCAAAAGCTGGGGCAGCAACTGCGTATCAACCGTTCCAAACTTAAGGATGCTTCTGATACCAATACAGACTTCGACGATCTGGACAGTGCCATTCGGTCCGGATATTTTCTCAAAGAAGGGCTTGCTTCCAACGAAGATTTCTACTACATGAATATCCTGATCACCATAACTGCAGACAGTCTGGAAGAGCTGGAATGGCGTACCAACGAAATGCAGAAACTTTTGCTGTCACAGGATATGGAAGCGGTATCCTGCCACTTCCGTGAAGAACAGGCACTTTTGTCTGCTCTGCCATTAAATTCTCTGGACAAAGGATTGTTTAGACGTTCCAAACGAAATATTCTGACAACCGGTGTGGCAAGCTGCTATCCTTTCACATCCTTTGAGATGTGTGATGACAACGGAATCCTTTTAGGCGTGAACAAGCATAATAATTCCCTTGTTATTGTAGATATCTTTAATTCAAAAGTCTACAAAAACGCAAATATGGCGATCCTGGGAACATCCGGTGCAGGAAAAACCTTTACCATGCAGCTCATGGCACTTCGAATGAGAAGAAAGAATATACAGGTATTTATTATTGCACCATTGAAAGGCCATGAATTCCACCGGGCCTGCAGCAATATCGGCGGTGAGTTTATCCAGATTTCACCTGCCTCCAAAAACTGCATCAACATCATGGAAATCCGAAAAGTAGACCATTCTACCAAAAATCTGATAGATGGTCCTCAATCAGACCATTCGGAACTGGCTGCCAAGATCCAACGACTGCATATTTTCTTTTCATTGCTCATACCGGATATGAATCATGAAGAAAAGCAGCTTTTGGATGAAGCCCTGATACAGACTTATAACCGCAAGGGTATAACCCACAATAACGATAGCCTTATCTCTCCTACCAATCCTGAGTGCTACCGGGAAATGCCGGTGCTTGAAGATGTATTCAATATCCTGAAAGAAAATCCGGACACGAAAAGGCTTGCCAACATCATGAACAGGCTGGTACACGGCTCTGCTTCCACCTTCAATCAGCAGACCAATGTAAATCTGGAAAATAAATACACTGTACTGGACATTTCAGAGCTTACCGGCGATCTGTTGACGGTAGGTATGTTTGTGGTTCTTGATTATGTCTGGGATAAAGCCAAAGAAGACCGCACGGTAGAAAAGGCAATCTTCATTGATGAGATATGGCATCTGATCGGTGCCGCCTCCAACCGTCTTGCAGCGGAATTTGTTCTGGAGATTTTTAAGATCATCCGCGGTTATGGTGGCTCTGCCATCTGTGCCACTCAGGATTTGAATGACTTCTTTTCGCTGGATGATGGAAAATACGGAAAAGGTATCATAAACAACTCCAAGACCAAGATCATCTTAAATCTGGAAGATGAGGAGGCAATGCGTGTACAGTCCATCCTGCATCTGTCTGAAGCAGAAACCATGGCCATTACCCATTTTGAACGAGGTAACGGTCTGCTTTCCACCAATAACAATAATGTAACTCTGGAATTTAAAGCATCTGAACTGGAGAAGGAACTGATCACCACCGACAGGCAGGAACTGAAAAACCTGTTGGAAAAAGAAAAGCTGCGTCAGATACAAAATACTGCTAATACATAATGATTACATAAACAATACGTACAGACACTGCTCTAAAATGGCAATGTTCCTATTACGTATTTATTATGTAACGAATACTTAAACCTACATATTATAAGGAGGCTCCCATGCTTCATACAAAACAAGAACAAAAATCACACTTGTCTGTGATAACCAATCTCCTATCCACCTATCATGTCCTGACACTGAAGCAGCTTGATAGGTTATTCCCGGAACTGTCTGAAGAAAAGGTACTGTTTCTGATACGACAGTTGGAACGAAAAAGACGGATTGCATATCATCCGGACAGCGGATATGTCTGCCATTCCAGAGAATGTATTCCCAGTCATTCCCGGATAGCTGCTTTTTGGGTTATGTTAGACTTTCAGCCACATGTAACCTTCCATACGGTCAGTGAATTTCCCATAACCCTCACTTTCTATACCAAAGCGAATGGATTCAATGTGATACACGTCCCTTTGGGAAAAGAAGTGCTGATCAACCAGGCCATGACCGGCTATCATGATGATGACCTGACGAATCTGGTAGTGATAGACCGGGTAGAGCAAATACCACTGCTTTCATTCTCAGGAATCGGTGCCTACTGCACTGTGTCTGAAGACGGGCAGGTACAATATTATCAAAAACAAGGAGTTACAGTTGATTAATGGATAAATATGTTTTCACCTCCCGGCTCACAAGAATCGAGGAGGATATATCAAAACTTACCGGCACCATAAATGCCATGAAGGTCACCAAAATTGATGCCTATGGCAAGAACTATGAAGATCTGAGTATTGATGCTGCCACCTGTGCAGAACGGCTGGCATGTAGTCTCAGAAATCTGATATTTTCCGCTGATCTTGTATCAAGACCACTCCTGATGGAGAATGTATCACAAGTTCATGGCATTTCCATTCACCATGTTCCGGGGTTTGTAGAGATCACGCTCCCCGGCCTGATGCCCAAACGAACCAAGCGGGTTAATACTACTTTCCTGACAGAACCTCTGTATGCCTGTCTGGAACGATATTCCCTGCTTCATTCACTGCCCCATTTCAAGGAATGTGTTGTGAGCTTTAACCATGTATTTGACCGTTCCCTGTCTACAAAACGGATCAGGGATTACGATAATCTGGAATGTAAGCAACTATTGGATACCGTTGCCGGATTTCTGCTTTTGGATGATGGAGGACTTTTCTGCGATGTATATCATACCACAAGTTTGGGGCAGTCAGACTATACCATACTTACTATCATGGAAAAAGACGCCTTCCCAAACTGGCTTTCCGGGCAGAAAAACACACGAAAAATAGTGTCGGATTTTTCATGAATTTTTCTGTCTTAAAATCCGACAAGTACATGATACCGGTAATTCCCCCAAATACGGGCTTTTTGTCTTGTAACAACTTTAGAATTTTACCTGAGTCTCAGGCGGGTATGGTAAAAACTTATGGAGATGAATTATTTTGAATATTACAAACAATGCATACCTCGTACTCACTTTGATCGCCTTATCCGGAGAATGCAGCACTGATGCCGTACCCTTACTGGGCATACGTCCTTCTTACTGCGAAAAGCTGATCACCGGACTAAAGGAAGAAAACTACATAAAGACACACTACAAAGACCGGTTAAGAGGATACAGGCTCACAAGCAAAGGAAAAAAATTGCTGCTTAAGACACATCCTGACCGGTTCCTTTTTTATCTGAGTGGAAACTCTGACACCAACAGACCAAGAAGCGACTATGCAAGGCGAATCCGCCTCCAGAGCACGTCCATGGTTTACGCCATGCTTTTGCGGAGCAGAGTACACCTTTTCCGGGACGAAAAACCGCTTATCTTCCAAACGGGAATCTCTTATCCGGTGTCCCTTCCTATGCCGGTGTTCTATCATTCCAGAGAGATCAAGGAACTGGGGACAGAAACCGTAAAGATAAACAATTCCAGGATCATCGGAATGCTGCTGACTATAGAATGCATCTATGCTGTATTTTTTACCGGTAACACTCTGATGAAGTGGGAGTATCAGACCGAAATCCGGCTCAAAGCATTCCTGAAGCACCATATAGGAAACGGTATCCTGTCCGGCTTCAACCACATTCTGGGGCTCCGTCCGGATACCCCAATTAAGGCAATGGTTATCGGTTCGGATATGGATACTGCAGTGAAACTGATGCAAAGTAACGGTGGCTATCAACGAAGTTACTTTCATCTGGATTCCAGTTTTGACTACTTTCATTACCTGCCGGCTTCTCCTGCAGGTGAAACTCTGTTGCGATTGCTTTCAGACTCCGGACTGCAGCATAAGCTTAGGAATATCCTGCTTTCTGACCTAGAACCTTATAACCCCGATCTGGGAATAGAACATGACGCTGTTTGGAATCACCTGCCCCTGCAGCTGGCATTTGATTTTGACATGCTTCGTTTGAGCCGGTTCCACACTGCCCTTTCCTTCCATGGGATATGTGGCTGGCTTATTTGCTTTGATTTTCAAAAGTCTGCATTACAGCAGTACTTTGGAAATATGGTAACCATTGAAACCATCGACCTAAATAAATTCGAAAGGAGGTTTTTCACCGATGGTAACTGAAAAAAGAAAGAAACTGCTCTTTCTTGGTCTGGTATTACCGGTCCTTGTGCTGGTCTTAGCCTATGCAGGCGGATACCTTGCACAACTGATCGAGAACTTCCAGATCTGGACTTCCGCAGGAGGTATCCCCGGCGACGGTACCGCACCCAGGTTTCCTTCCACCTCCCCGGTTTCCTGTATAATGGCCCTTACGGTTTTCCCATACAGCTTGTATGGGATTTTTCTTTGCGTAGCTGCCTGTATTGTTGTTGTTCTCATGGTCCTTCGATTTGATCTGGGACATAAGGGCACCTATGACAAAGAGCGTAACCTGACGTATTCCAATAAAGGCACTTATGGTACCAGTGGATTTATGACCGAGGAGGAAATGCACCAGGTACTTGAGCTTGTATCCGGTATCTCTCACAACCGGGGTGTTATCCTTGGGAAATTGAAAGGGCAGGCAGTATGTCTCCCGGAACGTACCCGGATGAACCGGAATGTGGCAGTATTTGGTGCCAGCGGCAGTATGAAGAGCAGGGCCTATGCCAGAAATGTAGTATTCCAGTGTGTGAAACGCGGTGAAAGTCTTATCATCACCGATCCCAAATCGGAACTGTACGCGGATCTTTGCCTTTACTTACAGGATAACGGGTATCTGGTTCGGGTGTTCAATCTGATCAATCCGGAAAACTCAGACAGTTGGAACTGCCTTGCTGAAGTGGAAGGTCAGGAGATCATGTCCCAGCTTTTTTGTGACGTCATCATCAAGAATACCGGCTCCGCAAAAGGGGACCATTTCTGGGATAATGCAGAGATGAACCTGCTAAAAGCATTGGTTTTATATGTGGATCAGGGATACCCGCCGGAAGGCCGCAACATTGGACAAGTCTACAAGCTCCTAACCCTGTGTACGGAAAAAGAATTGAACAGCTTGTTTGATATGCTGCCTTTAAGCCACCCGGCCAAAGCTCCTTACAATATCTTTAAGCAGGCGTCGGATACGGTACGAAGCGGTGTCATCATCGGTCTGGGAACCCGACTTCAGGTATTCCAGAATAAGCTGATCCGACAGATCACTAGCTATGACGAAATCAACCTGACACTGCCGGGAAGAGAAAAATGTGCCTACTTCTGTATTACTTCAGATCAGGACTCCACTTTTGATTTCCTCTCTTCCCTGTTTATGAGCTTTGTCTTCATCAAGCTGGTACGGTATGCAGATAGATATGGAGAAGATGGCAGACTTCCGGTACCGGTACATATCCTGGCAGACGAACTTGCCAATGGCGGATGTAATATCACGGATCTAACCAAAAAAATCAGTACCATACGTTCCCGTGATCTATCCATCAGCTGCATTTTTCAGAATCTGCCCCAGATGCAGAACCGGTATCCTCAGAACCAGTGGCAGGAAATCATTGGCGGATGTGATACACATCTTTTTCTGGGTTGTACGGATGAACTTACTGCAAAATTTATCAGTGAACGAGCCGGTACTGTCAGCGTTGCAGTATCCAGCAAATCCAAACAGCTCCACACCTTACGAATGACCGACCTTACTCCCGGTTATCGTGAAACCGACTCTATCGGCAAAAGACAACTGATGACTCCGGATGAGGTCTTACGCCTTCCTCTTGACCAGGCACTCATCATTCTGCGTGGCCAGAAGGTACTGAAGGTGGAAAAATATGATTATACACTCCACCCGGAAAGCAAAAAACTAAAAAAATGCCGAGCAAGTGAGCACATTCCCGCATGGCAAAGCAATCCCTTTGCTGAAGAAATGGAAGCTGCCTACCTGCCTCCACGAAAAAAACAGAATAGATCAAATGAAACTGCAAATGGCTCATCACATTTTTGGCAGCCTGCTTCTTCGGAAGAGTCCCCTTCTACTCCTCCACAGGAACCAGACTACAAGATTGTAATGACCGACAAACAATCAATCATGTCATAACATGAACAATGAAAAGGAGATAATAACATGCCTAAAAAGAAAATTGAAGAAACAAATGTAACAGAAGAATTATTGGCAGAGCAGCCCGAAAATGCATCTGATCCCATTAGCGATCAGGAAGCAGAATCCCCGGCAAGCCCTATTTCTCAGGCAAAGGAACCTGCAGCATCCACACCGGTACGAAAATCAGTTCCCACTTCTATCCTCACACTGAATGCTGATACAGAAGTGGAAACACAGGAAAGCCGTGAAGATACTATCTGGCATGAACTGCAGAATGCATACCGTACCCGAAAGATTTTGGTGGGAACCCTTGGTGGTATTGAGAAACTGGAAGGTGGAAATACTATTGCCATTATATACTATAAAGGAATGCGTGTGGTGATCCCGCTTACGGAAATGATGATCAATCTGATCGTAGATGATGCTCACGATTACGGTGAATTGTTCCAGAGACAGAATAAGATCCTTGGCAATATGCTCGGATGTGAAATTGATTTCATGGTAAAGGGCCTTGATAACAGCACCCGCAGCGTAGTGGCCAGCCGAAAAGATGCCATGTACAAGAAACGCCAAATCTTCTATCTGCCGGATGCCAACGGTAACTCCCGTGTTTGCGAAGACCGCGTGGTTCAAGCCAGAGTGATAGCAGTCGCCGAAAAGGTTGTCCGCGTGGAGATCTTCGGTGTGGAATGCTCCATTCTGGCCCGTGACCTTTCCTGGGATTGGTTAGGAGATGCCACAGAACGCTTCCACGTAGGAGAACAGATCCTTGTACGAATCTTAAGTGTAAAGATTGATTCTCTGGAGAATATTTCTGTCAAAGCAGATGTAAAAAGTGTCAACGGCAACACCAGCAAGGAAAACCTTTCAAAATGTAAGGTACAAGGCAAATATGCCGGCGTTGTCACCGACATCCATAAAGGCACTGTATTTGTCCGCCTTCACATTGGTGTGAACGCTGTTGCCCATAGCTGCTATGATGACCGCTTACCGGGCAAGAAAGATGAAGTCAGCTTTGTAGTTACCAGAATTGACGAAGACAGGAATGTGGCAGTCGGGCTGATTTCAAGAATAATCAAGCAAAATATATAATTCTTTCTCTCTTTCGATAATAACTAAATAAAATATCCAGTGTAGACCATTCATTATATGATCTGCACTGGATATTACTTTGTCTTCATAAAACTGAAATTTATCTCTCTGTTAATGCTTCAACAATGTTTTTTTCAATATACTCTACTCTGTCAAAAACCATAGGTTTAAAATGTGCAGTGATGGCTACTACAATTTGATTTTTTCTATCAATGTATATAATGTTACCACCATCACCAACAGCGGCAATTACCTCTTCTGTTCTGTGCGGAAGCCACCATAAAAAACCATAATTCTGATTTCCAAATTTTTCATCGGTAGATACGTAGGATTTTATCATCATTTGAATCCATTTCTCGCTTACAATACGGGTATTGTTATAAACTCCGTTATTAAGCACCATCAAACCTATCTGTGCCATTTCATAAGCAGAAAGAGATAATCCCCAACCTGCAGTCGGCATACCTGTCGGATCTAAAAACCAAACCTTTCCGTGGTCGCTTTTGTTCATTAAATACTCAAATTGGTCTTCTTTGCTTTCACATCCTGCATTGCTTCTTGCTGCAATCCCTAAAGGTTTAAAAAGATATTCGTTTGCAAAATCAAGCACATTCATACCACTTGTAATTCTGATAATTCCCAAAAGGATTTGAACACCGAGCGTATGATATCTGAATTCATTCGTGATACCTTTGCGACCTCCCAAAACATCCAATGTTGTCAATGTCCAGTCTTCCGATGTGCAAACCTTTGTCCAGGGCTCGCTCTTTCCCTTATAGGGTGCTGTCATTGTAAGCAAATGTTTGATTGTAACTTCATATATAGTTTGCTCGCCTCTTTTAGGAGTGTAAATTTCTTTGTAATAGTCCATCACAAAGTCGTCTACACTTTTTATCAAACCCCGGTCAATAGCAATACCTACCAACAATGATGTTACAGATTTTGTTACACTCATAACATTCATTGTATCATCTTTTGTAAAACCATCTTTATATTCTTCAACTTCAAGTATGTTATCTTTATAGGCTACAATCTGCTTTATATTAATATCGTTTTTACTTGAATAAGTATTTAAAACTTTCTTCATTAAAACTTCCTCCTGTAAAGCGGTAAAAATCATATTATTGGGACGTCCTGTAATAAGCCTAAGTGAATTAAAAATTAATTTCAATAGTTTTCTACAAAAAAAGATATCTAAGTTAATAGACATCTTTTTCACAACCATAACTTTAAATTCAAGAGCAACAATTAATGTTAACTTATCTCTTTTTATATATGACTAATTCTGGATTTGCCCCGTTTTCTTCATAAGTACACACGAGAATAAATTCCATATTTGCAACAATCCCAAAACACCTGTCTCCACCAAATTCACATTCCAGCTGATTTCCCAAATAAGTAACCCCATCGTCTAAAAACTTAATGCTTTTTCCATTGGGGAGTTTATATTCAAGATTGACATACCCACCAACAAGGGCGTTCAAACTTTCAAGCTTTGGCATTCCATCAATGTGTAAATCGTTAATTTCATTAATAAGTTGTTTTTTGAATTCATTGAATTTTTCTTCGCCGCCAAGCTCCGCATATCGTTTCCAGTAATTGAGTTTTGGAAGACTCTTTTTCATATATGCTCGAACTTGATCAGAAGAAAAGCTTTCATTTGCCAGGTGTCCGGCAAGGAATTCAACCAGATCATCCATATTTTTATACACGTATTCGCCGTCTGCATAACACCATTTGCAGTATTCTTCATTAAAAACACCATTTATTTCTTTACTAATGTTAGAATCTTCAAGAGGCATTCCACAACATTGACAGATTAACTGCCTTGGAGACCCTAAAAGAGTGTTTATCGAAACATCAAACAATTTTGATAACAGTTTCAGTGTTTCTGTGTTTGGTGTTGTTTCTCCATTCTCCCAACGCGATACAGCCTGACGGGTAACATATACTTTTTCTGCAAGTTCGTCTTGTGATAATCCTGCTTTATTTCTCAGTTCCAATATAATATCTTTTGTTTCCATGATTACTGTCCACCTCCACAGTTATTATACACACGACATATCAAACTGCAAAGCAACTTGCTGTTGCTGTACAAAATTCATCATTCATACGCTTAGCAAGACTGGGATTTTTCTCTACATCAAACTGAAAGTTTTAGTCTTCCTCTATTCTTGCTTTGACATCAACATGGTTGAACCAACCAGCAAAATAATACCGAGAATGAAACATACACACCCCAAAATGGTATCCAACTGATTAGCGAAGAAACCTATCAATACACTACCTAATAACATCACGCACATCCATTTGAAAATATTACTAACCTTCTTTTTTAATTTGACTTTTTCGGCATCTGCATATTCCGCTACTTTTTTTAATGTTTCCTTTTCTTTCTCCATATTCTCGCTTTTCCTTTCCCCATCAATAATTTCACGAATATCTACGTCGAAGAAATCCGCAATTTCAATGAGTAACCCAACATCAGGCATATTACTGCCCGTTTCCCGTACATAAAGATATTGGTTATGTACGAGTGCCTACGCCTACTTGCATAGGCACTCATATCTTTGTTTTTACTCAATTTTGCCGATAAAGCGGTAGTAGATGTCAATGTTCTGCTCACGCATACCGTTCACGGTGGCTGCTTCGTGAATGACGATCTTTTCAATCAGCGTATTCAGAAGCTCCGCTGTCAGTTCGGTGGGGTTGGCATACTGTTTGAGAAGTGAAATCCAAGTTTCCGCATCGACAGTTGTTTGCTTTTCAGATTCAAGCTCGGCAGA
>JAFXAZ010000068.1 GCA_017521985.1 Lachnospiraceae bacterium
GGTTTTGAGTCATAAATTTATCTCCATTGATGCAACGTTTCTTTTGTGCTATTTAAAACAGTAGCATATTCGAAAGAATTTGGCAACAATGTTGTTTAAATCAGAAAATTATAGTGCGAAATGATGTACAAACTGATATAATGACGTTAGATATGTAAATACGACAGAAGGGAGCATCTGCTATAGTGCTACAAGGAAAAATGGAGGAACTTAGTCCTCCACTTGATTCAGTGCACCTTTTAGAGCGAGCTGCGGCAGAATGGGATAAAGTTCTTCGTTATTTATCCGTTCAGCCTCTGTTGCCGGTGCAATTGGTATCAGACCGGTACAATCCTGTGTAGAAGCAGACTGTAAATAATCATATTCGGTATTGTAGTTTGCAAATTCCTTGGTACCTGGCATTTCGTTTTTCATAATTTTCTCCTTTTTGAAGTGATTTATATAGATAATTGCTTTGCAGAAGCCATACAATTACATTTGAAAATAGTATTTGCATGAGAAGACAAATTATGTAACATACTATCCTCAAAGATTTGGAAAATAGAATTGAGGGCGATTATGAAAACACATAGAGAAGTGATTGTCATTGGTGCCGGCATGGCAGGTCTGTTGTCCGCATATTTTTTGAAAGAAGAAGGAAAAGATGTGTTGGTGCTGGAGGCAAAAGAGGTTGCATCCGGGCAGACGGGACGAACTACAGCTAAAATTACCAGTCAGCATGGATTAAAATACAGCAAGCTTTTGAAGGATGTTGGTGAAAAAAAGGCCAGATTGTATGTAAGGGCGAATGAGGCTGCCATAGAAGCTTTTGCCCGACTAGTGCAGACGAAAAAGATAGATTGTGACTTTGCACGTGTAACGTCTTATTTATATTCTGAAAAGGATATGGAAAAACTCAAAGAGGAATTGGAAGCGGCTACTTTTCTTGGAATCGAAGCTTTTTGGACAAAAGAAACGGAACTGCCCTTTACGGTGGCAGGTGCTGTGGGATTTCGTAATCAGGCGCAGTTTTGTGCCATGGATTTTGTGCGTCACATAAGAAAAGAGTTGGAGATTTTAGAGCATACCATGGTGACAAAGGTGTGTGGCAAAAAAGTGTATACCAAAGATGCGGTTTATACCGCAGATAATATTGTGGTGGCAACGCATTATCCCATGAGAAACGTACCGGGTTTTTATTTCCTCCGAGAGCATCAGGAGAGAAGTTATGTGTTGGAGCTTTCCGGGTGTGAAAAAATAAATGGTATGTACTATGGTATAGATGAGGATGGACATTCCTTTCGCCAGGCAGGAGAACACATATTGCTGGGTGGTGGTTCCGGAAGAACCGGGGAGCATGTGTGTGGTGTGGCATTTCATGAGCTGGAGATGGCTGCTGAAAAGTATTATCCGGATTGCAAGGTGGAGTCACGCTGGGCAGCGCAGGATTGTATGCCCCATGATGGCATTCCTTTCATAGGAAAATATTCCATGTTTACGCCGCATTTATATGTGGCAACCGGTTTTCAGAAGTGGGGCATGACAACCTCTATGGTTGCAGCAATGATTCTCAGGGATAAAATATGCGGCAGAAAAAATCCATTTGAGGCGTTATATCGACCGCAGCGATTGAATTTTCGTGCCGGCACGGCAAATTTTTTGCATGACGTGGGCAAGAGTATAAAAGGGCTTACAAAAGGCTGGTTTGGTCCTAAGGACCTTCGGTGTTCTCATATGGGCTGTGGTTTGGAGTGGAATCCGGATGAAAAAAGTTGGGATTGTCCGTGTCATGGTTCCAGATTTGATGAGAATGGGAAGCTTTTGGATAATCCGGCGAAAAAAGATAAAAACATTAGGAGAGTGTGATGAAAAACTTAAATAAAAAATTCTGGGCAGCACTTACGTTGTTTGGTTTGGTGGGACAGGTAGCATGGGTGGTAGAAAATATGTACTTGAACGTATTTATCTACAAAATGTTTCATGCATCTGCAGCAGATATTTCCTTGATGGTAAGTGCCAGCTCTGTGGCGGCTACCCTGACTACGATTTTAATTGGGGCGCTGTCTGATTATATCGGTAAGCGCAAAATTTTTATTTGCGGTGGATATCTGGTGTGGGGTGTTTCTATTCTGGGCTTTGGGCTGGTGAGAATGGACGTTTTAACGCCTTTGTGCGGAGGTACCGTTCAAGCGGCAGCGCTGGGGGTTAGTCTGGTAATTATTCTGGACTGCGTAATGACTTTTTTTGGCTCCGCGGCAAATGATGCAGCGTACAATGCATGGCTGACAGACATGGGCGATGAAAGTAATCGCGGCAAAATCGAGGGTATCAATGCCATGATGCCGCTTGTAGCAATTTTGGTAGTGTTTGGCGGTTTTATGGGCTTTAATCTGGATTTGGCATCCAGCTGGTCTTGGATTTTTGCGATTATTGGTGGTGTGGTAATTGTACTTGGTGCTCTGGGCATTTTCTTGATTGAGGAAGTACCAGCGGGGAAGGTATCTGCCGAGAATGTGGATGGCAAGGAGCAATTTACTTATTTACAAAATGTACTTTACAGTTTCCGCATCCGTACATTTAAGGATAATAAGTTATTATATGCAGTGATTGCAGCGTTTGCGGTGTTTGGAATTTCTATTAATACCTTTATGCCGTATTTGATTGTATATTATGAAAAGTCTTTGCAGATGACAAATTATGTTCTTGTACTGGCTCCGGCAATTATTTTGGCAGCCATTTTTACGGCGGTTTATGGAAGCCTGTATGATCAGCTGGGATTTCAGAAAAGTGTGTATCCTTGTGTGGGAATGCTGCTTACGGGCTATACGATTTTGTTTGTAAGTGTAAGTACCTTGCCGGTATTTATCGGTTCGCTGCTTATGATGAGTGGTTATTTGTGCGGTATGGCAGTGTTTGGAGCCAAAATTCGTGAGCACATTCCGGAAAATATGGCAGGTAGATTTCAGGGTATCCGCATTATTGGCCAGGTATTGATTCCTGGTGTAATCGGTCCGTCTATTGGTGCATTTGTACTTCGTAATGCACAGCAGATTGAAAATAACGATGGTACGTTTTCTTTCCTTCCAAATAAAAATATCTGGGCAGCAGCCTTTGTGGTAGCGGTGGTACTGCTTTTTGTATTGGATGCGATTTTTTATATGGTGCGTGTGGCGCATCATAAGTTGATAAGTGAGGCAGGGGAGCGTGTGCAGGCATCGTCTGAAAACTCATGGGACACATACCCAAGGCCGCAGATGAAGCGTGCAAATTATGTAATCTTACATAAAAATTGGACCCTAAACGGCAAGCCGATTTGTATGCCGTTCCCGCCACAGGCATTGCTATCCGGGTTTGAAGGTCGAGTGGGAACCAAGCTGGTGTATGAGACGGAGTTTACCATTCCGGAAGATTTTACAAAGGAGCGGGTGCTGCTGCATTTTGGTGCGGTGGATCAAATTGCAGAAGTTTACGTGAATGATGTGCCCGTTGGCAAGCATGAGGGCGGTTATTTGGCATTTAGCTTGGATATTACATCAAATATAAAGCGTGAGCGAAGCAACCGATTGGTAGTAAAGGTAACAGATAGGCTTGACAGAAAGTACCCGTATGGTAAACAATGCAAGGAGCGCGGCGGCATGTGGTACACGCCGGTCAGCGGTATTTGGCAGAATGTGTGGCTGGAAAATGTACCGGAGACGTATATTGAGAAGGTGGTATTGACGCCGGATATGGACGGTGTGGCAATTTCACTGAACATGGCAGGAGAATTTAAAGTACTTATTGAATTGTCTAACGGTGAACTATTGGAAAAACAGTTTAGTGGGCGGGAAGGTTACATAAAACTGACCGACCATGTGGATAAATGTGGTCAGAATTATATCCCAAAACTTTGGGATGTGGACAGCCCATATCTTTATAATATGAAGATTATGACGGAGACAGACGAGGTGGAAACTTATTTTGCACTTCGTAAAATAGACATTCAGAATGTGGGCGGTGTAAATCGTGTTTGCCTGAATAATAAGCCGATTTTCATGCATGGGGTTTTGGACCAGGGATATTTCTGCGATGGTATTTTCCTGCCTGCAGAACCGGAGGAATACGAAAGAGATATCCTTCGTATGAAGGAGCTGGGGTATAACATGCTGCGCAAGCATATTAAAGTGGAACCGGAAGCTTTTTACTACTATTGTGACAAGCATGGTATGTTAGTAATGCAGGATATGGTAAATAATGGAGGCTATTCTTTCCTGTTTGATACGGCGCTTCCAACCATTGGTATGTTGGAGCGAAAGGATGTTAAAAAACGCGAAACGGAAAGCATGCGTATTTTTAAGCAGCATACTAAGGAAACCATAGAGCAGTTGTACAATCATCCAAGTATTGTGGCATATACGATTTTCAACGAAGGCTGGGGACAGTTTAACAGCGATGAAATGTATGATTTTGTGAAAAGTATAGATGATACGCGACTGGTAGATACTACTTCCGGCTGGTTTTCACAGCAAAAAAATGACTTTGACAGTGTACATATTTACTTTAAGACGACACCACCGACGATTAAGGAGCGCCCTTCTTTTGTATCCGAGTGCGGTGGCTATTCCCAGGTAGTGGAGGGTCATTATTACAGTAAGTACAACACGTATGGTTATGGCAGTTCTGAGGATAAAGAAGCACTGACAGACATGATTGTGAACATGTATGAAGAAATGATTTTATCCGGACTGGATAAAGGTATTTGTGGATGTGTGTATACCCAGCTTAGTGATGTGGAAGACGAAGTGAATGGACTTTATACCTATGACAGAAAGGTTTGCAAAGTAAATGTTTCCAAAATGCAGGAATTGGCATATAATATATTGGAACATTCTAGATTGTAGGAGATAAGGATATGACGATAGAAATTTTTCAGGGTATTATGCTGCCGTTTTTGGGAACCTCTCTGGGGGCGGCATGTGTGTTTTTTATGAGAGGGGAAATGAAACGTGGTCTGCAAAGAGCATTGACCGGTTTTGCTGCAGGAGTCATGGTGGCAGCTTCCGTGTGGAGCTTATTGATTCCGGCTATGGAACAGGCGTCGGGTATGGGAACGTGGAGTTTTGTTCCGGCCGTAGCCGGCTTTTGGATGGGCATTGTGTTTCTTCTAGCCCTGGACAGGGCGATTCCACATTTGCATCTGAACAGTGAAAAAGCAGAAGGACCAAAGAGTGCGTTGTCTCGCTCCACTATGTTGGTACTGGCGGTGGCACTGCATAACCTGCCGGAAGGTATGGCTGTTGGTGCGGTGTTTGCCGGTATGATTATGGATAACGCGGGAATTTCATTGGCGGGTGCATTGACCTTGTCGCTAGGTATTGCGATTCAAAACTTTCCGGAAGGAGCGATTATATCTATGCCTCTTAGGGCAGAGGGATCAAGCAAGTCAAAGGCATTTTTATATGGTGTGCTGTCCGGCGTGGTTGAGCCCATTGGAGCCATTCTTACGATTATGGCGGCGAACTATGTAGTGCCTGTTTTGCCGTATTTATTGAGCTTTTCCGCAGGTGCCATGATTTACGTGGTAGTAGAGGAGCTGATTCCGGAAATGAGCGAAGGGGAGCATTCCAATTTGGGCACGGTTATGTTTGCAGTTGGTTTTTCTTTGATGATGGCGTTAGATGTAGCTTTAGGATAAAAAATGGAGGAACGATTATGTCAAAGTATGTATTAGGTACAAGAGGACACGATTATGGGAAAGGCAAAGTAAAAGATGTTTTTTCGCGCATACAGGAGGATGGATGGTCTTGTACACAATTGGCTTTTAAAAAATTAGTAGAAGGTGTTAAGAGCTATGAGGATGTTACACCGGAATTGGTGAAGGAAGTGGAGGCAGCAATGAAGTCCGTTCCTATGGATGTAGCAGTCCTGGGAACGTATGTAGAGCTTGGGGCTGTAGACGATAGAAAGCGCCAGAGCGCGGTGGCAGACTTTATTAGTCAGATTCCGGTTTGTAAAGCATTAAATATACCTTGCATGGGCAGTGAAACCACTTCCCTTGCAAGCCAGCCGGCGGGAACCACTCGTGGGGATGCTATGAAGGCACTTTTAAAAAGTCTGGAGGCCATTATGCCGGTAGCGGAGGAGCAAGGAGTCATCGTGGCTCTGGAGCCGGTGTATACATGTACCATGAATTCCGTGGAAACAACCCGCGAAATTCTGGACAGCATGAAGAGCCCGAACCTAAAGGTTATCTTGGATATGGCTAATCTTATGGGCCCGGAATGGGTGGAGAAGCAGGACGTCCTGTACGGACGCGCAGTGGAAAACTGGGGTGACCAGATTATGGCGATTCACTTTAAGGGTGTGTGCTATGATGAAAATGGTCGAAGATCCTGTCTGTTGGAGGACTCCATCGTGGATTATGCAGCAGCATTTGATGCCATGAAGGGGCTTCCACAGGAAGTAATCCCGGTCCTTCGTGAAGAGGCGGTGCCGATGATTGCCAAGAAGGATCAGGCATTTATGAGAAGATTTATGGAGAGATAATATGTGGGGATACATATGTGATAGAGGCTACCGCATTGGGGGATTTTTTCAAATCTCCCGATGTGGCAGCCTCGTTTTGGCTATAGCTATATTGATTTTTCAGCGGGTTACTTAACCTCTCTCTGTCGCAAGCACCTGTACTTCATCCACAGATAAGCCAGTCATTTGGGCTATAAAATTTATAGAAGAACTGCCTTCGTCCAACATCCTTTTCGCCATTGCTACACGTTCATTCTGCATGCCCAACTGCATGCCCTCCTTGTTAGCATCATCAAGAAGCCCTCTCATTCCTTCACACATATCTACCTTTTCCTCCTCTTCATTCATTTCAAATTCTACGCCGGTTACGGTGCTGATAACCGTAGCGGCTTTCCTATCCATGTTTTTGAAACGGTCATCCTTTTGCACCATTTCATGCAACTTGGCTCCATCCTTGGAGTACTTGATGAACAGCATTACCTCGCGTAGACTGTTGGAGAATTGATTAATCTCTGCATCTGACATTTCTCCCGGTGCAAAGTACAGTACCAGCGTGATTACCGGTATCAAACGGTCTTCCCGGTAGAACCCGGATAAATACTCACTTGCATCCGGTTTCTTTTCCACTTCTTCCAAATCATCGGCTTTCTTTGCCTTTCTATGAGCACGGGCAGTCTCTTCCACCTGTGCCGCATACTGCAGGGCATCATAAACCATGTTTCTCACCGGCATGGCATGATGCACCTCTGACTGAGCTTCGATGGCTAGAAGAAGATATACCCTGTGGTCATCCTCCATGGCAGTGACACTCTTTAGCACATCCCGAAACCTCTGTACCGGAGCTCCTGCTCCCTCGGCACCATAAGGTATCCCTGTAGTCTTTCGCACCCATATGTACAACCTCCTCGTTCTAAGTGGATTGGTTTGGATATCTCGATTATAACACACAATAACGATACGCAGCAACTCACTGTTTGGTATATAGCGGAGTTGATGTGTTTTTCGGGAATATTTTGACACCTAAAAACCTAATTACTCCTGCCGACAAGGTTATGGTATGGAAGGGCAGGATTAAGCCCGGATTTGAGCAGGAATATATCAGACGGCATGACGAAATATGGCCGGAAATGATAGAGACATTAAAAGCAGCGGGCATATGTAATTACACGATTTTTTTGGCTGGAAATACCTTGTTTGGATATTATGAGTGTGAAAAGGGTATTGCTTTTGCGGATAATGTTAAAGTCGGAAGTGACGTGATTAAAAGGTGGAATGCCTATATGAGTGATATTTTGGAGCTGGATGTGGATCCGGTGCTTGGGAAGGCTTCTACGTTAAAGCAGGTTTTTAGATTGGAGTAAAAAGTCGGAGTTGCTGCACCTACGAATTTCTATTCGTTGGTACGACAACTCCGTTTTGTGTGACACATACTTTCCAATGTACTTGTTTATTCGTAACAAGCACTGAATGCAGGTCTCATATCTTCAATTTTACCACGCGGTATATTGTATTTTGTGGCAAGCTTTTCCCAATTGTTCTTTACGGTTTCTGTGATTTCCTTTGCCATTTTAGCAGCTTTCTCTTCCTTGAGGCCGAAACGGTGCGCAGTTTCAATAGCAAGAGGAATGGAGATACGGTTGTCGTGTTCGTTAATATTAAGAGATAACTCATCACCGTAAGGCACGGGGTTCACATCGTAAAGTGGAGAAAGCACCCAGCCGTTTTTCTTTAAAATAAAAGCGTGATTTCTTAAATGGTCGTCGGTATTGGAAACCGCCATATTAAATACAATACGCTTCCAAAGCTCAACTAAGTCAGCCGTAGGGTTTGCACCGCTAGATATGATGATGGAGGCAAGATCCAAATAGCTTGTTCCGTCTTCAGCAGAAGCATCATCTGTTTTACCCAGCAAGGTCATAGCAGAAGCAAAATGTATACGTTTGTCGCCTTTGCGGTCAAAACGCTTTACAAGGAATGTACTGCCAAGCGTTGAAAATGTTTCGAGCTTAGATTCGGGAACATTGAGACCGCACATACGCGCGAGATCGTGAACAACCTTCTCCCAGGCACCGGTGTTGTTGGTGTCATTTTTGGAGGGAAACTTTGCAATCCATAGTTGTCCTTCTGTATCAACCACCGTTGCTTTCGGTCTCGCACCACCGAGAGAGGAACCAGGTCTGAGTAGTTGATTAAGCCATTTTTCATCAAGGGCAGTTTCGTCATTTTCAAATTGCCTTGATGCTTCTTCTAAGCTTCTGAGTGTTGCCCAAGGTGGAGTGGCGGTCTCTTTATCATTGGATAAAAATTCACCGTCTTCTTCTAACTTGAAACGAATGCCACCCATCCGGGTCTCGTCATAAACGCCAATTAAGAAATCACTATCGTTAAGTCTTCGAGGCTTTCTGGATTCTTTGTCGGCGAGTTTACGCTCTTTTTTTGTCATAAGAATTCTTCCCCAG
Source organism: Lachnospiraceae bacterium (assembly GCA_017521985.1). Classification (GTDB taxonomy): domain Bacteria; phylum Bacillota; class Clostridia; order Lachnospirales; family Lachnospiraceae; genus RGIG6307. Next base: position 8,943 of record JAFXAZ010000068.1, read on the forward strand.
CGGTCAGGAGAAGCGTCTGCAAATATGCCGAAGATAGACCTGCCATTTGGATACTCTCTTCCGCCATAACCTATGAAATCGGGGTCTATGGCAACGGGATAACCGGAAGATGATAGCCATTCTTTGTCATATTCAAAAGAATAACTTTCACCGCCTTTTATGGTATTAACAAAAAGCTTGCCAAGTAATTTGGATTCATCAAAAGTAAAGCTGTCATAAACATATATAATTTTTTCGTTTAGCACTCTTTTCAATCTTATTCCCCCCCCCTCCTGGGTGCTCTTTTTCGGATTGGCAGGTTAAGGTCTTGCATTCTTCTGCCCATAATGTCGTCCTTTGCTACAAGCAAAAGGTCTTTATCCATATTATTAAGCGCGTGCAAAACGGCGGCATATATGCCGATAGCCACCGAAGGGCTGCCTTTTTCTACATTCCAAAGTGAGGCACGGCTAATACCTGCACGCTCGGCAACAAGCTCCACAGACAAGTTGCGACGAAGTCTTGCCAATTTTATCTGTTCTCCCATTGTTTTTAGTATTTCCTCCGTTGCCGGTAATATATTATAGGATGCTTTTTTCATTTAATCACCTCGCAATGTCAATAATTATAAACTAAACCATATTATTTGTCAATAATTATAAACATTAACTGCTTGTAATGACTGTGTATAGCTTGATTTGAAAAGATTTCTTCACCAAAGAGCTTACTGAATACAGTGGGCTTCATTCCACTATCGGCTTATTTTTTTTATTACTTCGCTTTGTCCTTCTTATTACCCAAAAAGAAAAAGTAATACCTGTAATGGAAACGGCATACATAGCATAAAAGAAGTATGGTGAGGTTAGCGGTGTTGCATCAGCCGGTTCCTCTAAATAGTAAACCATGATGGTATCGCCCGGTTTCTGAGGGAAGATGTCAGAGAGCTTGAAAGTACGGGTACTTCCCACATCGGTTCCGTAAGCCACAAACATACCGGAAATGTGCTTTTCGTAGTGTTTTCCGTCTTCTGCGGTAAAGGAAATGTATTTGTCATCGCCGATTACAGATACCTCGGCAAGCACAGGGGTACCATTACGAATCAAATCAATCTGTTTATAATGGGAATAGCCGTTCCATAGTAAAAAGAGCACGAAAAATACGATTAAAATTTTGGCAATTTGTATGGAAAAGCTTTCATCCTTTTCGTGATTATATTTCTGTTTTTCAAGAAATACGTCTTCATAATATACGTATGATAACATAAGCATCCCTCCTAAAAATTTGTAGTTATATTTGGTAATTTAATTATACATGGCAGGAGGGTCAAAGTCAGTAGTTTTTTCTGAAAAGTACAAAAGTGAGATTGAAATGTCATGTAAATCAAGGTATTTATTAAATTTTTATGAAGGGTTGTACAAAGGGTAAAACCTATTATATATTATAATTAGACAAATATATTTCTCGGAGGCGTTTTATGAGTGAAGAAGCTCGCAAAAAAACAGGAGAAAATTTTATGACAAAGATCGCGTCATTTATCGTGGCAAAGCGTAATTTATTCTTTTTATTCGTGATATTAGGCTTTTTATTTTCTGCCGTTTCCATAGGATGGGTAGAAGTGGAAAATGACCTGGTATTTTATTTGCCGTCGAATTCAGAAACCAAAATCGGTATGGAAATCATGGAGGACAACTTTGTTACATTGGGCACTGCCAATGTAATGGTTGCCAATATTACATATGAAGATGCGCTTGCGTATGTGGACGATATATCAGAGGTGGAAGGGGTTCAGAGTGTGACCTTTGACCGGACTTCTGCTCACTATCAGAATGCTTCTGCATTGTATACTATTTCTTTTGCATATGACCAGTATGATTCCGGATGCGAGAAGTCCTTGGCTGAAGTAAAGGAGGTATTGGCAGGGCAGGACGTATATGTAGGCTCTGAAATTGGGTATTCGCTTCCGGATATTATAGCTAGGGAAGTGGAAGTGATTATGGTGTATGTGGCAGTGATTATTATTTTGGTGCTGCTTTTGACCTCCCAGACTTACGCAGAAATTCCGGTATTGCTTTTGACTTTTATTGTGGCAGCGGTGCTGAATATGGGAACCAACTTTATTATGGGCAAGATTTCCTTTGTATCCAATTCGGTCACTACGGTGCTGCAGCTTGCTTTATCCTTAGACTATGCAGTTATTTTTTGTAATCGTTACAAGGAGGAGCACAAGAGTCTTCCAATCAAAGAGGCGGTAGTGGCAGCACTGAGCAAGTCTATTCCGGAAATTACAGCCAGCAGTATGACTACCGTCGGCGGTTTGTTTGCTATGCTGTTTATGCAGTTTAAAATTGGGCCGGATATGGGGATTAATCTGATTAAGTCTATTTTCTTCGCGCTGCTTTCTGTATTTGTAGTAATGCCGGGGCTTTTGGTGTTGTTTGGTCCTCTGATGGATAAAACCACACATAAAAATTTCATTCCGGAAATTCCTTTTGTTGGCAAGTTTGCTTATGCCACGCGTTTTATTGTGCCACCGATTTTTGTGGCAGTGATATTTGCAGCCTGTCATTTTGCAGGGGATTGTCCGTATGTATATGGATATAACAAGCTGGAAACGGCAAAATTAAACGAGAAGAAAATTGCAGAGCATATGATTGCGGACAATTTTACGTCATCTGAAATGGTGGCGTTGGTACTTCCTGCCGGAGATTATGAAGCGGAAGGGGAAATTCTGGCACGTCTTAGTGAATACGAAGAGGTGGAGTCTGCCATGGGACTTGCCAATGTGGAAGCATTAGGCGGATATGTACTTAGCGATAGTTTGAGTCCCCGCGAATTTGCAGAGCTTACGGATTTGGATTATGAACTGGCGCAGGTTATTTATGCGGCATATGCGGCAGAGCAGGGAAGTTATGAAAAAATTATCAGCAGTATTTCTACATATAAGGTACCATTAATCGATATGTTTTTATTTGTCTGTGAGCAGGTGGACTCCGGATTAGTGTCTCTTGGTGAGGAGCAGCAGGCAATGCTTTCTGTGGCACAGACGCAGATGCAGAGTGCAAAGCAGCAGCTGCAAAGTGAAGATTATAGTCGCATGTTAGTGTATCTGGATATACCGGAGGGTGGAGATACGTTATATGCTTTTTTGGATACCATGAGAGGAATTGCAGAGGAATATTATCCGGAGGGCGAGGTGTACGTGGTTGGAAATCCAACCAGCGAGTATGACTTCCAGAAAACCTTTAGCAGGGATAATACGGTCATTAGTGTGTTGACGATTTTAATTGTATTGTTGGTATTGTTATTTACCTTTAAGTCTGTGGGAATGCCGTTGCTCTTGATTTTGGTAATTCAGGGCAGTATTTGGATGAATTTTTCCGTTCCGACTTTTACGGGAAAGGGTATTTTCTTTATGACTTATTTAATTGTAAGTGCTATTCAGATGGGTGCCAATATTGATTATGCCATTGTAATTGCAAGCCGTTTTATGGAATTAAAGGACAAGATGCCTCATAAGCAGGCGATTGTGGAAACCATGAATTTTGCCTTTCCGACTATTGCGATTTCCGGAACGATTATGGCGACGGCAAGCTTCTTTATCGGTAATATGACTTCCGAGGGCTCCATTGCCAATATGGGGTTAAATCTGGCAAGAGGTACGTTGATATCTATTTGTCTGGTTATGTTTGTGCTTCCGCAGCTTTTGCTGGTGGGTGCAAAAATTATTGACAAGACCTCTTTCTCCATGCCGGGGGATTTTCATAAGCAGGGAACCGGCGGGCGAAATGTGGTAAGTAGCATCGTTGTCCTGGCGCTGACTGTCGTTCTTGGCGGGTCCGTAGTTCCTGTGCAGGCGGCGGATATTACTTATGTAAGCGAAGAAACCATTAAAATTAAAGATGTAGAGGACTTATTGGAACTGGCAGAGAACTGTAAGCTGGATTCCTGGTCTCGTGGAAAGACCGTAGTGCTGCAGGCAGATATTTTCTTGGAAGAGGAATTTTTACCAATTCCGACTTTTGGCGGTATCTTTGATGGCAAAGGGCACTCTATTAATGGGCTGCAGATAGACTCCGGCGTATCACCGGCAGGTTTGTTTGGTGTGGTTCAGGAAGGCGCCGTTATTAAAAATATAAACGTGACCGGTAACGTAGAACCTGCCGGCATAAATAATGCAGTAGGCGGCATTGCCGGAGAAAATTATGGTAAAATTATAAATAGTACCTTTACCGGAACGGTGAAAGGAAAGACACATACCGGGGGCATTGTGGGTATAAATGGCACATTGGCTACGCTTCAAAACTGCCGCATCAGTGGAATGGTACTTGGGGAGACCATGACCGGTGGTATATGCGGTTATAATCAAGGTACTATTATCAAGTGCAAAAATGACGCAAGTGTCAATAATGTGAGTGTAGATCCAGTCATTTCTTTGGAAGACTTAAATCTGGATATATCTATGGACTTGTCTAAGATGAACAGCATGAATTTATTGGGTGTTGCAGCCGATACCGGTGGTATTGCAGGGTATTCCACCGGTGTAATAGAAACATGTACCAACGCAGGTACCATTGGATATCCACATATCGGATATAATCTGGGGGGTATTGCAGGGCGAAGCTGTGGATTTGTAACAGATTGTGAGAATCTAGGTGCAGTTTATGGCCGAAAGGACGTAGGCGGTATTGTGGGTCAGATGGAGCCGTATATTGAGGTCGAGCTTTCTGCCAGCAGCATTGCCAGACTTGGACAGGAAGCAAAGGAACTGAGTGCGGCGGTGGAGCAGTTGGAAAAAAGCATAGATACCGGTAATGCAACGTTGCAAAAGCGCATCAACAGAATCAAGGCATACACAGAAGAAATGGAAAAGGTACTGGAGGCTGATAACGAGGATGATGCAGGTGGTGTAAGCCTTTCAGAGCTTCAGGTCAAAAGTGCGATTTTAGTCAAACAAATTGAACTTTTGGTGCAGGAAACAGCAGGTACGGCAGGGCTTCTGGGAAAAAATGTTGAAAAGCTCGACCGGCAGGCAGCTAGTCTTTCAGATACACTGGAAGGCGTAATGGAAGAGGCTGAAAATTTGGCCTTAAGTGATTTTGCAGATGATATTTCTGAGATAAATCTGGAAGCTGCAACATTGGGCAAGGTAATGAAGAGCAGAAACAAGGCAGCCATTTACGGTGATATCAATGTAGGTGGTATTGCAGGAACCATTTCTCCGGAATATGAACTGGACCCGGAAGACGATTTGACGGCGGAAATTTCCATGAAAGAACGTCGCAAATATGAATTTACTGCTATTATATATGAATGTGAAAATATGGCGGTAATTACTGCAAAGAAACATTATGCAGGTGGTATTTGCGGTCGCATGGATTTAGGCTTTATTTCGGATTGCCAAGGCTACGGTGCCATTTATAGTGAGAGTGGCGATTATGTGGGTGGCATTGCCGGGCTTACAGGAAGCACGGTGCAGAGGTGTTTTACAAAATGCAGCCTTGGCGGTAAAAATTATATTGGCGGCATTGTGGGCAGCGGTATTATGGAGGATGCAACCGGAGAAAGCAGTACCGTAAGATGGTGTTACTCCATGGTGGATGTGATAGGAGCACAGCAGTTTGCAGGTGCTGTTGCAGGTATATATGCCGGAGATTATTTGGAATGCTATTTTGTATCGGAAGATTTGGCCGGTATGAATCGTATCAATTATGCGGGACAGGCGGAGCCGATTACCTATGAGGAGCTGTTGGAAGTGGATAATCTTCCAAGGGATTTTGAAGACGTCACCATTCCTTTGCTAAGGGGTGAAAATGCAACAACAGATGTTGTGTATATAACCACCTTGAAAAGCACAGATGTACGTGAAGACGGAAGGTCAGTATTCCTGGCCGAGGGGCAGTTTGCGACAGAGGATACTTTGAAAATTACACAAAAAGAAGCGGATTTTGCCCGGGAAGAACAACAAGGCTTTTGGGATAAGCTAAACAAAACGGAGATTTTGGAGCAGTGGAGCATCGAAGTGCCGGAGGACGGACTTTTACTGCATACATTGCGATACTTGCCAGAGGAGCCGGAGAAGGAAAATCTTTCTTTATATGTAAAGCAGGATGGCAAGTGGAAACAGGCGGATGGACAAAAAGCAGGAAGTTATTTTGTGGTAAACATTGCCGGAACAGATGCTGAGATTGCAGTGGTGGAGACTACCCGGCTTTGGACGCTCTGGCTGGCAGCAGTAATCGTAATAGTGGGAATGATAGGTGGTGTCATTTGGTTGATGCGTAAAAAGAAAAATATAGTAAAGTGGTTAGCATGGGTACTGGCGGTATGTATTTTGGTATTGGCAATTATATTGGCTGTAGTTCTTCTAAAGGGCAAGCTTACGGGAGGAATAGGTGCATACCAGCTTTTGAAAGAGTATGTGGAGCAGCCGGAAATGTTCATGGAGCTTTCGGTACAAACGAAGCTTGGTGATAATCAGTCGGAAATGGAGGCTACGGTGTTTACTACCGATTTGGAGGGACATCAAGTAACCGGTATCCGTCAGTACGGCGTGTCCGTCTTTTATGCGGATGGTATGATCTTTTTGGAGAATGGAAAAGCATATCGTGCCAGTGAAGTATCTGCAGATTATGCAGAACTGGTGAGTTACCTGGTATTTCTTTATCAGGATGTAGATATAGAGACGTTAAAGGAAGAGGATGCAAAGACTTACCGCATAATTGTGAAGCCGGAAAGCAGAGCGAAGCTTTTGTCATATTTGCTTCCGGATGCCGAGGAGGATACTTTAGAAATTGCAAATCTACAGGTAGATGTGGTGGAAAAGGAAGAAACACTGGATTCTATTGTCTTGGCTTCAAAGGGCAAAATAGAGGATGGAGATAAAAAAAGCTTTGATATTACAGTGACCTTGAGGGCGACGGATGCAGAAAGTGTGTTGACAGAAGTGCCGGAGAGCGTAAAAGAGGCTATTCTTTCCGAGCAGCCAAAGGTGGAAGAAATTATGACGGAAGATGTATTCCGTTTGTATGCTGGCTGGAAGGACTTATATGACAGAAATCCTTTGGGCATGCAGATTTATTTGAACGCAGACTGCGGCCCGTTGTCGGTTGGAGAGGATATAACCTTTATTACGAAGGAGCAAGATGATTTGCGGGTGAACTGCATTCGGAAAAACGATTTCTCTGTATATTTCACGGAAGATAAAATTTGTAATGAAAAGGGATACTCTGTGACTACCAAGAGAGCAGAGAGCATAGAGCCGGCCATGCTTTTGGGACTGGCGTATGAATTGTTTTTGCATGGTACCTTTAGCTGTACGAAAGTGGATGGTATGTACATTTACAGCCTGGCATTGGAGGAAGATGCCATGGCAGAGATTGCTGCTGCGATTGCACAGGAAAGCACGGACATGGCAATTCGGTTTGAGAACGGCAGCATGCAGGTACGCATGCAGGATAATAAAATACAAAGTATTCGATTCGCCTGCGATGGAAATGTAGACATTTTGGTGACAAATGTGGCGGTTGCTTTTTCTGCAGAGTTGGATTTGACCGAGGCAGAAACCTACGAGAGCTTTATTATTCCGGAGAAGGTCATGGAAACCTTAAAATAAACACTGGATATTACGGTGGGATTTTGTTATAATATGTGTTAATTTATAAAATCAAAGTCTATTATAAAGGAGTAATAGGAGGGAATTATGAGTGATAAAGTTTTTCGTGCGGTACAGATAGTATTATTTGTCATCGTTATAGTAGTTTTTTTGTTCAGCCTTTATAAAGTGGTAAACATCACTATGGAGTACAAGGCCAGCAGAGATGAATACAAGGAATTGGAAAATTTCGTGCAGATTGAAGATGAGCCGGAGATTCCGGTGGTAGCAGAGCCGACAGAGCCTGTAAAGGAAAGTAATAACACTACAAGTGCGACCACAGAGTCTAAAGAGGAAGAAATTGTGATGCGCTACCATGATGGTTTTGTAAACATGTCAGTGGAATTTGCGGCATTAGAGGCAGTGAATTCTGATTTCGTGGGATGGTTGTACATACCGGGAGCATCTATTAATTATCCGATGGTTCTTGGAAGTGACAATGATTATTATTTGACCCATACATTTAGGAATGAGGAAAATAAAGGTGGTTCTATCTTCTTAGACCAGGTTACCGCAAACCCATTCGAAGACTACAATACCATTGTGCATGGTCACAATATGAAGGATGGCAGTATGTTTGGTCGTTTGAAATATTTTTATAACGATACTAAAACATATGCAAACAATCCGTATTTCTACATATATACAGAGGGAAAGACCTACAAGTATTTGATTTGCAGCTATTATGTTACAACAGCGACTTCTGATACCTATATAATTCCAAATACGGAAGAGACATATCAGGAATATAAGAGCCGCATTTTGAGTAATGCAGTGTATAAAGATGTAGAAGGTATTCCGGACTCTGCACCGATTGTTACACTTTCAACGTGTCATGGTGCAACTTATACCGACCAGCGTTTGGTAGTGCATGGTATTTTAGTTGCAACACAATAAAAATTTAAATGTATAAAATTGGTTAACAGGTTAATACTATCCGTAGATAAGGTGCTAAAAGTATCCGCAAGGTACAGGAGGGAAATCTATGGATAATAAAAATACCGATAATAAAGTCACAGAATTTGAAAAAAGAGGTCAGGCAAAAGCAAAAAACAAAGAAAAATTAATTGTAACTGCTTCAGCAGTGTTTGTGCTTACTGCATTGACTATAACAGGAATGTACATTAATAATAATGCTTCTGAAAAAACTCCGATTCAGGAAAATAATACAGGTATTAGCGGCGATATGTCCGGTGACGTGCTGCAGGCTCCGGGAGTAGAGAATATCGATTTGCAGAATGTGGACTCTACGACCGTTGAAAATCCGGGACGTACAGGCATTGTTTCTGAACAGGAAAGTGATACCAAAATTTCTGCAACAAAATCCAGCAATAATTTAGTGCGTGGAGAAACTGCGGAAACGGTAACAACGGAGGAACTGACAGAGGAAGCTATGTCCGGTATTGTGGAAAATATGATGCTTAGCTTTGACGGCATGAACATGATTTGGCCGGTGCCGGAGGGAAGTGACATTTTAATACCATATAGTATGGACAAGGCTGTTTATTTTGAAACCTTAGACCAGTATAAGTATAGTCCGGCTATGATTATAGCAGCAGAAGAAGGTACACCGGTTTGTGCAGTCAGCGCAGGAAAAATTACCAGAAGATACTGGGATTATGAGACTGGTTGGACTTACGAAATGGATTTGGGTGGCGGATTTAAAGCTTATTATGGCCAGTTGGATTATTTACAAAAGGCAGAAGACACTTATGTTGCAGCGGGTGATGTGCTTGGTTATGTGGCAGCTCCTACCAAATATTTTGCAGAAGAAGGAAGCAATCTTTATTTTGCAATGACACAAAATGGTCAGCCGGTATGTCCGGAAAATTATATGGGAGAATAAGTATGTATATTGTAAATGGAACCATTTATACTATGGATTCGCAAAATACAATTATAGAGAAAGGTGCCATCCGGATTCAGGATGGCATTCTTGTTGATATAGGAGATATTCCTGTAGAACCGGAAGCGGGTGAAGAAGTAATTGATGCAAAAGACGGTTGGATTTTGCCGGGGTTTGTAGAAGCCCATTGTCATATCGGTATTCAGGAAGAAAAAAAGGGTATGGAAGGAAACGACTGTAATGAAACAGTCAATCCAGTGACCCCCTGGCTAAGGGCTATTGATGCTATAAATCCTATGGATGCTGCTTTTAAGGATGCAGTGCGTGCAGGGGTGACCTGTGTGCAGGTAGGACCCGGAAGTGCCAATGTAGTGGGTGGTCAGTTTTTGGTAATGAAGACCTTTGGGCGATGCGTTGACCAAATGGTAATAAAGGCGCCTTCAGCTATGAAGGTTGCGTTTGGTGAAAATCCAAAAGTAAATTATAGTGGACAAAATCAGTCTCCGGCTACCCGTATGGCAATTGCAGGAATGCTTCGTCAGGAACTGCATGATGCCAAGGCATATTGCATGAGAAGAAAAAGGGCACTGGAACAGGGCGAGGAATTTGAAACAGACTTTACAAAAGAATGTTGGGTTCCGGTGTTTGAGGGCGAAATTCCTTTAAAGGCGCATGTTCATCGCGTGGATGATATTTTTACAGCTATCCGTATTGCCAAAGAGTATGGTCTTTCCATGACCTTAGACCATTGCAGTGAAGGACATTTGGTAGCGGAGGAATTGGCGGAAGCAGGATATCCAGCCATTGTAGGTCCCGATTTTGCCAGCAGAAGTAAAATTGAGGTGCAAAATGCGGCGTTTAAGACGGCAGGTATTTTGCATCAGGCTGGTGTGCAGGTGGCTATTACCACCGACCATCCGGTGTCTCTGATACAGGCTTTGCCATTGTGTGCCGGAATGGCGGTGAAAGCGGGGCTGCCATTTATGGCAGGACTTCGTGCAATTACCATTGAAGCGGCGCAGATTTCAGGGATAAGTGACCGTGTGGGAAGTCTGGAAGTCGGAAAAGATGCAGATATTAGTATTTTTCATGCAAATCCTATGGAAATTATGACGGAAACGCTATATACTATAATAGGTGGGGAAGTGGTTTATTCCTACCAAGATAAAAAACAGGCAGAGTAACTGCCTTGGAGGTAAATTATGAAAATTGTGGTACTGGCAGGAGGAATCAGCACAGAGAGAGATGTGTCATTGTCCTCAGGAACAGGAATATATAAGGCACTGAAGGAGAAAGGTCATCAGGCTATTCTGGTGGATGTTTTTTTGGGATACACGGGAGATATGTCTGAGGACGTATTTGCATTGAATAAGGACTGGGCGGCAGATATGCGTGGTGTTTCTACGGAAATCAGCGATATTGCCCAGATTCTTGCAATGCGTCCGGATTACAAGAAAAACTTTTTTGGTCCAAATGTGATTGACCTTTGCCAGCAGGCGGATGTAGTATTTATGGCACTTCATGGAGCAGAAGGGGAAAACGGCAAGATTCAGGCGTACTTTGATTTGATGGGTATTCGTTATACCGGCACTACCCATGTAAGCAGTGCCATTGCTATGGATAAGTCTATTGCTAAAGAATTATTCCGTCAGAACGGTATTCCAACCCCGGAAGGCATTCATTTAAAGAAGCAGGAATGTGACCCAAAGACGGTACCGTTTCCATTAGTAGTAAAGTGCTGCAACGGCGGCTCCAGTGTAGGTACTTTTATTGTAGAAAAGGAAGAGGACTACGAAGCTGCCAAAGCAGAGGCATTCCGTTATGATGAAGAAATTATTATTGAGCAGTATATCAAAGGGCGAGAGTTTAGCGTTGGTGTGATTGACGGTAAGGCATTGCCTGTTATTGAAATTGCACCGCTCACAGGTTTTTACGATTACAAAAATAAATATCAGGCGGGTTCTACCATAGAGACCTGTCCTGCAGAATTAAGTGAGACGCTCACCAAGCGCATGCAGGGATATGCAGAGGATGTATTTAAGGCACTTCGCCTTAGAAATTATGCCCGTATGGATTTTATGCTTGCAGAGGATGACAGAATGTATTGTTTGGAGGCAAATACCCTTCCGGGCATGACACCGACATCGCTGCTTCCACAGGAGGCTCAGGCCATCGGCGTTTCCTATGGGGATTTGTGTGAGTGGTTGATTGAGATCTCTTTAAGAGATGTAGAATAAGCATTTGCTTCAAGGATAGAGGAGTACATATATGCAAAATATGACATTGGAAAATATTGCAGTCTGCCTGAATAGTCCTCTTTGTCAGGGGGATGGCAAGGAAGCGTTCGAAATAACAGGTGCGGTACTGGATTCTCGCAAAGTGGAGCCGGGATTTTTATTTTTTGCAACCAGGGGAGAGCGTGTGGATGGTCACAGCTTTATCCCACAGGTAGTGGAAAAGGGCGCAGCCTTGGTGATTTGTGAGAATGCACCGGAGGTGGAGGTGCCGTATATTCAAGTGCCGGACACGTTTGCAGCGTTAAAGAAGGTGGCAGCATTTTACAGAGAGCAGTTGACTATTCCGGTAATTGGTGTGACAGGCAGTGTGGGTAAAACCAGCACCAAGGAAATGATTGCAGCGGGACTTAGTACGAAGTTCAACGTATTAAAGACCCAAGGCAATTTTAATAATGAAGTAGGTTTACCACTGACAATTTTGAGCATCCGACCGGAGCATGAGGCTGCGGTAGTGGAAATGGGTATTAATCATTTTGGTGAAATGCACAGACTGAGTGAAATTGCCAAACCTGACATTTGTGTCATTACTAATATTGGGCAATGCCATTTAGAGAATTTAATTGACAGGGACGGTGTACTTCGGGCAAAATCTGAAATTTTTGATTCTATGGATAAAGATGGTTTTGTGGTCTTAAACGGCGATGATGATAAGTTGGCGACTATAAAAGAGGTACATGGACGTAAACCGTATTTCTTTGGTATAGGTCCGGAGGGCGATGTGGCAAAGGATGCTTTTGCGGTGGAAATCCAGAGTAAAGGTCTTTTTGGAAGTGATTTTCAGATGCAGCTTATGGGGGATGATGTGGATGCATCCGTTCCGCTTCCTGGGCAGCATATGGTGGTAAATGCACTGGCAGCAGCTTGCGTTGGTCGTATTCTTGGTATGACTAATGAAGAAGTGCTTTCCGGTATTGCCTCCGTGCAGGCAACCGGTGGTCGCAGCAATATTATGAGACTGGCGGATAAGACCATAATCGATGACTGCTACAATGCAAACCCGGTGTCTATGAAGAGTGCCATTGATTTACTGATGATGGCGCAGGGCACAAAAGTAGTAATTTTAGGCGATATGTTTGAACTTGGTAAAGATGAGCTGGCACTGCATCGTGAAGTGGGATACTATGCTGCTATGGCACCACTGGACAAAATGATTTTTATTGGCACCATGGCTAAGGAAATGTATGAAGGTGCAAGGAAGCTTCGTGCTATGCCGGAATACTATCCCAACAAAACAGCTTTCTTTGAGGCTCATAAGCCAGGGGACTTTGCAGACACAACTGTGTTGGTAAAGGCATCCAATGGCATGCAGTTTAAGGAAATTGTGGAGTGGCTGAAGGCGTAAAGAGAATTAGAGGTAAAGACTTGAGATTTTGGAATAAGAAACTACAGGAAAAATTTAAGGAAGCACTGACTTGTGCCATCGGATTTCAGAGCAGTTGCATTTGACTCCGGCGGTGTTACCACAGGTCCTATGACCGTTCCGTTTATTATGGCACTGGGTGTGGGTGTTTCTGCAATTCGTAATGATAAGCATGCGGCGGACGACAGCTTCGGTCTTGTATCTCTGTGTTCTATCGGTCCGATTTTAGCGGTGCTGATATTGGGTATGATTTTTAAGCCTACGGAAAGTGATTACAGTGTGGCACAGATTCCGCAGGTAAAAGACTCCGTGGAATTGTGGGAAATGTTTGCACATGGTATTCCGTAATATATGAAGGAAATAGCCGTTTCCCTGCTGCCGATTATTCTGATTTTTGGGCTATTTCAGATTTTTGCTTTGAAACTGTCACGCAGAAGATTGGGCAAGATTGTAATCGGCCTTATTTATACATACATTGGACTGGTATTGTTTTTGACCGGTGCCAATGTAGGCTTTATGCTGGCCGGTAGTTATCTTGGAAGAGTGCTTGCATCAAATGAATTTAAAGTTTTGTTGATTCCTTTGGGGGCACTGATTGGTTTCTTTATTGTAAAAGCAGAGCCTGCAGTTTATGTTTTGAATCACCAGGTAGAAGAAATTACGGATGGTGCTATTTCAGCAGGAGCAATGGGAATCAGTTTGTCTGTAGGTGTGGCAGCTTCTGTAGCACTTGCAATGGTTCGAGTGTTAACCGGAATTCCGATTTTGTATTTTACCATACCTGGTTATGCCATTGCGTTGATTCTGTCTTTCTTTGTTTCTAAAATTTTTACTGCTATTGCGTTTGACTCCGGTGGCGTTGCTTCCGGCCCGATGACGGCCACCTTCCTTCTTCCGTTAGCGCAGTGAGCGTGTATTGCAGTAGGCGGTAATCTGGTTGCGGATTCCTTTGGTGTAGTAGCGATGGTAGCCATGACCCCTTTGATTACCATTCAGATTCTGGGTGTGGTATATCAGTTAAAGCAGCATTTTGGCAAAAAGACAGAAGTGGAATATGCTTTTGCGGCACTGGATGAAGATGCAATTATCGAGCTGTAGTGAGGGATAAAACATGAACAATTTATATATGATGGTGACGATTACCAATCGTAATCTTACCAGAAAATTTACAAACTTTTATGAAGAAAATGGTGTAGACATCTCCATAGCAACCGGTGGGCGAGGTACGGCAGCAAGCGAAATCCTGGATTATTTTGGCTTAGACGGTGCGGAAAAAAGCGTTCTGTTCCACGTGGTAACCGGAGCAACCTGGAAGAATCTCAAAGCCGGGCTTCGACGAAAAATGCAGATAGATATACCGGGAATCGGCATAGCCTTCCTGATACCTATCAGCAGTATTGGTGGCAAAAAAGCACTGAGTTATTTGACAGACGGACAGAATTTTGCTAAGGGAGAGGAATCAACATTGAAGGATACAAAATACGAATTATTGGTAGTCATAGCAAATCATGGATATACCGAACTGATTATGGATGCTGCAAGAAGTGTTCACGCAGCAGGTGGAACGGTAATTCATGCAAAAGGTACCGGCATCCAGAAGGCAGAGAAATTCCTGGGTGTAACTCTGGTGCCGGAAAAGGAAATGGTATTTATCGTTGTACGTAAAAATCAAAAGAACGATATTATGCGTGCCATTATGGATCAGGCAGGACTGGAGTCCAAAGCGCGCTCTATCGTATTCTCCCTACCGGTTACGGATACCGCAGGTATGAGACTGATTGAGGAGATGGAAGCGGAAGAAGAAGTAAAATAAACACTTTATAAAAATTTAATACAAAAAAGTGCGACGAAAAGCCTTGCTTATGCAATGTCATTTAGCCATCTAAACTAAACAATATTTTTGTGAAAATCTTTAAAACATTATATATATTACTGAACGAAGTCTTTTCTTTGACAGAGAGAGACTTCGTTTTTTGTAATATATTTGTAAAGAATTTACAAAAA
>JAFXAZ010000019.1 GCA_017521985.1 Lachnospiraceae bacterium
AGCCTTACCGATGCAGGATACGGAAATCCGGTAACCTTGCAGGTCAAAGGAACCCTGACAGTAAGGAGCATTGTGTTTAAAGGATTTACAAAATCCATGCTGAAGGAGGAAAGGATACCCTGGTCCGTAAAAAGGGTATCCATTGCAAAAAATTGAATAGGAAGAGGAAAAAAACAAAAAAAGATACGGGTACCATCTTTAATCCGGTGCTGTATCTGATGATCCTGTTTTTAACCGTACAGCTCATGCTTATGTTTGTATCCTACCGGAGGATGAGCTGGCTGTCGGAAACCATAACCGATGGCATGACAGATGCGTTATTGGGAGCAGCGGTATTGGAAGAGGAAGAGCTCTATGCCTATGGAAGAAGCGATGAACTGCAGATCCTGTATCCTAAAGAAAAGTATGATATTTTCAAGGATCTGCTTCGGCAGGAACTGGGACTGACGAATGCCATGACTGCAGTAAGGGGCAGTGTGCCTGTGGTAGACGGGAACGTACAGATAGAGGATTTTGTGGTGTATTCGGTAAATGGCAGTGATGTAACCGTGTATGATTTTGATGAAACCGGGGCATATGTGACAACCATCCATCCGGGACAAAAGGATGTGCTGACAGCACCCAACGGGATGAGCGTCAGGGAAAGCTCTTTGTTTGCAAAGATACGGTTTCAGGTCAGGTATATGGGAGTACCCATGAATGTAAGCAGATATCACATGGTTGATATCGTAGATGAATGATCGGAGGAAAGAAAATGAGTGAAAATCAAGTAAAAATAAGCAAAAAGAAGAAAGAGAAGATATGGCACATCCTGGTATGTCTGTTACTGGCAGGCATCCTGTTTGTGTTTTTATTGAATGTGGAAAAAAGGCAGCTGGAAAATTTTGAAAAAGGTCTGGTGGTGGTAGCCGTAGAGGAAGTGGCAGACAACACAGAGATTACCCCAGAAAATGCCGCTGTGTATTTTGCCTTGGAAGAGAGAACCCTGACAGATATTCCCAAAGCAGCCTATACCGACATCCAGGAGGTTATCGGTTTTTATGCCAAGGGAGGCATCGATAAGGGGAGCATGGTAACAAAGAGCATGCTTGGAAAGCTGGGGAACGTAACGGCAGACAGTGTGTTCTTGAGTGTAGATATGGAGGCTTTGGATCAGAGTGTAGCAGGAACTCTCCGTGCCGGAGACCAGATTGATATTTACACGGTCAAAAAAGGGCAGGATGAAGAAGTGGAAGTGGCAGAAGTGTTAAGCAGTGTGATCATCGAGCGAAGCTATACCAGCAGTGGTATTGCCATTCAGAAAGAGGATACCACAGCCATTGCACAGTATGTGATGATCCCCATCCACAAGGATGCGGTGGAGGCATTCTATGCGGCATTGGAAAATAAAAAGATCCAGATCGTCAAGCATCCGGATTAAAGGAAAAGGAGTCGGAGCATGGGAGAAGGAAATCTGTTTCAAAAATACCGATTATGTCTGATTCTGTCTGTGATGGCAGTGGTACTTGTGGCTTCCGCCCTTTTGTTTTGGAAGAGAGAAGAACCACCCATAGAGGAAGCACCGGAAAGCATAGAAGTGACGGATGTTTATAAGGTGGAGAGTGAAAATATACAACTACAGAAAGAGTCAGAGGAGAAATCCGATGTAGAGCCGGATTCAGAAGTTTTGGAGAATCCGGAAGATACGCTGGTGACAGAAGAAAGGGTGGAACCGGAACAGGAGCTGATGAAAGAACCCGTGGCAGTCAAGGAACAGGTGGTTTCCAAAGGAAGTTCTGAAGAAATATCAGAGCAAGAGAAAGAAATGGAACCTATCCCGGAAGTAGCAGTTAAACCGGAAGCTACACCGGAATCAGAGGAAGCAAAAGAGCAGGAGCAGCTTCCGGAAATCGTACCTGAACCGGAACGCATTCCGCAGGAAGAACCGGAGCCGGAGCTGCCTGCAGAAGAAGAGCCGGAAATCCCCTCTTCCAAGGAACCGGAAATGTCTTGCCACCATAGCTGGGTATTTGAATCTTTTTATCAGGAACCCACCTGCAGCAATGGAGGACTGGTAAATCAGGTGTGTGTCCATTGTGGAGAAACACAGGTTACCGGAGGTACCCCAACAGGAGAACATTCCTACTGTGTGGAAGTGTCGGGAGACTGTTGCAGCGAAGAAGTTGTGGTCTGCTCTGAATGTAATCATAGGGAAATCAAAGAAAAAGACATGGGAAATCACATAGATGTAGAAGATGGTTTCTGCTACGGATGCGGGACAACCATAAAGTGATCTCCCGGAAAGGAGGAAGATGAGAAAGTTTTTAAAAGGTTTTTTGTGTATGCTGGCACTGTGTTTCTTTTTGTCACCGGTTACCTCTCATGCAGCAGCAAGTACCGGTGAAATGGCACAGTTTCCCAATATTACGCTAAGTCCAGACGGAACAGAACGGGCATGGACTACAGACTGGTGGGATAAAACGAATGAGAGACTTCCGTGGGGATATACCGTGGATATGAACGCAGAATCTTCTATTGGGAATTTGGGGGATGGCGAGCATTACTATGGGAAACAGGCAGTAGGGAGTGTGACCGTAGGGAAATGGGTAGTCATGCATACTCCGGGACAATGTATCCACGATACACCTACTAAGGATACCTTTGCAGGATTTGATTACCGAAATGAAATCTGCCATTCTTACTATAACAATGGATGGTTTGCCTACTGTGCGGATTGCGGAGAGGTTGCTGCACATTTGTTGATTTATGCCAGAGAATCTACCGTAAAACAGATCACATCCATTCCGGCATCCTCTATTTACGTGTACCAGTGTCCCCATTGTTCTCATTTGGAGCAGGGGAGCAGTTATCAACACTATTGTAAGGCGATATCCAGTAACAGATATAAGGTAACTTATCGACAGAATGCACCGGCAGATAGTAGTGTGGCAGGGTATATGGCACCAACTATGCACATGTATGGTAACAGTGATTCCTATAATGGAGAGCCGGCATCTGAGATAGGATATACAGATACAGCACTAAGGAAGAATAGTTATGTATGCAATGGGTATCTGTTTGCCGGTTGGAATACGAAAGCAGATGGAAGCGGTGTAACCTTTTCGGATGGGCAGGAAGTGTTAAATCTGACTACCGAAGACAATGGAATCGTAAAGTTATATGCACAATGGGTAAAAGCGGAAGGGTCCCTATTGCTGGATGCAAATGGAGGTACTTATCAGGGTAAGGCTGTTTACGAGCAGAAACAAAAGTATGGAAGCAGCTATCAGATAGACAATGGGCAGCTTGTTCCACCCGCCGGTTACCGGGTAGAATTTGCCACCAACGGTGGAAGTACCGTGCAACCAATTACTACTATAAAAAGTTTTACACATTGGGAAGTTCAGCCCTACTTTTCTGGAGAGTTTAAAAGCAATGTCTATAAATATCTGGGGGATAATGGAAATGTAGACCGCCTGAAAGCACAGTATGTTAATAACTCTTTCAAGTTACCGGATTGTACGGGAAACAATATGTCTTTGGTTGGATGGTATTCAGATTCTGGATTAGGAGAGGATGCTTTTGTAGGAAAACCCGGAGATGAAATCACTGTAGAGAAAAATACCATACTGTACGCAAAGTGGGCTACTTTGACACTATGGGCATACGATGATTATACGTCATATGGCGGTGTGGGAGCCGTAGATCTGAAGTGGGAGCAGAAGGATGGCAAAGGAAAATACTATCGGCTCTATCAATCCGAAGATCAAAAATCTTGGAAAGAAATTTTTTCGGGAAATGACATCCAGAGCAACATCAGTATTTCCAAAGAATATGGAACATCCAACCAAGGAACTACATACACCATTCCTTATAACGGAAATTATACGCTGACTGCCTATGGTGCTAAAGGTGCCGATTATAATGGCACTTATGTCGGAGGAAATGGTGGTATCGTAACTGCAACCTACTGGCTGAACAAAGGGGATATCCTGACGGTTTATCCTGGTACGTCAGGAAATGGCTTGAATGGAGGAACTAACGGAAACGGAGCAAATGGTGGATCATCATCCTCTGATTTAGGACGAGGCGGAGGAGCTGCTACCCAAATTTATCTGACCAGAAATGGAACAAAAAATCTATTAATTACAGCAGGTGGTGGCGGAGGAGCCAATGCAGGTAATTCCGGCGGAAACGGAGGCTCTGGCGGCGGTAATAATGTGGCTGTAGGAGCAAATGGAGTTGGTGCCGGTGGCGGAGGATATTCCGGAGGTTTAAGTGGTGCATTTTCTTATCACAGTCACAGTGATGCCTGTGGATATCATACCCATACGGGAAACTCATCAAGCGGAGGGATTTGTTATAATCCTAAGGTTTGTGGAGGAAATCTGATACAGACGTCTGAACGAGAAATTGGGGGCTGGTATGGTCACTGGGATGAAGATGGATCGGGAATATGTATACAATGCGGTTACAATTATGGATTATACGGAAATGAGGATGTTCATGCCTGGTATTATGGCGAAGATGAATGGACTTGCCAGAGATGTGGAGGTACGACAGATGACGATACAGGTTCCTGCCGAAAGACCACGTATTATCTGTCCTGCGAATTAGCAGAAGGCTGGCAGTGCGGGAAGACTACGGAAACGGTTGATAGTCTGAAAGGATCTGTAGGTGGTACAAGTTATGCGGTATCGGATTTTGGCTGTAAAGGAACTAAGATGGTCGCAGGCGGAAATGGTAGTTCCGGTAAAGTAAGTGTTCAAAGTGTGGATGTCGGTTATATGGATGTAACCTCTTTAGCGGATGTATTGGCCAGGGATAAGGCAGCACCGGGGAAAATATCTGACTATACAGAGACACTTAGCGGAGAGGATATCTGCCGTATTACGGTAGTAATGCCGGAAGATTTTGGAACCATCTATTACCACAAAGTGGAAAGTTTTGAGGCAGGTACGGTTAAAAAGCTGGCTACTTCAAATATCACAGGAAACAACTTGGTTAGCGGTGTGTCCGGATACCGGTATTTTGTATCAGGCAGTAAAAATGGAACAGTTACCGGGAGCCAAAGTTTCACAAGGGATAACTGGGTAGATGTGAGGATGAACACTTCCATACAATATCTGCATATCGCAGCGGTGGATGTTGCCGGGAATATAGGAGCAACAGCTCATATCAAGATTAAGACTTTGGAAGAGGTTCCGGATATAGAGCCGGATGATGGTTATATAGAGGATGTGCCTCTTAAGACAGAGCAGGTGTTATTAGAGGATACAGAGTTTGTGTATCCGGCAGATACCGGGAAGTATTATGTTAAAGCAGACGGAGAGACGGAACATACCCTTAAACTTTCTGGATATACAGACGGAAAAGCAACGAATCATTATCAGATTGATTGGTTGAGGATGGTATCCTTATCAGGTATCATGCAGGAATGGTATCAAACAAAAGTACCAAGAGTAAGTGTTGAGATTGGCAGCGCAGAATTTGCAAATGAAGAACTAAAGAATGATGCATCCGACAGGGAATTAACATTTTTGGAACCCACTTCAGCTATAGCATGGCGTAGTGATGCAGCAGAAAAAGTAGGTCTGAGTCAGAAGGTTGCCATTGGAGCAGGGAACGATGGAAAACAGATCACAGTATATCCAAGAGCTATGGCAGAATTTGAGTCAGAAGAATACTGGTCAGATCAGACAGAAGATCGGACACATGGCATTACTTTGATCCCGGATGGGAAAGCACCAGTAATTACAGGAATAGAGGCTTTACAAAACGCCGGCAATATTGATATGACAGAGGAAAAAAGGGATTTTGTAATCACTGCAACCGATGAAGGAAGTGGTATGAGAGAATTGATTGTTATTATAACAAATCTGGATAACCAGATGCAGCGTACCTATGAATCTGATAGCGGTGAATTAGTGATTACCATGGAAAAAGATGACTATCTGTTTTTAGGTGATTTCGCGGTATCAGCAGAAGCTTCTGATAATGTGGGAAATGTCAATCTGCAGGGCAGTGATAGTCTGGCATTTACCATGGATGCAGATTTAAAAAGAGCAAGAGAACCTCAAAACGGAGATTTCCGGGCAGGGGATGGAGCAATACTTTCCATCACTACTGGTGGATATGCCGATAAGATTATAGTACGATTTCCGGAGGAGCTGATCCGATTAAATCCGGAACTGAATCAAGAATATATTTATGAATTCCCGGAAGCGATCAAGACAGAAGTGTATGAATTTAATATCCCTCTGGCTACACCGGGTGGTGTGTATGTGATAGAAGTAGAAGCATGGAAGGATGACAGAAAGCTAACCGAAGAGTTGGCTTTGCCCATACGGACTAACGGAAGTATTATAGACGAACTTCGGACGAGGATAAGGGATAATGGAGTATAGTATAAAGGGTATTATTTTTATAATTTGTGTATTGGCAGTCACGGTGTATCTCATCGTGGCTGCCGTAGAAGATGCAAAAACCATGGAAGTTTCAAGAGGAAAGCATTTGATTGGCTTTATGTCGGCAGTAGTGGTATGGATACTTTGTGCCGGAGAAAGAAATATATACGATATTGGAATTATTATTTTGTTCATTGGTCTATGGATGCTATGCGGATGGATCAGAGTCTATGGTATGGCGGATGGATTTGTATTCGCAAATCTCACCTTGTTTTGGGGTGGTATCGGCGGTGTAGCAGGAGTAGGTATAGTGATTCTGATCATGGTACTGGCGGGATTTTCGGGAATGGTGGAGATATTGGTGCGAAGGCAGGTAACAATGAAGAATTTCAGAGAAAATGGGAAAATTGCTTTTGTGCCACACATATTGGTGGGAGATATAGTGATTATTATATTGATATTATGCTCTTAGGTAAGAAAAGTAAAAATTGTTTGCATATAATTTAGAGAGTGTTTCTAAATGTAAAAATAGTTATTAAAATAGGTAAAAATGTATAATTGTTATGCGTTTATAAAAATGATATAATAACTTATTAAGATACTGAAAGAAGTATGCAAGGAGAAAAATTTGATATGTACTCGCTTATAATAGCAGAAGATGAATATATTACCAGAAATAATTTGGTTAACAAGGTCCCATGGAACGAATTAGGATTTCATGTTGATGCCCAGTTTTCAGATGGAAAAGAGGTTCTGGAATATTTGAAAAATAATACACCGGATGTTATTTTGACGGATATAAAAATGACAAGCGTTGATGGTACAGAGGTTGCTCGCTTTGTGGCACAACATAAGCTCCCCATAAAAGTAGTATTTTTATCCGGTTATCGTGATTTTTCCTATGCTCAGGAAGCGGTGGAATATCAAGTAGTACACTATATTTTAAAGCCAGTAGTTATTTTTAAGTTAAAGGAAGTATTCCAGTCATTGCGAGAAAAAATGGATGAGCAACGTGCTCAAGAGCAAAGAGTAACGGAAGAATACAATCATATTGTAAACTATGAAAAGCAGCAGTTTGTTTTGGATGCTTATTTTGGGGTATTACGTCATTCTGAAAAGCTGGAAAAAAGATTAACCTTATTAGGGGATAAATCTGTAAATAATAGATTGCATTTTGTAAAAATACTTATACAGAATGATCAGCAATATAAGGAATTTGTAGAATATTGTGGTGAAGAAGAGTTTCAAGAACAACTGGTTAATGTATTGGAGTCCTTGGATGAAAATGTGGAATTTTATCCAATTACATGGAGAGTACTGGAAGGAGAAAATCCTTTCATACTGGGCGTTTTGTGGGAAAATGAGAATGGCAGTGATTATCAAATATCACCAAGTACCATACAAGGTGCAATCAAAGAATTAATGCCTATTACTTTACAGATTCCAGTGTTATATACAATGAGTACGCCAAAGGAATTGGTAAACTGTGCTGAAAGATATGGAACAGGTGAAGGCTTTGATGAGTTAATGAAAAATGCCGATTACCTGAGTATGATTAAGGAACAAAATATGTTGCTGGCATCTTATCTCACACAAAATGATAGAGAAAGAGGTCTGGATATAGCTGGGGCCCTGGTACAGAATTTTCTAAAGGGCGGAATTGTATATACTCAACAGCAGTGTATTTATACGGTAATTAAACTGTTGGAAGAAGTAAAAAATGTTGATTCATTGGCTTGGAATCAAATGTCGATTTCTTGTATAGATCAAAATATATTTTCCATGACAGAGTCTGCATTGTTAAAAGCTTGGTTAAGGCAGAAGATAGAATCTATTTTTGATTTCATGGATAGTAAATCAGAATCAAGAAAGGAAATTCGGATAAAGGCAATTCTGAATTATATTCACCAACACTATACGGAAGATATTTCGTTGTATACACTTGCTGAAAACGTATTTTTAAATCCTTCTTATGTGAGCAGACTTGTAAAGGAGCAGACTGGCAAAAATTATACCGAAATTATTGCTGAGTTGCGTATCGAAAAGGCAGAAGAACTGTTGGAAAATACAGACTTGTATATTTATGAAATTGCGGAACAAGTAGGGTACAATAATTTGAATTATTTCTATAAATCTTTCCGTAAGATAAAGGGGAAAATGCCGGGAGATTACAGAGTCAAAGGAGTAGAAGGTGGAAACGCAAACGTCTAATAGTTTATTTGGTTTTCTAAAAAACAGTACAATACAGAATCATCAGTTCAAAAAAATGTTTATAAGGAACTGGGGATTAATATTTATGTATATGGTAATTCCTTTGGCTGTTTTCATCGGAATTATATGGTTTTTCTCGCAAAAAAGTTTACTTAAGGAAGTGGATATGGCTGCAGAGCGAAGTACTAATGGTACGATTGCTACCATAAATTCCTTATTTGAAGAAGCTCATAATATACTTGATAAAATAGTAATGGATGAAGAAATATATAATTTTTTCTGTGAAGAATACACATTGCCACTTCCGTATTCCTTTGTAAGTACAAGTACCAAAGCATTGGAAATTATTAAAAAAGAAAACAGGGAATACTTATATTACTCAGTAGATGTATATTCTGATATTTCAAAGTATATCGTGTCAACACAAATACATGGAACGCATTACCAGAGATTGTATGACAAAGGCATCGTTGATGATTTTTTTAATTATGTAGGGAGCTACCCTAACCTAGGAGTGTTTGCAATTCCGCGTCAGTATAGAATAAAAGATACTAGTCCACAAAGAGTTATTACGATTTATAGAAGCCGCATATTGACAGGAGGAAAAAGGGCGTTTGTATCCATGAGTATGGATGTCGAAAAAATGTGCGGTTACATTGTAGATGAAAAAGATTATGTACGCCAGAGATATTTACTTGTGGATAATGAAAATAATGTAATTATGGATACCGCGGGAAGCCTAGATAATACTCAGTTCCAATTACCTAAAAAGAGCAGTGATGCTATAACAATGGAAGTAGAAAATCAAAAGTTAAGAGTATTCTATAAAGAAATAGACTATTTTGACTGGAACTGTGTACAATTAGTACCTATAGAAGAAATTCAGCGTAGCAGTATATGGCTCAGAAATTTGGGAATAGTCCTTGTGATAACAGCGACTGTTGTTGCAGCATTTTTATCATACAAGGCAACAACGAAACTATTTAAACCTATAGAAGCAATTTTGCATCTGGTAGAGAATCCATCCAGAGATTTCTTAGTGCAAGACGAGAAAGGCGAAATACAGTATTTATTACTTTCCATTCTTGAGATGTTTGAGAAAAATATGGTGTTGGAACAGGAAATGATAGAGCGTGTTACAGCATTGAGAAGAGCCAGAGCTAAAGCACTACAAGAACAAATGACTCCCCATTTTTTGAGTAATGTTTTGCAAGCAATTAATTGGATTGCCATGGATGAAACTCAGGGCGAAGAAAGCAAAACTTGCCAGTCGATCGTTTTGTTGGCAGATATTATATGTGCAGGAAAATCGCAAACTACAAATATCACAACCGTAGCTGACGAAATGGAGTACATAAAAAAATTCTTTGAGTTAGAACAACTTAGATTCGGTCCTAACATTCATTTTTATTATAATATTACTTCAAGGGCAGAGGATGTACCGATTCCATGCATTTCGCTTCAAACACTTGTAGAAAATGCAATTATCCATGGTTTGCAACCTAAAGGAGCTTCCGGAAACATTTATGTATTTATTAAAGATACCGTGGATGGAGGCCTTATTATTCGCGTTGAGGACGATGGAGTAGGAATGCCACAAGATAAAATAGATAATGTATGGGAAATGATGAAAGAAGAGTATGTCTATTTGGGCGAACATTTTGGTATTGTGAACTTATTTCAACGCTTTAGGTTAATTTATGGAGAGGGATGCAGGTTTGCAATTTATAGGAGTTCATATGGGGGAACCTGCGTAGAAATTGTAACACCTAAATTGCCTGAGTATTGGATAACAAATAGTAATAATAGAAATAAAAAGTAAAAATAGTATAAAAAGGTAAAAAAAGTACAGGGATTATTGGCTCCCTGTACTTTTTTGTCAAAATAGTTATAAAAAATGGTAAAAGATGTGCGATTGTTATGAGTTCATAAAAATGTTACAATTTTCACAGAAATTTTAAGAAAAGAGGTAGTGTAGATGAAAAAGAGTAAAGCACAATCTTTTGGCAGGCACATGAGAAGATTTTACTGGTTGTATATATTTATGGTGCCCGGTCTTCTGTGTATGATATTGTTTAAATTCATGCCAATGTATGGATTGCAGATAGCTTTTAGGGATTATTCGATTGTAAAAGGTATTTGGGGGTCAGAATGGGTAGGATTGAAACATTTTCAAAATTTGTTTAAGTCGGTAAACTTTCTTCGAGTTTTGAAGAACTCTATTGTAACAAGTATATTTAGCTTACTGTGGAGTTTTCCTGCACCGATTATTCTTGCATTGTTGTTAAACGAAATGAAGAATATTACATATAAAAGAACCATTCAAACAATTATATATTTGCCTCATTTCATTTCCTGGGTTATTGTTATTACTATTGTAACTGGGTTGCTATCACAGTCAAACGGTATCATTAACAATCTGATTGTGACATTCGGAGGAGAAAAAATAGACTTTTTAACGAATCCAAAGTGGTTCCGTACTGTTTTAATTGGTACTCAAATATGGAAAGAAGCGGGCTGGGGAACTATTGTTTATATGGCAGCATTGGCAGGTGTAGATGTGCAGTTGTATGAAGCAGCAATGATTGATGGAGCGAATCGTTGGCAGAGAATGTTACATATCACATTTCCGTGCATTGCAGGAACAGTTGCAATCATGCTTATTATGAAAATGGGGCATGTTCTGAATAATGGATTTGAGCAGATTTGGCTTTTGATGAATGCTCCTAACAAAACAGTAGCAGATGTTTTGGAAACATATTCTTACCAGCTTGGTTTGCGCCAAGGTCAATACAGTTTTGCATCAGCAATTGGATTTTTCCAATCCCTTGTAGGCATGGTTATGGTTTTTGTGTCAAACTTCTTATCTAGACGAATGGGAGGTAAAGGATTGTGGTAAAAGAAAAGACAAAAAATACCCGATACAAGACTAGTATATGGGATAAAATGTTTGTCGTACTGAATTATGTTTTTCTGACGATTGTGGCTTTTATAATGATTTATCCGGTTATTAATGTAATTGCGGTATCCTTATCCAATTATCAAGAATATTTAAAGTCACCTGCAATGATGTGGCCTAAAAAGTTTACAGTATCAGCATATGAGTTGATAATTAAAAATGATAAATTTTGGCGTAGTTACATCAATACTATTTTTGTTACAGTAGTACATACTTTATTGGGATTGGCAACTAATTTCTTGTTTGCATGGCCAATGGCAAGAAAAGAAACAAAAGGTAAAGGCTTTTTTATGGCATTGATCATATTTAATATGGTGTTTAATGCAGGTATGATTCCGAATTATTTGAATATACAAATGCTAGGGCTTTTGGATACTCTCTGGGTATTAATACTTCCAGGATGCTTTACTGCATTTAATTGTGTCGTTATGATGAGTTTCCTGCGTGAATTGCCGTATGAACTGATAGAAGCTGCAATGGTTGATGGTGGAAGTGAACCGTATATCTTATCAAAAGTAGTTTTACCACTATCCAAGCCTGTGTTGGCATCTGTAGCATTGTTTTTGGCTGTGGGTTCATGGAACTCCTATTTTTCAGCACAAATCTACATCCGAGACAGTGATTTGTGGCCAATAGCACTGGTGTTAAAAGAAATATTAGCTTCTGCGACTACTGATATATTAGAAGGTGGGATGGACCCTATGGCACTTATGGAGGCGGAACAGCAGATTCAGGAGAAGACTATACAGTATGCAACCGTAGTGGTTTCTACTTTGCCGATTATGTGCGTTTATCCTTTCTTGCAGAAACATTTTGCAAAAGGCGTTATGGTTGGTAGCGTAAAGGGATGATAAAAAGAAAAATTATTTAAGTATATTTTAGGCGACAGCCTAGATAATATAAAATTATATCAAACAAGGAGGACTTTACGATGAAGAAGAATATCGTAAAAAAGATGCTTTCATGCTTGCTGGCTACAGCACTTGTGGCAAGTGTGTTTACAGGATGTGGT
Organism: Lachnospiraceae bacterium; assembly: GCA_017521985.1. Classification (GTDB taxonomy): domain Bacteria; phylum Bacillota; class Clostridia; order Lachnospirales; family Lachnospiraceae; genus RGIG6307. Next base: position 12,569 of record JAFXAZ010000019.1, read on the forward strand.
AAGCAGGCAGATGATGTGAGCAAAGATAGTAGCGCAACCAATAGTGAAGTGGTTGATTCAACAACTTCTACTGCAGAAAAGGAAACAGAAGTTTCAACCGAACCGGTTAAGATATCTATTTTGCCGGATGGAATTTATGATGCTGATACTGATGAAAAATCTATTTCTGGACACTGGCAGAAAATTTTGGAAGAGAAGTGTAATGTTGAAATTGAATGGGTAATTCCAGCAAGCGGTGGTTATGAGGATGCTCTTCAGTTAACATTACTTGACAAAGAAAAACCAGATTTAATTTGTTTTTCTAATGGTTGGATGTCAAACACAAGTTTCTTAGATGCTTGCGAAGCGGGTATGTTTTGGGATATTTCCGGAATGATTGAGAATTATCCTAACATTATGAAGTGGACATCTGAAGCTTCTTGGGAAGCATTGGATTTATTACAGGATGGAAGAATTTGGGGGGTTCCTCGTTCAACAGTTGCTCGTGCTGATGGTTGGCGTGTAAATGAACAGTGGCTTGAAGCTATCGGTTCTGATTTAAAAGAAGGTGAATATTTAACTCTGGATGAATTCTATGATATTCTTTATAAGTTTACTTATAATGATCCGGACGGAAATGGTGTAAATGATACATATGGTATTGGGGCATATGAGAAGAATGGCATTCTCTTTACCGGTATTGAGCGTATTTTCCATATCGGTGGTTGGTATGAGTTATCAGATGGAAATATTGAAGATTTAAGATATTCTAAAGATTACGACTATTATAAGCAGTATCTTGAATTTATGAATAAGTGCTGGGAAGCTGGCGTAATCGATCCGGATGCTTATGCATTAGACAGCAAGGGTGCAAAAGAAAGATGGACAGGTAGCTATGGTATGTGGGCTGAATATCCTGCAGGTATGGATATTACTGTAGCTGAAGGTGAAAATCCAGTACATACTGAAATCTTTTTACCAGGTGTCGTAGTTGAAGATGATCCAATTGGCGAATACGGTTATGGTGAATATAGTAACGGTATTTGGAATTTCTATGCAATTTCCGCTACATGTGAACATCCTGAAAAGATTCTTGAGTTGATTGATTATGCATTGTCTGATGAACAGTGGGTTAATTTGAATGCACAGAGCGTGGAAGGTGTTGGATTTACAATGGATGCAGCCGGAAACTATGACTTCTCATTGACTGATAAGCTCAAAGAGGCTGATAAGGCAAATGGCACCGAATATGCAGTAACAAATATGCTTACTCGATTTGTACGTCGTTCTGGTGCTCCTGAGTTCTTTATCAAGAAGACATATACCGCTGAAGAGCAGAAGAGACTGAGTGATTTGGTTCAGATTACATTTGATAATTATTGGCCAACATTAGATCGTGCTTATGTACCTGCAATTGCTAAAGATCAGACTTTTATGGAATATGAGAGCTATATTAAGCAGGAAGAAGCAAAGATTATCACTGGTGAAAAACCGGTAGAGTATTGGGATGAATTATTAGACGGCTTTTATAAGGCTGGATACGAACAGTATCGTGCAGAAATGTTAGAGTATATTGCAAGTTTTGAGTAATACTGGTTAATGGAGCGCCGATCCTGCGATATGCCGCAGGATTGGCGTTTTGTTGTTAGGCTTAAGCCTGTTCTTGAAGCGGAGTTTCTTAAAAGAGAAACGGAGCTTTAAGAAACAAAAAAACCACCTGCTATGCAGGTGAGAGTAAAAGGCTTTAGCTTACAATAAAAAACCTCCAATGTTATAATAATGCTGGTTCGCCAACCGCATTAAAACAAAGGAGGTATCCAAATATGGACATGAATAGTTTATCACATACAAAGTGGGAATGTAAGTACCATATTGTATTTGCACCAAAATTTAGAAGAAAAGTGGCATATGGAGAGTTAAAAAAGGATATAGCGAATATATTGAGTCAATTATGTAAACGAAAAGGTGTCGAAATAATTGAGGCAGAAATATGTCCAGACCACGTTCATATGTTAGTACGCATTCCGCCAAGTATAAGTGTATCTGCATTCGTAGGATATCTAAAGGGGAAAAGTACACTAATGATATTTGAAAGACATGCAAATTTAAAATACAAGTATGGAAATCGTCATTTCTGGTGTAGAGGATATTATGTCGATACAGTAGGGAAAAATGCAAAGAAAATACAGGAATATATTCATAATCAATTAAAAGAAGATTTAGAATATGACCAAATGACATTAAAAGAATATGTAGACCCGTTTACGGGTGAGCCGGTAAAGCGAAGCTAAAAAAATGAGCCTTTTAAGGCTCCGTAGACAAATGATTTGCGGCTGGCGACCAACTCGCTGGGTCTTTAGACCCAAGCGCAGGTAAAAGACCCTTATAGGGTCAGTACAAACCACCGGCTAAGCCGGTGGTACTGATTTATGTATGTGAGGTTATTAATATGAAGAAATTATTAATGCGTATTACAGGGTGGTTGCTTACAATCGCAATGCTCTTGTCATCACCAATCCCAGCAATGGCTACGGAAAGTGTGAGTGAAGGAGATGCAGCCAGTGAGATTATTATTAGCACAGCTGACAGTGCATTTGAAACAACTGGTACATGGAAGAGTAGCGGTAGTGTAACAGGTTATAACGATATCGCAACTATGTACTCAACTGAGAAGGGTGCGAGCTTCAAATTTAATCTTGGTGAGATGACCGCCGGAACATATGAAGTATTTTATTATGTAATTTATAAGGACAATAACAATACTACAATGCCTATAGTGGTCAACCATAACGGAGAAGCAACAACCGTTAATGTACCATTGTTAGATAGCAGCATTACGGGATGGTACTCTCTCGGCAAAATGAATTTTACAGGAGACGGAACAGAGTCTATAACATATACTTATCCGGAGTCAGACTCTAAAGCAGCGAGAGTTAGTGCTATAAAACTTGTACCTGCTGAAGCGGGCACAGAAGAACCAAGTGAACCAGAGCAGGATACCAATGCTGAAATCGTTGTTAGCACAGCAGACAGTGCATTTGAAACAACTGGTACATGGAAGAGTAGCGGTAGTGTAACAGGTTATAACGATATCGCAACTATGTACTCAACTGAGAAGGGTGCGAGCTTCAAATTTAATCTTGGTGAGATGACCGCCGGA
>JAFXAZ010000069.1 GCA_017521985.1 Lachnospiraceae bacterium
CTTAGAGATGAAGAACAATATCCGTTATCTGGATATATCTTTAAGACTCGTGTGGGTGTAAAAGGGAAGAAAACTTATAGATATAAGTACTAAGACATATTTAAGGACGGAAGGAGCGCTGAATAATGAAAAGAGCAATTTTTGTGACAGGTGTAAGCATAGGTAACGGTGGATATGCGATAGCAGAGAGATTTGCCAAAGAAGGATGGGATGTCTTTGTTACCAGTAGAAAATTAGCGCAAGCGGAAGAAGCTGCCAGCCAACTCATGAAGGATAATGATATCTATGCAAAAGGATATCAGTTACTTTTTAGAGATGAGCAGGCTGTAAAGGATGTGTTTGAGGATATCGACAAGCAAGGCCGTTTTGTAGAAACTGTTTGCCTGAATGCAGCTGACTTGGGTGCTGGAAAAGATCCGGCGGTGGGTATGAAAATTTTTGAAACAGACATCGAAGATTTCCAAAAAGTAATTGACACCAATGTGGTATGGAACTTTATGATTGTGCGTCAGGCAGCTTTGCGTATGAGCAAGGAACATAAAGGGGCAATTGTATTTATTGGTTCCAATACAGCATTACGTCCAAATCCAAATCGTGTAGCTTATATCGCATCTAAAGGTGGAATTAATTCCATGTCAAGAGCATTAGCGGTAGATTTAGGACAGTATGGTATCAGAAGTAATGTTGTTATGCCAGGTACGATTAAAACACAACGCTGGGTTAATATGGGAACTCGTCAGATTACAAACGGAGAAATGGTTCCACTTGGGGATATTTCTGATTTTGATGATATTGCAAATGCAGTATGGTTTCTTGGAACTGACGCATCCAAAAATATCAGTGGTACAGAACTTGTAATCGATGGAGCTATGAGTGTGCAGCTTTACCCACAGTTATTAAATGAATTAAAAAAAGAAAAAATGAACAATCAGTTCTAGGAAGGAATTGCGGATAATGAAACTTATTTTAGGTGCCATTAAAGAATTTGATGATGACGCATTGATGTTAGCCAGACAATTGGGTTCAGAGGGATTTCATTTTAATACTCCGCCCATTGCAACCTCCGATGAAAATTATTGGACTGTTCGTTCATTAAGGTGGTTGAAAGAGTATACGGAAAAATTTGATCTCAAGCTGGAAATGATCGAAAATGTTCCGATTCGCTTTTTTGATAAAATTATATTGGGATTACCTGGACGTGATGAACAGATAGAAAATTATATAAAGACTTTGCGCAATATGGGGGAGGTTGGTATTCCGATTCTCGGACATCATTTTTGTCCTACATGGGCATGGAGAACCAGTATCCGCGAACCTTACCGCGGTGGTGCACTTGTAAGCTCCTATGACCGCAGTATAGAAGATCAGGTTCCAAATGCGTATACACAGAGCAGAAACCATATGATTAATATGTCTGAGGATTGCCCGTTACCTACACAGGAAGATTTGTGGAACAACTTTACTTATTTTATAAAAGCGGTTATACCGGAGGCAGAAAAAGCAGGCGTAAAACTGATTACCCATCCATCCGATCCTCCACTGGAAACAGTTGCCGGTGTATCCAGAATATTTATTTCTCAGGAAGATTTTGAGAAAGCAGAAAAGATTGCAGACAACCCGGCATGGGGTATTAATTTCTGTATGGGAACATTCTCACAATTAGGTGGCGAGGAATGTGTTATGAATATGATAAATCGATTCGTTCCGGAAAAGCGAATTCATATGGTTCATTTCAGAGATGTACAGGGGCAGGTAGATAACTTTAAAGAATGTTTCCTGGGAGAAGGAAGATATAATCCGGCAAAAGTGATGAACGCTTTAGTAGATTTGGGTTACGAAGGATTAGTTTTAGATGATCATGTTCCGTTCTTAACCGCAGATAGTAGGTGGGGACATACTTCAAGGGCTTATACCTATGGCTTCTTAAGAGGATTAGCATGCAAATAGAGTAACAGTTGTGTATTCTTTTACGCGGTGAGGGTATGAAAACACCGAAAGTTATACCGGGTACCGGCGGAGCATTTGGTGGTATTTCTCCGGAATTGAACGCGTTTGGTATTCCGGTTGCATGTTGTACGGATAGACCGAGTGGTATTAGAATGGATGTAGGTACATTTGCTTTCTCCATTCCAATCGGTACATGTCTTGCTTGTAGTTTTAATGAACCGCTACAGGAAAATTTATTTGAAATGGTGGGAATAGAGCTTAGGCGAAATAAAATTGATTCGCTTTTGGGTCCGGGAATGAATCTTCATAGAAATCCTTTAAATGGACGTAATTTTGAATATTTTTCCGAAGACCCATTCCTTACCGGAAAAATTGCTTCTGCACAGGTAAAAGGAATGCATAAACATCAGTTGACTGGTACCATTAAGCATTTTATTGCTAATAATCAAGAGCATCAGATATATTTTTCAAATGGTGTTATTTCTGAAAGACCTATTCGAGAATTATACTTGAAAGGTTTTGAAATTGCCTGCAGGGAAGCTGGAGCATATTGCATTATGACCACATATGGACCGGTTAATGGTCTATGGACAGCCAGCAATTATGACCTTTTAACCCATATACTTCGTAAGGAATGGGAATATGAAGGGGTGGTAATGACCGATTGGTGGGCAAGAGGTAATGAAGAGGGTGAAGATAGTTCAAAACAGGAATTTGCAGCAATGGTTCGAAGTCAAAATGACCTGTATATGGTAACAAAGGATGCAATTACCAACTCAAATAATGACAATTTAGCTACTTCATTACATACAGACAAATTGACATTAGGAGAACTTCAAAGATCTGCCATGAATGTATTGAAGGTAATCATGCGTATGCTGGTGATGGATAGATATTTAGATTGTGAGGATCAATCTTATAAGGAATTGTATGAACAGACAGAAGTTTACGAGATAAAAGAAGCGGGCGTGCTGATTGATGTGGATTGTATGGGATGCATTCCGACAGAATATATTGGTATTAGAGATAAAACTCGTAATATATATAAGTTTGTTTGCCATGAGAGTGGCGATTATCAGTTGGAATTTAATGTGCGAGCATCAGGTGTTTCTGAGGCGGCACAGATGTCCATGTCTGTATGGAAGGACAATGAATTTATTTATACCATTAGCATGAATGGGTCTCAGACTGATTTTAGAACAGCTACTGTAGAGTTAGGAAATTTGAAATCAGGAAGTACAAAAATCGAACTGTTTTTCCGGAAAGATGGTATGGAAATTAACTCTTGTAAAATTATCAAAAAGTAAAATAAAAGCGGTGTTTCAAATTGAAAGTGGAAACACCGCTTATTATTTTTATTCATATATCTACGCCAACGTCTCCCAAAGCTCCATCTGCTCATCCAGCTTCTCCTGTAAAGCAGTCTGTTCCTTGGTGAGTTTGCCCAGCTCTGCGGAATTGCAGGCAATTTCCGGCAGCTGCATCTTTGCATCGATGGCAGAAAGTTTTTCTTCTAAATCCGCGATCATATCTTCGCATTTCTTTAAGTCATTTTCGCGCTTGCGCCTAAGTGCCTGTTCTTCTTTTTGGGCTTTCCAGTCCAGTTTGCTTTCCGTAGGAGCAGTGTCTGTAATCACAAGTTCCTCAGCAGGCGTGATTTTCTTTTCCAGATAGTAATCGTAATTACCCATGTAATTAAAAAATTCTTTGCCGCAAAGCTCGATAATACGGGTGGCAGTGCGGTTAATAAAATAACGGTCATGGGATACGTAAAGGACGGTGCCGGTATAGCTGTTTAAGGCATCCTCTAAAATTTCCTTGCTGGCAATATCCAGGTGGTTGGTAGGTTCGTCCAGGATAATAAAGTTGGCATTACTAAGCATTAATTTAGCCAGAGATAAACGTCCCTTTTCGCCACCGCTTAAATCCTTGATTTGCTTAAATACTTCATCGCCGGTAAAGAGAAAAGCAGCGAGCGTGTTTCGAATTTTGGTGTTAGACATATCCGGGTATGTATCGGAAATCTCTTCGAAAAGTGTTTTTTCCGGATGCAGAAGCTGCTGTTCCTGGTCATAGTAGCCGATTTCTACGTTGGTTCCAAGCTTAAAAGTACCGGTATCTGCCTGTTCCAGACCATTTAAAATCTTAAGCAGGGTAGTTTTGCCTGTGCCGTTATCCCCGATGATGGCAACGTGCTCGCTGCGTTTGATGTCCAGGTTTAATCCGCTGAATAGGTGCAGACTGCCAAAGGATTTGGACATATTTTCAATTTGCAGCACGTCATTTCCGCTGACAATAGCTGGCTCTAAGGTAAGCTTCATGTCGGCACGAACTTCCGTAGGCTTGTCCAAAACCTCTATCTTATCTAAAAGTTTTTCGCGGCTTTCAGCGCGTTTAATGGATTTTTCACGGTTAAAAGAGCGGAGCTTTTCGATTACTTCCTGCTGGTGCTTGATTTCACGCTGCTGATTTAAGTAAGCGTTCATGTATGCTACGCGCAATTGTTCTTTTTTTCGGGCATACTGGGAGTAATTGCCGGAAAATACATTGGACTTGGTCTGGTCTATTTCAATAACTTTAGAAACCACTCGGTCTAAAAAGTAGCGGTCATGGGATACAATCAGCACGGCACCTTTATAATTTAGCAAATAATTTTCCAGCCATGCAATGGAATTTAAATCAAGATGGTTGGTAGGCTCGTCCAAAATGATAAGATCAGGCTTCTGCAAAAGCAATTTACCTAAAGCTACGCGGGTTTTCTGACCGCCGGAAAGGGTATTAACCGGCTTGTCAAAGTCTTCATTATCAAAGCCAAGCCCCTTTAAAACACCAACAAGTTCGCTTTTGTAAATATAGCCGCCCCGGGTTTCAAACTGGTGTGTGAGGCGAGAGTAGGACTCCATCAATTCTTCTAATGCTGCGCCTTGTGCATGCTTCATCTGCGCCTCTGCAGTACGCATTTTGTGTTCTAAGTCAATCAAATCCTGTTTGACGCTTAATAATTCTTCGTAAATAGTGTAGTCTGTATTTAATGCGCCATGTTGTGCAAGATAGCCCCAGGATGTGCCTTTTCCAAAGGTAACCAGACCTTCATCGGCCGGGTATTCTCCAACGATGACCTTTAAAAGGGTAGTCTTGCCGGCACCATTGATACCTACAATGGCAGCTTTCTCGTAATCTTCTATATGAAAGGAAATGTGGGACAAAATGGTAATGTCACCAAAGCTTTTACCAATGTCCTGACAGGATAAAACCATGTGTATACCTCCAAATAATACTCTATATTATTTTAGCTGAAAAGGTATGGGTGTGTCAAATGATTGCTTTAAATTTTTTACTTTACTATTGAATAATTTAATTAAATTTGATAAAATATAGACAAATTTTCATTTTTTTAGAGGAAGAAGGCTTTTCGTATGGAAAAACAGATTTCACAGGCAGTCATTTCCAGACTTCCGAGATACTTCAGATATTTAGGTGATTTAAAAGAGCAGGGCATTGAGCGCATTTCTTCACAGGAACTGAGTAGGCTTATGAAGGTAACTGCGTCCCAGATTCGTCAGGATTTTAATAATTTCGGCGGTTTTGGTCAGCAGGGTTATGGTTATAATGTCTCTTATTTGTATGGTGAAATCAGTAAGATTCTTGGCCTTACGAACAAGCATCATTTGATTATTATCGGAGCAGGTAATTTGGGACAGGCTATTGCCAATTATATGAATTTTGAGAAGAGAGGCTTTATTTTTAAAGGTATTTTTGATGCCAATCCGGCGCTTCACGGCAAGAAGATTCGTGACATGGAAGTACAGCCTATGGAGAATATGGAGGAATTCATCAAAGCCCATGACATTGATATTGCAGTTCTTACCATTCCGAAAACCGGTGCTGTGAAGGTTGCGGAGCAATTAGTAAAAAATAATATCAAAGCCATCTGGAATTTTGCCCATGTAGATTTAAATGTACCAAAGGACATTCAGGTTGAGAATGTACATTTATCCGAAAGCCTGATGAAGTTATCTTACAAATTGTCCAAGGGACAGGAATTATAATATTTTGTGCGTCAGAAGGGTTGCTTTTGGCGCACTGCTTTTGTTTTGAGAATATATTAATAGTAGGTTCGTCGTTATGAAGGAATATAAGAGAGTTTTTGCAAAAGTAAATTTAGATAATGTTGAAGCCAATATGGACAGCATGCATGCTTTGGTTGGAGATAGAAGTCTCTTTTTTGCAGTGATTAAAGCAGACGGATATGGGCATGGCGCCGTGCGGCTTGCAAAGCTTTTGGAGAAGAAAGCATATGTTTATGGATATGCGGTAGCTACAGTAGAAGAGGCGGTAGAACTAAGACAAAGTGGTATGGAGAAGCCTATTTTAGTGCTTGGTTATAGCTTCCCGGACTGTTATGAAAAGATGGTTTTTTATGATATTATGCCTGCCGTTTTTCGGGAGGATTCCATAAAATTACTCAGTGACGCTGCAAAGAAAGTGGGGAAGACCTGTAAGGTCCATGTGAAGGTGGACACCGGCATGGGACGAATTGGCATAAGGCCGGATGAACAGGGCGTGGAGTTTGTAGTACAGGTGTTAAAGGCTAAGGGGCTTGAACTGGACGGCATGTTTACCCACTTTGCCAGGGCAGACGAAGCTGATAAGTCTTTTGCCGTAAAGCAGCTTTCCTTATTTCAGAACTTTGTAAATCGTGTAGAATCACAGTTGCGGATTCAAATTCCACACAAGCATTGTGCAAACAGTGCAAGTATTATGGAGCTGCCGGATGCTTATCTGGAATTGGTGAGGGCCGGAATTTCTATGTATGGACTTTGGCCTTCCGAGGAAATGCGAAGGGATATATTAGAGTTAAAACCGGCATTGTCATTATATAGTCATGTGGTGTATATCAAGGACGTAGAACCGGGGACTGCGATTAGTTACGGCGGAACCTTTGTAGCTGACAAACCTATGCGTGTGGCTACTATACCGGTAGGGTATGGTGACGGGTATCCTCGCGGACTTTCTAATAAAGGCTATGTACTAATTAGGGGGAAAAGAGCGCCGATTTTAGGAAGAGTGTGTATGGACCAGTTTATGGTGGATGTAACGCATATTCCGGAGGCTGCCATGGATGACCCGGTGACCTTGATTGGCGTGGATGGGGAAGAACGCATTACCATGGAAGAGCTTGGTGCTTTGAGTGGCCGGTTTAATTATGAGCTTGCCTGTGATTTAGGCAGGCGGATTCCAAGGATTTATACGTACCATGAAAAACTTGTCGATATAAAAGATTTTTATACGGAATAAACTTAAGAAGCAAAAAATGAATACTGCAAGAATTTTGAGCCATACTAAGCTATGAAAGAAGAAACCTTTACATAGAAAGGAAGGCGTGAAATGAAACGTGGTGACGTTTATTATGCAGATTTAAGACCCGTGATAGGAAGTGAGCAGGGTGGTATCAGACCTGTTTTAATTATACAAAATGATGTGGGCAACAAACATAGCCCAACCGTGATTTGTGCGGCGATTACCAGTAAGCTGGAAAAAGCCAAGCTTCCGACTCATATTACGATTTCATCCAATATGTATGATATGGAGAAGGATTCCGTTATTTTATTGGAACAGCTTCGTACCATTGACAAAAAGCGTTTGAAAGACAAGGTTTGTCATTTGGGTGATGATATTATGGGACAGGTAAATTCCGCACTGGAAATAAGTTTATCTTTGGTAAACAGTCATTCAGTTGACGAAAAGGCATAAATTTGGTATATTTAAATGTGATATTACTACAAAGGAGATTTTTGTATGTTTGAAAATGGCGGGCCCGCCTATTATATTATTTTTTTCGCGTTATTGTTGGTAGATGTTTTGATGTATGGCTTCCAGTCTGCAGTACATTCTGTGGATGAAAAGGAGTTGGAGCGCAAGGCTTTTGAGGAAAAAGACCCTTTGGCAATTCATATTGAGCGTTATGAGGATAATCCAACTAAGGTAAATCAGCTTACCAGTCTTGTTGCTACATTAAATCATGTGATAATAGGTGCAAGTATGTATAAGGTTCTTAGGGAAAGAGGACTTTTGCTTGTGGAGCCGTTTTCTGACATAAAAATTTTAAATACCGATATCCTGGGCGTAAGCCTGTTACATATTTTGGTGTCGGTGGTTGTTGTATTTATTCTTATTTGCGTGATTACATCCTTTGGTATTATGCTGCCTCGTAAGCTTGCCAATCGTAAGCCGGAAAAGTGGGCTTATGGCAGTGTGCGGTTTGTACGTATTGCAGATATGATATTTACGCCTTTGTTGGCAGTTATGGAGTTTTTTACCCAGGGTGTGCTGCTTTTATTTGGTGGTCGTGACGAGAAAAATCATGAAGATGTGTTTGAACAGGAAATCATAGATATGGTGAATGAAGGCCATGAGCAGGGGGTAATTGAAGCCAATGAAGCGGAGATGATTAGTAAAATCTTCGAATATGGTGACAAAGAAGCCCAGGATATTATGACCAATCGTAAAAACATTATTGCCATTGACAAGGAAATGACATTGGAAGAGGCATTGCAGTTTATGCTGGAAGAAAATTACAGTCGTTATCCTGTGATTGATGAGACCATTGACCATATTGAGGGTATTTTGTATCTGAAGGATACGATGCGGTTCTATAACGCAGGTACTTCCAGAACGGTGTCTGTCTGCGAGGTGGAGGGGCTTCTTCGTAAAGCAGAGTATACGCCACTTACCCGCAATATTGATGATTTGTTTGAAACGCTGCAGTCCAAGAAATTACAGATGGCTATTGTGGTGGATGAGTATGGTCAGACGGCAGGACTTGTTACCATGGAAGATATTTTAGAGGAAATTGTAGGTAAAATTCAGGACGAGTATGACGAAGACGAGGATTTTATCGAAGAGAAGAGTAACGATGCCTATGTTATGGAAGGTTTAACACCTCTTAAGGATATCGAGGAGCAGTTAGGTATTGAATTTGAGGATACCGAATTTGAAACCTTAAATGGGTTTATTATCGGTCTTATGGACCATATTCCGGAATCGGATGAAGACTTTGAATGTAATTACAAGGGGTATAGCTTCAAAGTTTTATCAATAGAAAATATGCGTGTACAGAGTGTACTCGTTCAAAAGCTGGCGGAAGAGCCGGAAGAAGAAACTGAAAATTTAGAGGAGAATTAATATGTCAGGACATTCAAAATTTGCCAATATTAAGCACAAAAAAGAAAAAAATGATGCTGCAAAAGGTAAAATTTTTACCATTATCGGTAGAGAAATCGCAGTTGCCGTAAAGGAAGGCGGTCCGGATCCGGCAAATAACTTCAAGCTTGCAAAGGTAATTGAAAAGGCAAAATCCAATAACATGCCGAACGATACCATCGAACGTGGTATTAAGAGAGCAAGCGGCGAGCTTGGTAATGTAAACTATGAATATATTACATATGAAGGCTATGGTCCAAATGGTATTGCTATTATTGTTAATACCTTGACGGATAATAAAAACCGTACCGCAGGTAACGTAAGAAGTGCATTCACAAAGGGTCAGGGAAGCATTGGTACACCGGGCTGTGTATCTTTTATGTTTGACAAGAGAGGTCAGATTATCATTGACAAAGAAGAATGCGATATGGAAGCAGACGATTTGATGATGATTGCATTAGATGCAGGTGCAGAAGATTTTAACGAGGAAGAGGACAGCTTCGAAATTTTAACAGATCCGGACAGCTTAGAAGAAGTACGTGATGCTTTAAAGGCAGAAGGCATTGAGCTTGTAAGTGCAGAAGTTACCATGATTCCGCAAAACTATGTTACTTTAACCGATGAAACCGCTATCAAGAATCTTCAGAAGACCTTAGATTTATTGGATGATGATGATGATGTAGAAAGCGTATATCACAACTGGGACGAATAAGGAGTTATACTATGAAACGCGAGACGATTTGCATCCAGTCCGGCTGGAAGCCAACCAAAGGTGAACCACGTGTTTTGCCTATTTATCAAAGTACCACATTTAAATATGACACTTCCGAACAGATGGGTCGTTTATTTGACTTAGAGGACAGCGGATATTTTTATACCCGTTTACAGAACCCTACCAACGATGCGGTAGCACAGAAGATTTGTGAGTTAGAAGGCGGTGTTGCTGCGATGCTTACTTCTTCCGGACAGGCTGCCAACTATTACGCAGTATTTAATATTTGTGAAGCAGGGGACCATTTGATTATGAGTTCTACCGTATACGGAGGAACCTTTAATCTTCTTACCTGCACCATGAAGAAGATGGGTATTTCCTGCACCGTAGTGGATCCGGACGCAAGTGAAGAAGAATTGAACGCAGCATTTTTGCCAAATACCAAGTGTGTGGTTGCAGAGACCATTGCAAATCCTGCATTGGTTGTTTTGGATATTGAGAAGTTTGCGCGTGTGGCACATGCACATGAAGTGCCGCTTATTGTTGACAATACCTTTGCAACACCTATCAACTGCAGACCATTTGAATTTGGTGCGGATATTGTTACTCATTCTACTACCAAGTATATGGATGGACATGCAATGTGCGTAGGCGGTGCCATTGTAGACAGCGGCAATTTTGACTGGAGCAAATATCCGGACAAGTTCCCGGGACTTTGTACTCCGGATGAGTCTTATCATGGCATTGTATATACAGAGAAGTTTGGAAAAGGTGCTTATATTACTAAAGCTACCAGCCAGCTTATGAGAGATTTAGGGTCTATTCAGTCTCCGATGAATGCCTTTTTATTAAATGTTGGTCTTGAGACTTTGCATTTACGTATGCCTCGTCACTGTGAGAATGCACAGAAGGTTGCAGAGTTTTTAGAGGCACATGAAAAAGTGGCTTGGGTAAATTATCCGGGCTTAAAGAGTAACAAATATTACGAACTGGCCAAGAAGTATATGCCAAATGGTTCCTGCGGTGTTATCAGCTTTGGGTTAAAGAGTGGCCGTGAAGGCGCCTCTAATATGATGGATAGCCTGAAGTTGGCTGCTATTGTAACCCATGTTGCAGATGCAAGAACCTGTGTATTACATCCGGCCAGCCATACACACAGACAGATGAGTGACGAACAGTTAGTGGAAGCAGGTGTAGCACCGGATTTAATCCGTTTATCTGTTGGTATTGAAAACGTAGAAGATATTATTGCCGACTTAGCCCAGGCTATAGAACAGGCATAATCAGAAAGGAAACATATGTACAAATTAGCGATTGTAGTTCCATGTTACAAAGAAGAAGAAGTATTGGAAATTTGTTCCGAAGCATTAAGAGGGGTATTAAATGACCTTGCAGCAAAGGGCAAGATTACCGAGGACAGCTTTGTAATGTTTGTAAACGATGGCAGTAAAGACCGCACCTGGGAATTGATTGAAAGTGAGCATGCAAAGCATCCGGTACAGGTAAAGGGCGTAAACCTTGCAGGCAATGTAGGTCATCAGTATGCATTGACAGCAGGTCTTCTTGTTGCAAAGGATATGTGTGATATTTCTATTTCCATTGATGCAGATTTACAGGATGATGTAGCAGTTATCGAGGATATGGTAGATGCTTATTACGCAGGAAATGATATTGTTTACGGTGTGCGTAATGACAGAAGCACCGATACCTTCTTCAAACGTGCAACAGCTCAGGGATTTTACAAGTTCATGGAAGTGATGGGTGTTAAGACTGTTTACAATCATGCAGACTTCCGTCTTATGAGTAAGAGAGCATTGGAGCATTTCAGTAAGTTTAAGGAATCCAATTTATTCCTTCGTGGCATGATGCCTCTTATCGGTTACAATACTACAAGTGTTTACTACAGTCGTAAGGAACGTGTTGCAGGGGAAAGCAAGTATCCGTTAAAGAAGATGCTTGCACTGGCATTTAATGGCATTACATCCTTTAGCGTAAAGCCAATCAGCCTAATTTTAGGACTTGGTGTAGCAATCATTGCCTTATCTGTTTTGGCAGCGGCATATTCCTTAATTGTACATTTTATGGGTAATACGGTGCCTGGCTGGACCTCCTTGATGTTGTCCATATGGTTACTGGGTGGTTTACAGTTATTTGCAATTGGTCTGGTTGGTATGTACATCGGTAAGATTTACATGGAAGTGAAAGAAAGACCACGTTATAATATTGAGAAGATACTGAATTGATTTTAGGAGTACTATGAAGAGATTATCATTCATACCGGAAATTTTCATATGGCTTTTGTTTTCTGTGGTAGCAGGGTTTGGATATGCGTTTTCTTTTTTTGAGTATGTGGAATCTAAAGCCCATATGACTGCCTCAGACATTGTAATTCCTACGCTGGTATGGATATTGCTTGCGGCAATCTGCACATTCCTGTTGAAAACCGCGCAAAATACAAAATGTTTTGTGCAGTTTTCCAGAGCAGAACGTCTCTTTTTGGAATGCAGTGTTCTGGCACTTTTATTGATTGGCGGATGGGTATTCCGCTTTGTAGATTATTTCCATGGGGTATGGCCTGCAGAGCTGGATAATACATATTTTCAATATGCACAGGTTTCGCAGAATGCAGAAGAGTATTTGAATCCGCATCCGGCATCCCGATTATATGTGGCCTTTTTACATGTAATTTGCATGTTTCTGGGAAATATTTATGAAGTCGGTGCATTTATTCAATTTTTACTTCTGTTGGCGGCAGTGATTATCTGGTATTTTACGATACGCAAAGCTTTTGGTGTAGTGGCAGCCTTGTTTTATGTGGGAGGAGCCATGTTATTGCCGGATAGTATACAGACGAGTATGCAGTGTAATCCTGCTATGCTATTGTTTGTAATTTATGGATGCATAGCCTTCTTGCTGGTTCAATATGCTTATAGCAAGGTTTCCGGTTTTGGAGCGGTTGTTTGTGAGTTTTTCTTGGCAATCCTTATGACGGCAGCGGTTTTCTTGGATATTTCCGGAATTTTGCTGATTGTGGCATATTTGCTTGCGGTAAGACGCCACGCCGGTAAAATGAAAGTCAGTAGTTTTCTTTTCGCACTGATTGCATGCCTTGGTATCCGGTCATATTCTGAACTGACCTGGAAGATTCCGAATTTGGAGGATATTCAGGCATTTGTATTTTCTCTTGGTACACATCCTATATTTATTGTAGCGATTGCAGTTATTTCTATTTATTGGTTTTTGAACAAAAAACAGGCGTTCACCTGGATTATGTTGTCGATACTTTTTTTGTTCGCTTTACAATTACTGGAGCTGGATACGTATTTACAGCATGATTTTATGATTTACATGGGTATCAGCACTTTGCTTGGTATTTCCGTTCAGCAATATTTGATGTTGCCTATAAAGGCGGTCAAAGAAAAAAAGGAACCGGAAGTGACGGTGATTCATTTTGAAGAAGAGCCTGCAGTAACGGTTCCGGAGAAGCCACAGATATTTATTCCGAAGTCCATGGAAATTCCAAAGCGTGTATCCAAGCCAAAGGTGGACTTTGCAATAGAAGTAGAACAGGACAAAATGCATTATGATTATGCGGTGGATGATGCAGCTGATTTTGATATTTAGTTTAAAAAATCATATTTTGAACATACTAAGACGAGAGTTTAGCTCTCGTCTTTTTAAGTTTATGGAGGCTGTATGAAAGAGAATAATACAAATAACGAAACATCAAATGCAAAAGAGCAGGAGAAGGATGATCGCATTGAGCAGACCGGTCAGCTTTTGCTGGATGAAAATAAGCAAAAAGAGCATTTACATCTGATTACGATTATTGGAGAGATTGAGGGGCATGATGTGCTTGGAAATAATGCAAAAACAACCAAGTATGAGCATATTTTGCCGGGGCTTGCTGCCATTGAGGACAGCGATGAAATAGAAGGTGTATTGGTGCTTTTAAATACTATGGGCGGTGATGTGGAAGCAGGACTTGCTATTGCGGAAATGCTTGCTAGTTTGAGTAAGCCTACGGTTTCTCTGGTGCTTGGAGGTTCACATTCCATAGGAGTACCTATTGCGGTAAGCTGTAATTATTCCTTTATTGTACCTACCGGAACCATGGTAATTCATCCGGTTCGCATGAATGGCATGGTAATAGGAGTGCGTCAGACCTTTGATTATTTCAAACAGATACAAAACAGAATCACCGGTTTTGTAAGCACTCATTGTAATATTACCGAAAGTCGCTTGGAGGAGCTTATGATGGAAACGGCGATGCTTACCAAGGATGTGGGTACCATTCTTGTAGGAAAGCAGTGTGTGGACGAAGGAATTATTAACGAAGTGGGCGGAATCAAGGAAGCGATTGCGAAATTGCATGAATTGATAGAAGCGCGCAGAAAGGAAAATTGAAATTCTTGCGTAATTACCAATGACAAAAACGATACTTTGTGTTAAAATGATACAGTATGGCTTACTATGTCTTTGTGACAGTACAGCGATATGAAAGGTGAAGGTATTTATGGCCAAAAATAATAACACAAATCGTAAAAATACAACAAGAAGTACAAAGAGAGCATCTGCTTCCAAAACAAATGCACAGGCAAAATCCAAAACGGTAAACCGCCAGGACCAGGAATTGTGGTATGAGGTGGGTTTGATTGTGATGTTTGCTTTTATGGTATTTTTGTTTCTATGTAATTTTGGACTGGTAGGTCCTATTGGTGTATTCTTCAAAAATATCATGTTTGGACTGGTAGGTCTTACCGCATATATTTTGCCGGTATTTTTATTTGTAGCAGTCTTTTTCGGTTGGGTCAATAAAGCACATTCCGCTATGAAGCGCAAGTTGATTGCGGGAACGATTTTTTTCCTGCTTTTAAGTGCAATCGGTGAATTTGCATCCGGCCGCTTAAAGGATATGGAACGTTATGAGTTTATAGATTTCTATAAGAATAGTGTAGAGTATTGCAATGGCGGCGGTGTTATAGGTGGTTCTATTGCATATGGCTTACATGCATTGCTTGATATATGGGGCAGTATCCTTGTAATTATAGTGCTGGGTATTATTTGCCTGGTGTTAATTACAGAGAAATCCTTTGTGAAGGGTGTTCAGAAAACCGGTCATGCCGTTGCAACAAGAGCTCGAGATGGTGCCCATGGCATGCGTGAATATGCAGCCGAAAGAGCCAAGGTACGTGAAGTAGAGCACTGTGAGCAATTAAAGCTGACAGACAGACAGTTAAGCGGCAGAGAAGGTGCTCCGGCAATTCATGATAGAAATAAAAAAGTAAAAGGCATTAATTTTTCTTCTATTTTCAGCAAATTAGGAGAAGATATTGAGACAAAAGAAGATGCATTTTTGGACGAGCTTTTAGAGGTTACAGAAGAGGTAAGCATGGAACCAAAAACAGAACCGGAAGCCGTTGTACAAGCCGTAGCTCCTGTGGCAGTGACAGCCGGTGTGAGTGTTGCTAACAAGGCCATGCAGGTATCAAGAGAGACGGCTGCCAAAGCGCTTCCGGAAACAGACGAATTACATGAGCTTAGACCAAAGACTAATTATCATGCACAGGAGCGTATTGCATTTGTGGCCCCTGAATTAAAAAAAGAACCGGTGGAACAAAGAGCGTTTACACAGAGAGATTTTGTACAAAGTGAACCGGAAGAAGAACCGGTATACACGAAACCTGCACAGCCTGTGGAGTTAAAACCATCCACTCCGGTGGTAAAGGAGAGTCGTCCGGTTGCAAAATTAAAAGACAAAAATGTTCCTGCAAATCAGATGTCTATTGATATGGCCAAGCTTTATCAGTTTCCGCCAATCAGTTTATTACAGAGGGGAAAGAGCTCTAATCCGGGTGCCGGTCAGAAGCATTTGGAAGAAACTGCTCGCAGATTGCAGGAGTGTTTACATACCTTTGGGGTAAATGTTACCATTACCGATATTAGTCAGGGACCTGCTGTTACCCGTTATGAGCTTCAGCCGGAGCAGGGTGTTAAGGTTTCCAAGATTGTGAATTTATCGGATGATATTAAATTAAATCTTGCAGCTACTGACATTCGAATTGAAGCACCAATTCCGGGCAAGTCTGCCATTGGTATTGAAGTACCAAATAAAGAAAATAGTGCGGTTGCATTCAGAGAATTGATTGAGTCCTCTGAATTTAAGGATTTTCCGTCCAAGATTTCCTTTGCAGTAGGTAAGGATATCGCAGGTAAGATTGTAGTAGCCGACATTGCAAAGATGCCTCATATGTTGATAGCAGGATCTACCGGTTCCGGTAAGTCGGTATGTATCAACACTTTGATTATGAGTATTCTTTATAAAGCACATCCAGATGAGGTTAAGATGATTATGATTGACCCTAAGGTGGTGGAGCTTAGTTCTTATAACGGTATTCCGCATCTTTTGATTCCGGTTGTGACGGACCCAAAACAGGCGGCAGGTGCGCTTCAGTGGGGCGTTAGTGAAATGATGAGCCGTTACGAGAAGTTTGCAGAGCTGAATGTCCGGGATATGAAGGGTTTTAATGCAAAGGTCGATGAAATGGTTGCTAAGGGGGATGTGAATGCACCAAAGAAGCTTCCACAGATTGTTATTATTGTTGACGAGCTTGCTGACCTTATGATGGTAGCTCCGGGAGAGGTAGAAGAGGCGATTTGTCGTCTTGCTCAGCTTGCCAGAGCAGCAGGAATTCATTTGATTATTGCTACGCAGAGGCCTTCTGTTGATGTTATTACCGGTTTGATTAAGGCAAATATGCCATCTCGTGTGGCGTTTGCAGTATCCAGTGGTGTGGATTCCCGTACCATTTTGGATATGAATGGTGCTGAGAAGCTTCTGGGTAAGGGAGATATGCTCTTTTATCCGCAGGGCTACAGTAAGCCGGTTCGTGTGCAAGGGTCCTTCGTGTCCGATTCAGAAGTTGGCGCGGTAGTGGATTTCTTGAAAAATCAGCAGATTGGTAATGTATATCAGGAAGATATTCAGAACCAGATTAATAACCTAAAGTCCGGTTCCGGCAGTGCGGCAGGCAGTACAAGCTCGAAGAGTGATGATAAGGATGCATTATTTGCAGATGCAGGCCGTTTCATCATTGAAAAGGACAAGGCATCCATCGGTATGCTGCAGAGAGTATTCAAAATTGGATTTAATCGTGCAGCCCGCATTGTAGACCAGTTATGCGAATATGGTGTAGTTGGTGATGAAGAGGGCACCAAGCCAAGAAAAGTATTAATGAGTTTAGAACAGTTTGAAAATCTTTTAGAGGAAATTTGATTTGGAGGATACATATGAAAACAGATATTCAGATTGCACAGGAAGTACAAATGGAGCCAATCGTAAAGGTCGCGGAGCGTATTGGCATTCAGGAAGATGATTTAGAGTTATATGGAAAATATAAAGCCAAAATTTCCAATTCTTATCTGCAGAATATGGGAGATAAGAAGGACGGCAAGCTGATTTTAGTAACAGCCATTAATCCGACTCCAACCGGTGAAGGCAAGACAACCGTAAATGCAGGACTTGGACAGGCATTGGCTAAATTAGGCAAAAAAACAATTATTGCATTACGTGAGCCTTCTTTAGGACCATGCTTTGGTATTAAAGGTGGTGCTGCAGGCGGCGGTTATGCACAGGTAGTACCAATGGAAGATATTAACTTGCATTTTACAGGGGATTTCCATGCCATTACTTCTGCCAATAACCTGTTAGCAGCTATTTTAGACAATCATATTCAGCAGGGTAATGTATTGAACATTGATACCCGTAATATTACCTGGAAGCGTTGTTTGGATATGAACGACCGTGTGCTTCGTAATGTAGTGGTTGGTTTGGGAAGCAAGGCAGATGGTTTCGTGAGAGAAGACCATTTTGTAATTACCGTTGCCAGTGAAATTATGGCAGTTCTTTGTCTTGCAACAGATATGGCAGACTTAAAGGCACGTTTAAGCCGTATGGTTGTTGCATATGATTATGCAGGCAACCCGGTAACAGCAGGTCAGCTTCAGGCAGTAGGTGCTATGGCAGCATTGTTAAAGGATGCAATTAAGCCAAATATGGTACAGACCTTAGAGCATACCCCTGCATTCGTACATGGCGGGCCGTTTGCCAATATTGCACATGGCTGTAACTCTGTTATCGCTACCAAGACTGCTCTTAAGATGGCGGATTATGTAGTGACAGAAGCAGGTTTTGGTGCAGACTTAGGTGCAGAGAAGTTCTTCGATATTACCTGTCGTGAAAGCGGTTTACATCCGGATGCTGCAGTTATTGTTGCTACCATTAAGGCGTTAAAATATAATGGCGGTGTTCCGAAAACAGAAGTAACCATTCCAAATCTGGAAGCGTTAAAAGCAGGTATTGTTAACTTAGAAAAACATATTGAAAACGTTCAGAAGTTCGGTGTGCCTGTTATAGTGACCTTAAATTCTTTTGTGACTGATACCGAGGAAGAAGTAGAGTTTGTTAAGAACTTCTGTGAAGAAAGAGATTGTGCATTTGCACTTTGCGAAGTTTGGGCTCACGGCGGCGAAGGCGGTATAGCTTTGGCAGAGAAGGTATTAGAGACCCTTGAGACTAAGCCAAGCAACTTTAAGCCTTTATACGAAAAAGAAGATACCTTAAAAAACAAAATTAATATCATTGCCAAGGAAATTTATGGTGCAGACGGTGTTACCTTTGCTCCTGCTGCAGCAAAGCAGCTGGCAAACTTAGAAAAGCTTGGTTTTGGTAATTTGCCTGTTTGTATGGCAAAAACACAGTATTCTTTGTCTGACAACCCGGATTTACTGGGCAGACCAAGTGGCTTTGAAATTAATGTTCGTGAAGCATATGTATCTGCAGGTGCAGGCTTCGTGGTAGTAATTACCGGTTCTATTATGACAATGCCTGGTCTTTCCAAGGCACCGGCTGCTTACAACATTGATGTAAATGAAGACGGTCAGATTACCGGATTATTCTAATGGGATTAAGGAGAGTTAATTTATGCCTCAGATTATAGACGGAAAGCGTATTTCCACAGAGATTAAAGATGAATTAAAGGCCCAGGCCGCAAGCTTAAAGGAGCAGGGAGTGGAAGTGACTCTTGCTGTAATTCAGGTAGGTCAGGACCCGGCATCCAGCGTGTATGTTCGCAACAAAAAACGGGCTTGTGAATATATTGGGTTTTCTTCCCGTTCTTATGAACTTCCGGAAGAAACCACGGAAGAAGAACTTCTGAATTTAATTAGCGTGTTAAATCAGGATGCATCCGTAAATGGTATTTTGGTGCAGCTTCCATTACCAAAGCATATTTGTGAAGATGAGATATTAAGAGCAATTTCTCCGGCAAAGGATGTAGACTGTTTTCATCCTTTAAACGTGGGCAAGTTATTTATTGGAGAGCCGGGTTTTCAGCCATGTACACCGGCTGGTGTTATAGAGCTTTTAAAGCGCAGTAATATTGAAATTGCAGGCAAAGAATGTGTTATAATCGGCAGAAGCAATATTGTGGGTAAGCCTATGGCTATGTTGATGCTTCGTGAAAACGCCACAGTAACCATTACCCATTCCAGAACAAAAGATTTAAGAGAAGTATGTAAAAAAGCAGATATTCTTATCGTTGCTATGGGCAAGCCACGCATGATAGATGATTCTTATGTAAAAGAAGGGGCTGTCGTTATTGATGTGGGTATTCACAGAAATGCAGAAAATAAGCTCTGCGGTGACGTGGATTATGATAAGGTAGCAGAAAAATGTAGTGCCATTACACCTGTTCCGGGTGGGGTGGGTCCTATGACTATTGCGATGCTAATGAAAAATTGTTTAGAAACGATTAAAGTAGGTGAGTAAATGAATTGCCCTAAATGTGGGAAAGAATTAACAAACGGACATTTATATTGCGAAGCCTGTGGTTATGAAATTAATCTGGTGCCGGAATTCGAGGCCGAAGTAGAAGAAAGCATTGCCGAAAGTATGAAAGAAATCGTAGATGCGGCAGCTTTAGAGCAAGAGCAAACAAAAAAAGAGCCCATTATTACTAAAAAGGATACTGCGTTTCTTATTTCCGGGGGCATAATTTCTATCGTTATATTTGTACTTACGGCTGCTTTTTTTGCCGGAAGAGCTATATGGAATAATTCTACCTTTATTCATGAGATGGTGGTTGAATATTATCTGGATGATGGGGAGTACGATTCTGCTGTTTCTTACATGGAACAGATTATCAAGCGTTCCCCTGAGAAAGCCTCACATAGATTCCAGTTATGTCAAATTTATATGCAGATTGGACAGGATGAAAAAGCCTTAGAAATCTACAAAATCATTGCAGGAAGTCCTCAGTTTACCTTTGATGAACAACTTGCTGCGGTAGAAAAAATTATAGCATATTATGAAGAAAAAGAAGAGTACGAAAGTATTGCAGAGTATCTTACAACCATACAGGATGAAACAATACGACTTACATACTGGAACTATATGTGCGTTCCGGTAACCTTCAGTCAACCGGAGGGAACTTATGCCTCTCTTATTACCTTAAAATTAGAAAGTGATGGCATAGGAACCATACATTATACCACGGACGGCAGCGAACCGAATGCGAAAAGTCCGGAGTTTAAAGGCACTATTTTTCTGGAAACTGGTGAGAATACGATTTCTGCAGTGTTTATAAATAATTATGGTGTGACCAGCCCGGTTACTACGAAGATGTATTTTATTGAGTCCAAACAGGTGCTTCCACCGGAGGTGCTAGCAAACAGTGGTACGTATAATTATCCGGTAGAAATTGAAGTGGAAGAGACTCCTTATGCTCGTACATATTATACGACAGACGGTACCACTCCAACCAGAGGCAGTCTTTTATATACAGGAACGATACATGTTCCTACCGGTAAGTCTGTATATAAGTTTGTATCTATTGACAGCAGTGGTATGGCTAGTGAGGTTATTACCAGAAACTTTCATGTCACGTTAGATACCGAGATGACGAGTAAAGATGCAGAGAAGCTTTTGGTGGATTATCTGATTAGCGGCGGAGCTGCTTCGGATGGAAAAGGGCATATTATACAGGATGATACACACATCCTGATATATGAATACCTGTACCCTTTGACGGTGGAGGTCGGAAAAGACTGCTATTATTTTGCGGAAGTTTCCAGAGATACTACAACCCTCGAACAGCATAGAACCGGTAAATATTATGGTGTAGATATACGAACAGAAGAAATTTATACTTTGATACAGTAGAGGAGACCGTTATGAAAATTTGTCCAAAATGTAAAAATGAATATAGAGATGGAATTACACATTGTGCGGATTGTGATTGTGAGCTTATTAGCATAGAGGAAGAAAGCTCCGGCAAAAAAGTCTTGCTTCAGGCACCATATCCAATAACAACACAAGTAAAGGAATATTTGGAGTACTGTAAGTTTACGAGCATATCCGAGGAAGAACCGGATGAAAACGGAATTGTGAGTTTATACTGTTCTGAGAAGGAGTACAAGCAGGCATTTAAGCAGATGAACGTGTTTATTGCAGAAGAACAGAGAAAGGCACAGGAAGCAAGACTGGCAAGTATGACAGAGGAAGAAATCGCTGCAATGGAAGCACAGAGAGAAGAAATGGTAAAACAGGTTCCTCCAAGTAATATTTACCAGAATTATGAAGAAAAAGCAGAAGAAAATAAATCCAGTGCAATCAGTTTTCTGATAATCGGTATACTTGGTGTGGTATTGGTGGCACTAAGCTGGTTTGAAATGCTGCCGTTTTCTATTGGCGGCAGAGGAAACTGGTTTAGCCATGGTGTAATGTTTATATTCTTTATTTTATTTATCGTTATTGGTATTGTATCAGCCAAAAATGTTGGTAAATATAAGGATTTAATCCATAAAGAGGCTGATTCTAAGGGCGAATTGGAAAAATTCCTGGAAGAACAGTTTAGTCCGGTGCTGCTTACTCAGATTATGGCAGAAACAGAAGAAGAAGCTTATTTCAAACGTATGGCATATATGCGTAAAAAAGTAGTGGAAGCATTTCCGGAGCTTGCAAACAAAGGCTCTTTCGTAGAATCCCTGTTAGATAAGCATTATGATGATATCTTTGGGTAATTTCCATGAGGATAGATATTATTGCTGTAGGCAAAGTAAAGGAAAAATTCTACCGGGATGCTATTGATGAATTTTCGAAAAGACTGGGCAAATACTGCAAACTGCAGGTAATAGAGGTGGCAGACGAAAAGACGCCTGACGGAGCCGGTGAAGCGATAGAAGAGCAAATCAAGGTCAAAGAAGCGGAACGTATTTTAAAGCATGTCAAGGATGATGCGTATGTATTTTCATTGGAAATACTGGGCAAAAAATATGATTCCGTGGAGTTTGCCAATCGCATTCACAATTTAGGAATCCAAGGTCAGAGTCATATTCAGTTTATTATCGGCGGTTCCTTGGGACTCCACTCCATTGTGTCTAAGCGCAGTGATGCCAAAATCAGTTTTTCGGATATGACCTTTCCACACCAGCTTATGCGAGTGATTTTATTGGAGCAGGTGTATAGAGGGTTTCGGATTATTGCAGGAGAGCCGTATCATAAATAAATGCCTAAAAGTATAGAATAAGAAAGTAGGACTCGTTCAAATAAAGTGAAATAAAAGAGGTGTGAATATGTCTCCAAAGCACGTAGATTATGTGGTATATGATAAAAATTTTAAAGAACCGATTTCAATCGAAGAAGCTTATTTAAGCAATGATAAAGACTATACTATCTTTAGGTATGCAGACTATATTATACGGTTTCAGGCACCATATTCGCTTGAGAAGTATACAGAAGTAAAAGAATGGAATAAAGGATACCTTGTTGTTATGGCAAAGTATGCACATAATACAGAGCCGGAAGAAGAATATATAGACTTGGTACCTGTTTTAGAAACATTATATATAGATGTCGATGAGTTTGTTGATAAAATCAAAAAGGTGAGTGTGAAATATGAATAATATTCAGTCAGTGGCCGATAATGCGGATATGATTATTAATGGGTATGCGTTCACAAAAGATAATGAAAATATAAGAATTTTAAATCTTAATAACAACAAGAAATCACTATATTTAAATAAAGATGGTAAAGTAATTAATACAAGTATGGATGATATTGAAATAGGTATTGTAAAACAGTATTACCTTAAAAATGCAATTTTAATGGAGGAATAAGATGCCGAAATACTATGAATTTAAGGTTGCAGGATATTATCTATATTTTACATCTTATTGTGTTATAGAGTGTATGCATGTTCACGCTAGTGATAGAAGATTAACGGAAGCTGGTTCGGCAAAATTTTTCGTAAAGGAAAATGGAGACAGCATTCTGCAAACTAAAGGTAATCTCAATGATAGAGAAATACGAAAAATACAAGTATTTATAAAGAATAACTATCAAGAGATGTATTTAAAATGGGCAGCATATAGTAAAGAAGGTTATTATGAAAAATGAGAGCAGTCAAATATGGCTGCTCTTTGCATTATTTAAAGAACTTCCGCATACAATGTGATATGAAGCGTAAAAAGAAATATATCAAAAACAAGCCGCCTAAGCGTGTAATGGAAAAGTATACGGATGGACTCAGGCAGAAAATATTAGATAACAAGCTTCCGGCAGAGGCTGTGTTAAAGGATACTCTGGTTACGGTGGTAGGAAGTTCGGAAGTTTGGATTGAAAATTACAAAGCACTTTTGGAATACAAAGAAGGGCAAGTGCTGCTCCAGGCCAGCCATCATATGATAAAGGTGGAAGGGGAGCGTTTAAACATCAGTCATTACATGGAGGAACATATGATGATTTGCGGAAAAATTCGCAGCATTACATATTTGTAGCGGGGTAAGATATGCGTAGTTTCATGTATGCGGATGGGTATGTGCGTATTAAAATATGGGGCAGCGGCGTGGAGCGTTTTTTGGTAATGTGTTCCCGCAAAAAAATGTCACTTTGGGATATAGAAGCACAGGGCAAATTTATTTTTGTCAATATGAGGCTGAAGGATTTTTTTAATTGCAGAAAATTAGCACGAAAGGCTGGAATCAGGGCAGTTGTGGTGGAAAGGCACGGACTGCCGTTTTTTATGCCAAAGCTTGTGCGTCGCAGCTTTATGATAGTGGGATTTGTGTTGTTTTTGTTGGTATGGTTTGTAAGCACCAATATGCTGTTACATATTAGATTGGAAGGAAATTACAGTATATCGGAAGATGTTTTTAAGGACTTTTTAAAGGAACAGGGCGTGTATGTAGGAATGTGGAAAAAGGACATTCCTTTAGAGGAATTGGAAAAGGAAATTCGAAAAGAATTTGATTTGGTAACCTGGACTTCGGGCAAGCTGGATGGAACCGTTTTGATTATCAGTATGAAGGAAAATGAAAAGCTGGTGCCACAAGAGCAGGAAAAGCCTGCTTATGGAAGCAGTATATATGCTACAGCAGATGGTATCATTTCCAGTATTTATGTGAGGAATGGCGTACCTATGGTAAAAAAGGGTACAGAAGTGAAAAAGGGAGATTTACTGGTAGATGGAAAAGTACCTGTGTATAATGAAGCACAAGAGGTCGCATATTATCAGTATTACGAGGCAGATGCCGATATTGGAATTGAAACCACTATACCGGTGGATTATCGTTTGAATAAGGTGTATGTAACCAAAAGCTACACAGGGCGACAAAGTGAGGGTAATTATTTTTTTATAGGACAGAAGATATATCGTAATATATGGAAGGACAGAACATTTAAATATAGAGATTTTGTGCTTGCTCCTAAAAAAAGCTTAACGTGGGATACTATTTCAGTAGGATTTGGGACATTTGAAGTCTATGAATATGTAAAAATGGAGAAAGAATATACCAAAGAAGAGGCAAAAATGCTTTTAGAAAAAGAATTTGAAAAAAATAATGTAATATTAATAGAAAAAGGGGTACAAATTCTTGAAAAAAATGTTACAATAGACGTAATTATGGAAAAGTGGGCTTTGACAGGAACGATGAAAGTTATTATGCCGGCTTTTAACCATAAGTTAATCGAAGAACCGGAGGAAATAAATGATTCAGAAGGCATATGAAAGCACCCTGGAACTTACCGTGGAGCAGATGCGAAGTATTTTTGGTCAGCATGACTTGTATGTAAAGAAAATGGAAAAAGATTTACAGGTTGAGATAGTAGACCGTAATGGTGCGATTAAGATAACCGGTGAAAGAGCACATGTAGAAAAAGCAAGAAGTATTTTGGAGCAGCTTATGATTTTGAGTGAACGAGGCAATGAAATAGAAGAACAGAGTGTGGACTATGCCATTACCATGGGCATGGAAGACGAAGAGGAACTGATTACAGAGATTGATAGAGATTTGATTTGTCATACGGTTAGCGGAAAGCCTATTAAGCCTAAAACAGTGGGTCAGAAAAAATACGTAGATGCTATCCGCGATAATATGATTGTATTCGGTTTGGGGCCTGCAGGTACCGGTAAGACCTATCTTGCTATGGCTATGGCCATTACTGCTTTTAAGGCAAATGAGGTGAGCCGTATTATTTTAACGAGACCGGCAATCGAGGCCGGGGAAAAGTTGGGCTTTTTGCCGGGAGATTTGCAGAGCAAGGTTGACCCGTATTTGCGTCCTTTATACGATGCACTGTATCAGATTATGGGTGCAGAGAGCTTTACCCGCAATATGGAAAAGGGACTGATTGAAGTGGCACCCCTTGCATACATGCGTGGTCGTACCCTGGACAATGCGTTTATTATTTTGGATGAGGCACAGAATACGACGCCTGCCCAGATGAAGATGTTTTTGACTCGTATTGGATTTGGTTCTAAGGTAATTGTAACCGGGGATGCCAGCCAGAAGGATTTGGCACCGGACGTAAAGAGTGGTTTGGATGTGGCAGAGAAGGTGCTGCACGGCATCGACGATATTGCTTTTTGTAATCTGACCAATAAGGACGTTGTAAGACATCCGTTGGTACAAAAGATTGTTAAGGCATATGATGACTATGAATCCAGACAGGCGAAGTTTAAAGAGCGTCGTAATCAGGGCGTAAAAGAAAACGATAAAAAGAAAAACAGAGGTTAAGTATGGCGTTATTTTACGAAGAAGAGGCTGCATTCGATGTGGAGTTTGATGCTAAAGAGGTTGCAGAAGCAGTGATCAATCAGGTGGCAGATATGGAGGATGTGCCATATGAATTTGATATTTATGTGACAATGGTAGATAAGGAAACCATTCACGAAATTAACAAAGAGCACAGAGGAATTGACAGACCAACCGATGTGTTGTCTTTTCCAAATTTAGATTTTGAAGCTCCGGGGGATTTTTCTTTAATCGAGGAAAATGAAGCAAATTATTTTGACCCGGAAACAGGCATGCTTCTTATGGGCGACATTGTAATCAGCGTGGAAAAAGTAGCAGAACAGGCATTGGAATATGGTCATTCCAAGAAACGTGAGTTTGCCTTTCTGGTAGCCCATAGTATGCTGCATTTGTGTGGCTATGACCATATGGAGGCGCTAGAAGCAGAAGTTATGGAAGCAAAGCAAAACGAAGCACTTAATGCGTTAGGAATTACAAGGGAAGATTAGTATGGATTTAAAAGGCAAAAGAATCGTAGGAATTGCACAGATTATATTTTTTATGGCAATGCTTGTGTTGTATACCAGAATTGGCGGTATGGGCATGATTTACGTAGCAGGTAGTCTGGAGTTGTTTTTTGTGATTACATATTTGTTTTTGGGCGGCATTCCGGATACCATGGATTATATGATTCGACTAAGGCGTAAAAAAGATATGTTAAAAGATGCCTCCCGGGTATGGAAGGCAGGGGTACTGTATGGTATTGTTGCAACGGTATTTGCGGAGCTTGGAATTTGGTTTATAAATGAATTTTTTATTGCCAAGACCGACTTGCTTTATGTGGACAAGTTATTGGAGCTTTTTATGCTCTCCGTACCATTTCTTGCATTGATGCAGGTGATTCGCGGTATCATGCAGGCAGAGCTTGACAGAGTGACCGTCAGTATATCCCGGCTGGTGTTTGTTGTATGCATGGTGATTGGCACAGTGGTCAGCAGTCTTATTCTGGGGGAATATGGTGCTAAGGCGGCTAATTTAATGCAAAGCGTCCGATTGGAGCATTTTTATGTAGTAATTGGCCTTATACCAGGGGTGATTATGGGAGCTTTTGGAGCAAGTATATTTCTGGTCGTGATGGGGTTGTTACATAGAAGAAAGGTTACTATTTTTGATAAGCAGTCCGGAGCCGCAAGAGAGAGTATTTTGAAGCTATGCTTGGAATTGTTTAAGGATGAACTTCCGGAGGTGGTGGTTCCGTGTGCAAAGCGTATACCTGTTATTATGCTTTTGTGGTTGTCTTTGGGAGAAATAGCATCGGAAAACTATTTGTTTGGTAATTTTTATGGCGCGATACTTCCTGTGTTTGGTGTTGCCTGGACGCTTAGTGATTTGGGGCTTACCAATTATAAAAAGCGGCTTTATATCGCATACCGCAAGAAAGCACATGAACAGTTTTATAGGGATTTAAAGACCGTTTTATGCTATGCAGTGCTTCATAGTATGGCAATATGTGCTTTTATGTTTGCACTCCACAAGTCCTATTTGGCTATTTGGGATTTGCAGACCTTCACATCTTTTATGAAGCTTGCTATGGTAAGCAGCATAATAGGTCTATTGGGGCTGCCATGCATAGTATTGGAGGATGTACTTAAATACCGCGGGATGCAGAGTCAGGTTGTATTGTCTCAGGTTGCAGGCGTGATTGCCAGCATGATTGCCGGGGCGGTATGTGCAAAATTTGCCGGTGCAGGAATTGTGATGTATGTCGTCTGCATTAGTGTACAATTTATGGTTGCCACGTTGTTTGCGGCATGGTCTGTAAGCTCCGTTGTAGGTATTAATTACTTAACCGTTTTTCTCCGCGCAGGCACGGGGATGATTGCGACTGCAATGATTGCACTGTTATTATATGGGTTGCAGCGAGTTCTCTTTACTCCGTTAGGCGGGCTAGCTACATTACTTATTTGTGTATTGCTTGGACTGGTGCTGCAGTTTATTGCAATTTTGGCACTTCATATTTTTGACAGGGATGAATTTAATTATTTACCGTTCCCGTTTATTTCAAAAAGTATAACCAAATTCTTCTAGTAATGGTATAAAATAAAATATTCGGTGGATACTAACCTTGAAAAGAGGAATATTTTGAGAGGAGGTTGGTATCCCTATGAAAAATAAATGGAAGTATTATATATATATTCCTGCCTTGGCGTGTGTTCTGGCGGTCGGCGGTATGTATATATATAACCGGCAAATATCACAAGACAGCCCTTCCAAGGAACAGATATACAATCTGGATGAATATTTTGGGGCAGACATAAAAAGCCCTACGGAGGCTCGGGTTGTAGATGAAAAAAACGTAGTGTTGGAAAATTCTCAGAAGGTAACAGACAAGAAGGCGGAGTTTGTACTGCGAATGGTAGATGAGTATGTAGTAGTCTATCGCAATGGGAATTTACATGAAAGTTATATGACTACCGGCATAGAAATGAAAGAACTTCCGGCAGAAACACAAAAAGAAATTATAAATGGAAAAGAGATTGCAGATGAGGAAGCGTTATATTTTTTCCTGGAATCTCATTCCAGTTAAGGTAGAGAGTAACGTATGAAAATAGGCATTATTGGCGGTGGAGCTTCCGGCATGATTGCAGCCATTTCGGCGGCGCGTTTGGGAGCAGAAGTCACGGTATTAGAAGGTGGTGACAGAATCGGCCGTAAGATTTTGTCAACCGGTAATGGGAAATGTAATTTTACAAACAAAAAGATGGATAATACCTGCTTTCGTAGCAATACGACAGCAGATATTTCTCCATTTTTGAATAAGTTTGGCGTGGAAGATACGCTTGCCTTTTTTGCGTCTTTACAGATGCTTTATAAGGAGAAGCATGGTTATTTCTATCCGGCCAGCGAGCAGGCAAGTACCGTTTTAGACGTGCTTCGTTTTGAAATAGAATCGCATGCAGCTAGGATTACGGTTTTGACCGCTTGCAAGGCTCGTACACTTACATATCAGAAAAATGGAACCGTAAAGGTACAGTGTGGTACAGAAAGCTTTATGTTCGACCGTGTGATTTTGGCTTGCGGAAGTAAGGCATCTCCTAAAACCGGGTCTGATGGCACAGGTTATCAGCTTTTGAGAAGTCTGAAATGTGGTTGTCAGATAGAGGAAGTGGTACCGGCGCTGGTTCAACTTCGATGTAAAGAAGATTATTTAAAGGCTGTGGCAGGAGTGCGTGTAGAAGGCAAAGTGACCCTTACTATAGAAGGCAAAGTGGTTGGTGACGAACAAGGGGAAATCCAGCTTACGGACTATGGGGTAAGCGGAATTCCGGTATTTCAGGTTAGCCGTTTTGCATCCTATGGATGTGTAAAAGGTCAGAAGGTTCAGGTTCATTTGGATGTAATGCCGGGAATGGATGCAGAAGCGTTTATGCAATATATGTCTCAGCGAAAAGAAAAGCTGGGGGAACGTACCATGGAGCAGTTTTGCGCGGGACTTTTAAATAAAAAGCTTTGTATGCAGTTTTGTAAAATGGCAGGAATTTCCTTAGAACAACCGGTAGCAAAGGTACCTCAAAAAGCGTGGAACCAGTTTGTAGCGTTGTTCAAAAAGTGGACTCTCCACGTAGATAAGCCAAATGGTTTTGATATGGCACAGGTTTGTGCAGGGGGCTTGTCTATGAAGGAAATAGATTCTCATTTTGCCATGAAAAAATGTCCATCGGTTTATGTAGTTGGGGAACTGCTGGATGTGGACGGCATTTGCGGCGGATATAATTTACAATGGGCGTGGACCAGCGGATATTTGGCCGGTCAGTATGCGACCCTGGATTAAAGGATAAAGCATGATTCGATTAAGTCAGATTACAATGCCTGTGGGGCATTCCATGGAGGCATTAGAGCAAAAATGTTATAAACTTTTAAAAATAGCTCCCAAGGATGTGAAGAGCTTTCAAATTGTAAAGCAGTCTATTGATGCACGGAAAAAGCCGGATATTATATTTAGCTATGTAATAGATATTGCCTGTGATAAAGAGGACAGGGTACTAAAGCAGAGTCGCGTAAAGCAGGCAGAGATTATAGGAAAAGAGGCCTATCGTTTTCCGACAGGCGGCAGTAACCCCTTAGAAAAGCCTATCGTCATTATTGGCATGGGACCGGCGGGGCTTTTCTGTGGATATATGCTTGCAAAGCATGGGTATAAGCCGATTATTTTAGAGCGTGGACAGGACGTAGACAGGCGAACCGAGAAGGTACAGGAATTTTGGACAACCGGAAAACTGGATACCCAGTGTAATGTGCAGTTTGGGGAAGGCGGTGCCGGAACCTTTTCTGATGGGAAGCTAAATACTCTGATTAAAGACAAAGGAGGCCGTAATCTGGAAGTGCTTTCTATTTTAGTGGAGAATGGTGCTCCGGAGCAGATTCTGTACGACGCCAAGCCTCATATCGGTACGGATGTGCTAAGTCGTGTGGTGAAAAATATGCGAGAGCGTATTTTAGCCTGGGGCGGTGAAGTGCATTTTGAAAGCCAGGTGACGGATTTTATCATAGAGAAACAGCGTCTTACCGGTGTCAAGCTTTTGAATGGACGACAAATAGACTGTATGGGTGCTGTGCTTGCTATTGGTCATAGTGCCCGTGATACCTTTCAAAGATTATATGAGTTGGGAATACCTATGGCAGCCAAAGCTTTTGCCGTAGGGTTTCGTGTAGAGCATCCACAGAGTCTGATTAATAAGAGCCAGTATGGTGTGGACAGGCATCCTGTTTTGGGTGCGGCACCCTATAAAGTAGTAGCAAAAACCAGTACCGGTCGAGGGGTATATAGTTTTTGTATGTGTCCCGGCGGTTATGTAGTAAATGCTTCTTCCGAAGAAGGCAGAATGGCAGTAAATGGTATGAGTTATTCCGGTCGGGATGGTGCCAATGCCAACAGTGCCATTATCGTGGCTGTGACACCGGAGGACTTTGGCAGTGAACATCCTCTTGCGGGCGTAGAGTTTCAACGCAGGCTGGAAGCAAAGGCTTATGAGCTTGGAGGGGGCAGTGTTCCTGTACAGCAGTATGAGGCCTTTAAAAAGCGTGTAACAGGTGAAGAAACCACAGAAAGCTTGCCCGCATATGAGCCATGCATTAAAGGGAGTTACAAAACGGCGGATTTAACCACTATTTTAACGCCTGAAATGAATCGGGCATTTATAGAGGGTATGGAGCATTTTAATCGTATTATACCGGGCTTTGCGGCTGCAAATGTGTGGATGGATGGGGTGGAAAGCCGTACCTCTTCTCCGGTACGTATAGATAGAGATGATACCATGCAATCGTCTATCCGTGGTCTTTATCCTTGTGGAGAAGGCGCAGGGTATGCAGGTGGTATTACCTCAGCAGCAATGGATGGGCTGCGTATTGCCGAAGAAATTGCAAAAGAATATTTTCCCAAAAAGGAGTAAGTATGAACGAACAGATAAGAGCGTGTATTAAAGATAAAAAGCGCATTGTAATAAAAATCGGTTCCAGTTCTCTGCAGCATGCAGAAACCGGTGACATGGATTATGTAAAATTAGAGAAGCTGGTGCGTGCCCTATGTGACATTCGTAATCAGGGTAAGGAAGTGGTGCTAGTGTCTTCCGGTGCCATTGCAGCAGGACGAAATGCCATGAAATTGTCAAACAGGGCAGATATTGCCGGTGATAGTCCTATTGCAGTAAAGCAGGCTTGTGCAGCCGTAGGACAGGCACGCCTGATGATGGTTTATCAGAAATTGTTTTCCGAGTATAATCATATTGCCGCTCAGATTCTTATGACAAAAAATACCATTGTGGATGACTTAAATCGTTTTAATGCCCACAATACCTTTATGGAGCTTTTGAAATTGGGAGCTATTCCTGTTGTAAACGAAAACGATACTGTTGCTACGTATGAAATCGAAATCGGTGACAACGATACCTTGTCTGCTATTGTTGCAGCCTTAATTGAAGCAGACTTATTGATTTTATTGTCTGATATTGATGGTTTGTATTCCGATGACCCTCGTACCAATCCGAAGGCTGAATTTATTGAAGTGGTAGAGCATCTGGATGATAAAATTATGCAGATGGGACGTTCTACCACCGGCTCCAACGTAGGTACCGGTGGCATGGGAACAAAACTGATTGCCGCTCAGATTGCTACCAAGTCCGGCGCGGATATGATTATTGCAAACAGCGTAAATTTAGAAGTGATTCATCAAATTATGGAAGGAGAAAATGTGGGTACGTTGTTTAAGGCACACAGCGATGAAAGCTTTGACTTAAAGAAATTTGTAACGAACCTACACAAAAACTAAAATGCAGGATATTACAAAACTTACAATGGAAGAAAAAATTGCAAGAATTAACGCACTATATCATAAATCAAAGGCGGAAGGCTTAAACGAAGAGGAAAAGGCAGAACAGCAGGCACTTCGTAAAGATTATGTGGAAACCATCCGCAATGCGTTAAGAGGTCAGTTAAACAATATTGACATCGAAAACGAAGATGGTACCATCGAAAATTTGGGCGAAAAATTTGGAAGAAAACATTAAATAAAAACATGTCAGAACAGGATGAAGAAAAGTGGTTATGACAGGAGGATTTTATCATGCAGGAGAATGCATTTGATTTAATTACACTAGGACAAAAGGCCTGTGAGGCGAAATATGAATTGCAGGCGCTTACTACAAACCAGAAAAATCAGGCGCTGAAGGGTGTTGCAGAGGCTTTGGTGACTCGTTGTAAAGAGATTTTAGAAGCCAATGACATTGACCTTGCAAAAGGAGAAGCAAAAGGGATGCACAAAGGCTTATTAGACCGCTTACGCCTGACGACAGACCGTATTGCGGCTATGAGTGAGGGTCTTATGCAAATTGCAGAACTTCCGGATCCGGTTGGCGAGATTATGGAGACCTTTGACCGTCCAAACGGCTTATCTATATCTAAAGTACGTGTTCCGCTTGGTGTGGTGGGTATTATTTATGAGTCCAGACCCAATGTAACCGCGGATGCCTTTGGCCTTTGCTTTAAGACGGGGAATGCGGTTATATTAAAGGGCGGTACCGATGCCTTACATTCTAACCGTGCTATTACCAATGTGATTCGGGATGCATTGAAGGAATGTAATATTAATTCGGATGCGGTTCAGTTAATTGATAGCACAGACCGCGCTGTAACCGGTGCATTTATGCGTTTGAATCAGTATGTGGATGTGCTGATTCCACGTGGCGGAGCAGGTCTTATTCGTGCGGTAGTAGAGAACAGTACTATTCCCGTGATTGAGACTGGTACCGGTAATTGTCATATTTACGTAGACAAGTATGCAGATATGGATATGGCACTTCGTATTATTGAAAATGCCAAGACCCAGCGAATCGGAGTCTGCAATGCTTGTGAATCATTGGTAGTGCACAGAGATATTGCAGCGGAATTTTTACCAAAGCTTGAAGTTATGCTTCGAAGTAAAGAGGTGGAAATTCGTGCTGATGAAGAGGCCTGCAACATAATGTTAGACTGTACACAGGCAACTGAAGAGGATTTTGGTACGGAATATCTGGATTATATTATTTCCGTAAAAATTGTGGACTCTATCAAAGACGCAATAGATCATATTAACAAATATAACACCAAACATTCCGAGGCTATTATTACGAAGGACTTAACCAGAGCAAATCTTTTTACAAGCAGAGTGGATGCAGCCTGTGTATACGTAAATGCTTCCACCAGATTTACGGATGGTTTTGAATTTGGTTTTGGTGCAGAAATCGGTATCAGTACCCAAAAACTCCATGCAAGAGGTCCAATGGGCTTAAAGGAACTGACCTCATATAAATATACCATCCTTGGAGATGGACAAATCCGCGGATAAGCGTCATACATTTTTCCTATGCTTCATATAAATATAACAGTATTAGAATGGAGGACGAAGCATTGGAACATAATACATATAGTATGTATCAGGATATGAGGGCAAGAACCGGCGGACAGCTTTATATTGGAGTGGTTGGTCCGGTGAGAACCGGGAAATCCACTTTTATTAAGCGGTTTATGGATTTGTGCGTGCTTCCGAATATGGAAGATGGACATGAAGCAGAACGGGCACGTGATGAGCTTCCGCAGAGCAGCGGCGGAAGAACCATTACTACCACGGAGCCGAAGTTTATACCAAAGCAGGCAGCAGACATTACACTGGAAGATAATGTAGCAATGAAGGTACGTTTAATTGATTGTGTAGGTTACATGGTGGATGGTGCAGTGGGGCATATGGAAGACGGACAGGAACGTATGGTTAAAACACCATGGTTTGAAGAAAGTATTCCATTTACTCAGGCGGCTGAAGTCGGAACCACCAAGGTTATAGAGGATCATGCTACGGTAGGGCTTGTTATTTCTGCCGATGGCAGCTTTGGAGAATTGGATCGGTCTTCTTACGTTGCAGCCGAGGAAAAAACCATGGCAGCCCTTGCAAAGGAGCACAAACCTTATGTGATGTTACTCAATTCTGCAAGACCTTACAGCGATGATACGTTGCGTCTTGCCAAAGAGTTGTCCGAAAAGTATGGTGTGGATGTGTTACCGGTCAATTGTGAACAGTTAAAGAAAGAAGATATTTACCATATTCTGGAGGTGCTTCTTTTAGGGTTTCCATTGACCAGCGTGGAATTTTATATGCCGAAGTGGGTGGAAATGCTTTCTTTGGGGCATCCGATTAAAGCATCCATTATTGAAGCGGTAAAGCAGTTTATGGAGCACAAAAATACCATAAAAAAATTAAAAAGGGAACCTATTTCCTTGGAGTCTCCTTATATATCAGGGGCAAGGCTCGGTGCCATTGATTTGGCAACCGGTATTGCAAAAATCATGATTTCCATGGAAGAAGAGCATTATTATAAAATGCTTTCTGAAATGACCGGTCAGAAGGTGGAGAATGAATATGACCTGATGGGCATGTTAAAAGAGCTTGCCAATATGAAGCAGGAGTATTCCAAGGTGTTAGTTGCTATGCAGCAGGTGCGTAATACCGGGTATGGTGTGGTGATGCCTGTTCAAGAGGAAATTACCCTTGAGGCACCGGAGCTTATTAAGCATGGCAATAAATATGGCGTTAAAATTAAAGCCAAGAGTCCGAGTATTCATATGATTCGTGCCGGCATTGAAACAGAGATTGCTCCGATTGTGGGCACGAAAGAACAGGCGGAAGATTTAATAAATTATATTAAAGCTGCAGATAATACGGAAGAGGGCGTTTGGGAAACAAATATCTTTGGTAAGACCATTGAACAGCTTGTACAGGATGGCATTCAGACCAAGGTTTCCATGATTGGAGAGGAAAGCCAGCTCAAATTACAGGAATCTATGCAAAAGATTGTAAACGATATGAATGGCGGTATGGTTTGTATCATTATCTAGTGGTTTTGTTTCTTGACGATAAATATATCTTGTGTTATAGTTAAATCTAGATTGAGAAATGAGGTACTCATGATGACGAATTTAGTTTTATTTTTAAATTCTTTTTTATCATACCTGCTTTTAGTGGCAGTGTTCGTACTTGTCATAGGCGTAGCGGTTTTTCTTGGAATCAGGCTTCGCATGCGAGCAAATACAAAAGAGGCAGCAATTGCTGCAGAAAATACAAATTCAGGAGCTACAAATGAAATTTGATGTTATTTTATGGGACATGGACGGAACCCTGCTTGATTTTAAAATTGCACAGAAGGAAGCCATTACACAGGTATTCAGAACGATTCACAAGCCACTGACAGACGATATTATCGATTTGTATAGCCGTATTAATGAGTCATATTGGAAGAAGTTAGAGCTTGGTGAGGTGACGAGACCGGAACTGTTGACAGGCCGTTTTAGGAGACTGTTCGAGGAGCTTGGTATGAATGATGTGGATGTACAGAGTGTCCGTAAAGAATACGAAGAGGTTCTCGGCAATGTATATGAGTACATTCAGGATTCTCTTGGTCTTTGCAAGATGCTTCAGCCTAAGTGCAGGCAGTACATAGTGACAAATGGTATCGCTGATACACAGCGACGTAAAATCAAGCTTTCCGGATTTAGGGACTGTATGACAGATTGCTTCATTTCTGAGGAAGTTGGTTATGAAAAGCCGAATAAGAACTATTTTGATTATGTGTTTAGTAAAATTCCGGATTTTGACCCGGAAAGAACGCTTATTGTAGGTGACTCTTTAACCAGTGACATCAAAGGCGGTGCACTTGCCGGTATTAAGACCTGTTACTTTAATCCGGAGCGAAAGGAGATTACCGGTGACTACAAGCCGGACTACGAAATTGAGCATCTTTGGGATGTACTTCGTATATTGGATTTCATGCTCTAAAAAATTTGTCGATTTGAATAAAGTTTGGTGTTCAAATTTGTTAGAAATAACGATAAATAGAAAACTCTCGTTTACATCTTGATTTTTGTGAACGGGAGTTTTATACTTATTAACACAAGTTCGTGTGGTTTGGAGTTGAAGTGCCACTAGATATTGTGTTTGAAAAAGGTGTAACATGGGCCCCCCCAAGCCCTTATTTTAATGTTTAGGAGGATATACATGAGTAATCAACTGGAAAAAGACGCTTTCGATTATGGTGCAGAGTTTCATACCAAGAGAGAAGTTCGGATTATCAAAAAGGACGGAAGCTTAGAAAAGTTTAACGTGCAAAAGGTTATTAATGCGGTCGGCAAGAGTGCGTACAGAGCACTTACCAGTTTTACACATGAGGAAAAGTGTAAAATCTGCCAGCATGTAGTGGACAAGATTGATGAGTTGGGGCAGGATGCGGTTCCGATTGCATTGATGCACAATATCGTAGAAAGTGCTTTAGAGCAGGTTAAACCGGTAGTCGCAAAGAGTTACCGTGATTATCGTAATTATAAGCAGGAGTTCGTACGTATGCTGGACGACGTTTACATGAAGAGTCAGTCTATCATGTACATTGGTGATAAGGAAAATTCCAACACCGACTCTGCTTTAGTATCTACGAAGAGAAGTCTTATTTTTAACCAGTTAAATAAAGAATTATATCAGAAGTTTTTTATGACTACCGAAGAAATCCAGGCATGCCGTGACGGTTATATTTATGTTCATGATATGTCTGCCAGACGTGATACCATGAACTGCTGTCTGTTTGACGTTAAAAACGTATTGAGCGGTGGTTTCGAAATGGGTAACATCTGGTACAATGAGCCAAAGACTCTGGATGTAGCCTTTGACGTAATCGGTGATATCGTACTTAGTGCTGCAAGCCAGCAGTATGGTGGCTTTACTGTGCCTAGCGTAGATTTGATTTTAGAGCCATACGCAGAAAAATCCTACAAAAAATACAAAGAAAAATATGCACGTCTTGGTTTGAGTGAAGAACTGGCAGAAGAAGAAACCATTCGTGATCTGGAAAGAGATTTTGAACAGGGCTTCCAGGGCTGGGAATACAAGTTTAATACGGTTGCTTCCAGCCGCGGTGATTATCCGTTTATCACCATGACGATGGGTACCGGTACCGGTCGTTTTGCAAAGATGGCATCTATCGGTATGCTCAAGGTTCGTAGAAAAGGTCAGGGTAAGGAAACCTGCAAGAAGCCGGTATTGTTCCCTAAGATTGTATTTTTATATGATGAAAATTTACACGGACCTGGCAAGGAATTAGAAGATGTATTTGATGCAGGTGTAGAATGCTCTGCAAAGACTATGTATCCGGATTGGTTAAGTTTAACCGGTAAAGGTTATGTTGCAAGCATTTACAAGAGATATGGCGAAATTATTTCTCCAATGGGATGTAGAGCGTTCCTTTCTCCTTGGTATCGCAGAGGCGGTATGCATCCGGCAGATGAAAACGATACACCGGTATTCGTGGGACGTTTCAATATTGGTGCGGTTTCCTTACATTTACCAATGATTCTTGCA
>JAFXAZ010000070.1 GCA_017521985.1 Lachnospiraceae bacterium
ACTATAATTTTCTGATTTAAACAACATTGTTGCCAAATTCTTTCGAATATGCTACTGTTTTAAATAGCACAAAAGAAACGTTGCATCAATGGAGATAAATTTATGACTCAAAACCCTAAAATGATTTTTTTGGATTTAGACGGCACCCTGATGGATGACCGCAAGCAAATTCCCGAATATAATATGTCCGCAATTCAAGACGCTTTAACACAAGGGCACAAAGTAATTATTTGTACCGGGCGTCCTTTATGCAGTGCAAAAAAACTGTTTCCTGCATTGAACATGGAACAGGAGGGCTGCTATGCCATTACATTTAATGGAGGATTGATTTACGACATTTTTCACCAGAAAATACTTTTTAAACAGACAATGCCATTAGAGTATGTACGATATATTTTTGAAAAAGCAGAAGAACATGGAATGTATATGCAGA
Source organism: Lachnospiraceae bacterium (assembly GCA_017521985.1). Classification (GTDB taxonomy): domain Bacteria; phylum Bacillota; class Clostridia; order Lachnospirales; family Lachnospiraceae; genus RGIG6307. Next base: position 434 of record JAFXAZ010000070.1, read on the forward strand.
CTTATTCCGAAGACGCCATTCTGTGCCAGATTGATATGAAAGAAGGGCAAGACTATTCTAAACGGCTAAAAATAGAGCGTGAAATTGTTCCAGATGTATTTGAAGTGCTGGGAGAAGAAGAACCTTGCAAGACTTTAGCAATCGCAGATGGATATAACCGCAAGCTCTTGGAAGACTTCCGTAAGATTTTTACAGACTGGGCACCCGGAAAGGTGGATATTTTCTTTTCTTGCTATGAATACCTTGAATTTGTACCTGTAGGCATCAGCAAAGGTGCCGCTGTCCGTTTTCTTGCAGAGTACCTGAATATTCCAATCGAAAATACCATTGCTGTTGGCGACGCTGAAAATGATATTCCTATGATTGAGGCCGCCGGCCTGGGTGTTGCCATGAAAAATGCCTCCGATGACATTAAACAGCATGCGGATTATGTAACCAAATGGGACAATAATCAGGGTGGTGTCGGTGAAGTCATCCGAAAGTTTATGTTACAGCAGTAAGTATAACCTACTTACTCAAAATCACAACATGGAAAGGTCCTATACGATGTTATCCAAAATTTTATGTTTTTTACTTATTCTTATACTGCTTACTATACTAATTTCCTATATTTGCTTTAGAATGGTATTTTATGTTCCTCGTAGAAAAGAAACTCCCAAAGATGACCTCCCGGTTCCTGCCGGCAAGCTCTACGAGCCTTACCATCCACAAATGAAACAATGGATTTTGGAAGCCCGCGCTTTAAAAAGCCAAGATTTTTATATTAAGTCCTTTGATGGTCTGACGCTTCATGCAAAATATTTTGAACACGAAAAAGATGCTATTACCGAAATCATGTTCCACGGCTATCGCGGCAGCGCAGAGCGTGATTTAAGCGGTGGTGTACAGCGTTGCTTTGCCCTTGGACGCAATATTCTCCTTGTGGACCAGCGCACCAGCTGCGGAAGTGAAGGTAGTGTCATTACTTTTGGCGTTAATGAACATAAAGATTGCCTTGCCTGGATAGACTTTGCAATCAAACAATTTGGTCCGGACGTTAAACTTGTGCTGACCGGTATTTCCATGGGTGCTTCTACCGTACTGATGGCTGCCGGAAAAGAGCTTCCTCCAAATGTGGTTGGAGTTTTGGCTGACTGTGGCTTTTCCTCCGCCAAGAAAATCATTAAAAAATGCGCCGGAGACATACATGTTCCGGCTAATTTGGTTTATCCATTTATTAAATTAGGTGCAAAACTTTTCGGCCATTTTGACTTAGAGGAATATACCCCCTTGGAAGCTATGAAAACCTGCAAAGTTCCGGTTATTTTCTTCCATGGCGAAACGGACGACTTTGTCCCATGCGACATGAGCCGTGAACTGTACGCCGCATGCCGGTCACCAAAACGCCTGGTCACCATTCCAGATGCCGGCCACGGACTTGTGTATGTGGTGGATAACAACGGTTATTTTAAGGCAGTATGCGAATTCTTTACAGAGAATGGAGTTGAGACGAGGGTTGTTAAAAGGCCGATGTGAGTGCCTTTCTGCCCTCATTCCAAAATTCTTAACCACTCGCTTTCTTTGAATCCCAAAAGAACAAAATTGTCACCAATAACCACCGGACGCTTTACAAGCATACCATTTGTAGCAAGTAATTTTAACTGTTCTTCTTCGCTCATACCTGCAAGCTTGTCCTTAAGCTGCATTTCTTTATAAAGCAGACCACTGGTATTAAAAAACTTCTTCAGCGGCAACCCACTTATTTGATACCATTTCTTTAACTCGTCATAAGAAGGATTATCCTCCACAATATGACGCTCTGCATAGTCTATAGTACGTTCATCCAGCCATTTTTTAGCTTTCTGACAGGTTGAACATTTAGGATAACATATAAAAATCATAAGCAATGTTCCTTTCTTTTCTTGATAGCAGGCAAACAGTCTCGACGTGCCAAGAACAAGTAATACAGATGCACTTGGCATAACCTTCTGCATTCAATCATAACACCGATATACGGATTTTACGCCCCAAGTTGATGCGTAATTATTTGAATACTTGATTTCCACCATTTTTATTTGATAACTTCCCATTCTCCAGCTTTGGTAGCACCTCTTCTTGCAATCTCGCCAGATTTCTTCATTAATTTAATGCGATAGCGCACTGCCTCTGCCTTCACATTCAGCTTCTCTGCTATTTCATTAGCACTAATTGTCGGATTATCTTTCATTAATTGCTTAATTTCTTTGGTAATTTCTTTGGTAATTCCTTTGGTAATTCCTTTGGTGGCATCCGAACTTTTCTGCTCTTCCTCTCGAATAGCAGCAAATTCTTCATTAATCATAACAACCGCCATTGTATAATCATCCGTATCGTTATCCGGCAAAAACTGTAGTTCCGGTGAATGATTCTCCTTCAATGCATCTTTCGCGCGTCGAATACCGGAACCATATGATTCAATCAAATCAAGTGCAAAAAACATTTCTTTCAATTCCGGATTTAAATACTTGCGATCATCAAATCTGGTTTCTTTATTCATCGCCTCTATTGTAACCGGCGGTACCGGACGGTTATGATTCACAAAAGTTATTCTGTCATTATAAATATAAATACCGATGTAATTAGGTGATTCATACTGTTTATGCAAAATACAATTTGTTGCCAACTCCTCAAAAACCGTTAATGGCCAGTTATAAACGATTCTATGCTCTATTGTCTCACTGTCTCTGACAGTATAGGAAGCCATAATATTATCCTTAAAATATCGGCTAACCTGCTTTGCTTGTATCCAAATCGGACCATCAAAAACTTTTGCTTCCATTTTGTCAGTTCCAATCGCTTCTCTGATTACTTCTACACGAGCATAAGGTATGAACTTGTCCGGTTTCTCTGCGAACATTAATACTGCAAAATTTTTCGCACGATATCCACCGTATTCACTTTCGTTGATCAGTCCCATACTTTTTGCCATATCCAGTTTTGACTGTTTTTTTATATCTTCCCTGGCATTCGTGGCAATCAAATATTCTTTCACATATTCATAACTCAAATCATCCAGTGTTGCAGTTTCATTTAGGTTAGAACTAAATACATCATGCGCAAATTTATGCAACAGTTCATATTCCTCTTTAAAATTTGGCAAACGGCTGTCTCTTTTAACTCTGATATATCTGCCTGCTTTCAGCAAAATATCCTTATCGCTCTCTGCCTTATCACTCGTCTGGTAAGGCCCGGAAGTTCCCGGTTCTACAGCTATGACAATATAATTCCTATCATCAATAACATCTGTAATTAAATGATAATTTACCTTAGGATGAATATTCGCCAATAATTGCTTTAATGAATTTTCTGTGGTTTCTATCATTGACTCCTCTACACCACAAATAGGCCTTTGGGGAATAGCCTTTTCTCCGGTTCTTGGATCATCTACTTCTTCTATTCCAATAAATAATAACCCGATTTCTCTGTTCATATAATTATTGGCAAATGCGCATACTTCTCCACCTGCCTTCTATGATTATCTATGAGCCAAAAAACTTCATCCTTATCAACAACTACTATTCCATGTGTTGACTTCATTTATTTTCTCCATCAAATACGAATTACAATTTTCTCTCTATAACTTTTTCTTGCACAATTTCACGCAGACCTCTGTATGCCATGAGTGCGCAATACAGATGCACTTGGCATGATTTGCTGCATACCCTCGGAGTAACCGTTCTTCCTCAAACCTTGTGATTTTATTCATAATATTCCTCTTGCCTGTTGCCATAGAAAAAGATTAGATTGTTTTTTGAGATACAGTTCTAATTAACCTGTGTGTGATTTATGTTCTACTCTTTCTCTATGCTACCCAAAATTCCTTTTAGTTTTCATATTATTGTACCATAGATTATTTATCTTGGAAATTACTTTCCTTTAAAATGGGCAGAAGAAAGCCTCCAAATCTTTTGGGGACTTGGAGGCTTGATTTAAACTATTTACATTATTGAATGTTCAGTAGGGGCAAATTTTTCAACTGGTTTGGGTTCAAATTTTCTATGTACTTCTTAACCAACATTTCTATATCCTCACCCGGCAATGTATTACTGTTTACAAGAATTGCTGTCACCACGCTAGTATATGGTAATTTCTCGCCTTTCTTATACCATAACAATTTATGCTCACAATATTTTTCTAATAAAGATTCTACATTAATTCCTGTTGATTCCAAGCTGTATCTTACCATTGTAGGCTTCTTACATGGTAAATCCATTTTCCTTTGGCAAGGTTTACATAAATTACAACTACCACTCAATAATGAATACCCATTCAATTCATTTTCAATCATTCGTGTGATTTTTTCGCATCTGCCTTTTAATATCATATTTGCTGCTTTTACCTGTTGATATGGATTACTTATATAATTCATATCATCTAAGCGGATGTATCCCACTAATATGATTGCTATATCACATTTTTTAGAAGCAATAATATCTGAAAATCTTTTTGAATACGGTGGACACGACCATTTCTTTCCATAATTGACGCAACCCTTTTTACAAGAGTTACGAACTGCATCCTCTTGTGTACAAGTTAATGTTTTTTCGACTGACATCACATGTACTGAAAGATTTATAGTTTGTTCTCCATTGGGTGTTACATTGTTTAATACATAGTTAATCATGATCTCTTCTTCGGGGTTTTCTCCTTGGCTATAAATTTAATAACATCAGGAAGAGTTTCCGTTTTCAGCTTTTTGCGAAATGCCTGTTCAATGGCATCTTGAGTTACTTTTGAATCCGTAATATTTATTTCGAATTCATTCTTACTTTTAGCTAACAACTTAAATGTTATTGTTATCTGATTGTTTTTTGAGCCGTTTTTTGCAGCTACCAACTTAATTGTTTTTTTCATGTTAAAGGCTCTTGAGTTTGTATACTGCCCATCTCTAAATATTAATTGATAACCCTCAAACTGTCTAATATAAAGTCTCATTATAGTATCTATAATTATTTCATCCTCTTTAATATTATCCATTTTTATAGTTTCACTATATTCTATGGTTTCCGAATCAAACTTTTCTATGGATAATTCAACAGAATTCGGATTAACATTAGTATATAAATCGTTCCAAGATTTTCTACCCCACTCCTGCATTTCATCACATATAAATAACAAGCTTGAGAATGTTGTGTTTTTTATATTGTAAATATCACTGCACGTATGAGAAGAAATGGAACGCAATATCTCTCTTCTAATATAAAACTGTCTCGCATCTTCAAGATTATATATATAATCATCATTCAAGTTGAAATCAGATTCCAAAAAATACAACAACATTTTATATATTATCACTGCGCTTATAATTCCATGCTTATTCTTCTCTAAAGATTTTGTATACTTTAAATAGTACTTAGGTTGTATACGTCCATAATACTCTTTCTCGTCTTTCTTAACCGCACTATTCTTATCAGTAACTTCCTTCATTTTTGTGCTCATAAACTTTACAATGTACTCATTTATATTGTCTTGAACCCCAGTAAATGCAAAATTACTTAACACCATAGGATTAGGCACAAATTCTTTCATCATATTCTGGGTTTTTTCTAGTACCTGCTGCGATTTTTCTAATGGATATCCTAGGTCATGACATAATGCAGATATAGTCCATATACTTAATTTCTCAAAAAAGTTGATTTTATTTACAAATGGTTCTTCTTCAGCAACGCCATCAATTTGAATCTTATTAATAAAAGGATTTTCACTGTCATGTAAAAGACAAAATATACCTATAAGCCATGTTCTAACAGCATGAAATATGTGGTCTCTATAATATTCACTAGCTCCATACAATAAACCCTCAAATTGAGTGTATTTATCATGATATTCTTCAAGCTGTTCTATTCCGTATGCAACAGCATTTTTACTACTATCAAACATAAAAGGTTCTCTAGTATCAAAATACCTTAAGCACATTATTGATTTGCGCAACAACATACTCCACAATTTATCAAGTGCCTTTGCTGATGAGTAATATAGCTCTTCTTTTTCTCCTATAATATGGGTTAATGTTTCTATTACTTGTTTATCCAGGGGATGTTCCATCTTATCATATGTATCTTTAAAATCTTCTTTATGCACATCTATACCCATCTTGGTTGCAGCTGCATTTACAATATCATATGTATGTGTATAGACATCCTGCATAATTCCTGTATATGGTGCATTAACGCTCGCTTCCTCCCCATCCTCGGGCACAATTTTTTCACCAATATATGCCTCATAATTCTCTCGTATATCATCTATAAGACTTTTGTCATTTATTGTATATAACATTATTTTTCCCCTTTCGCTTCTAAATATTTTTGTACCGGGCATGACTCACATTTACTATTAAAACAACTATATTTTTTTACAAATTCCTGTGTTGCCTTCAGATATTTTGAGTTGTTATATATGTCCAACAAGCTTGATTCAAATATGTTATTAGGTTGGATAACATTACTCTCTCCATCTAACTGCTGGATATATTTAAATGCCTCACAACCATATACTGTTCCATCAAATTTTATATACAGCTTAGAACTTGCTGCATGACAGAAATCAGAATCAAAATCCAATGATAATGGTATTCCAATACGTATTGCTTCAGATTTAATTCCACTTAATTTATTTCTAAGCTTAATGGTCTCCTCTTCCGACAACTGTATTAATTGCTTATTCTTATCAGCTCTTCCATGAGGTACAAGTTTCAAGAAACTTACCTTATTGACATTCATCTTGCGTGCTAATTCAACAATTCCATCTATATCATCAACATTTATTTTCATAGGCACGAAATGAATTTCTGTATAAATTCCTGCTTCAATTGCATTTTTAATAGATGCTTTCACAATATCAAATCTACAAGTCGTTCCCATTATCTCGTCATAGCGAGAAGAGTCGTATGATTGCAAATTAAACATTATCTTAGATAAACCGCGTTCCTTCAAATCTTTAAATTCATCGGTCGTAATATATGTAATCTGGCCATCAATTTCTGTTATACCACTTGAATATATATTGACCTCCATATCCATCTGCTTGATATAAGTAACTATTTTTTTTAAATCTATATGCAAGAAAGGTTCTCCGCCTGATAAGCAGACTCTCTTTACACCTATGTGAGGCATATCATCAACTGTTTTGCAAATAGTCGCATAATCAATATGTTGCTTACATAAACTATTTGAACATGATGAGCAATGAACACAATTATTTAAACACCTTTGTGTAATCTCAAAAGAAATATCTCTTATCATTTTTTCGCCTCCTTTATCATTTCATCATATTTATTTGCTTTTTCTAACAAGTCAATAAAATACTCATGCTTCAAAATCGCAACATAGGGTTCACTATTTCTTATAACACAAGCAGCAATGCTATCTTGGCAAACTTCTTTAAAAACTTTTGAAGATTGCCCTCGATTAAACATTTGAGCTTTATATGTTTTCTGATAATTCACAATGAATCCACCTCCTACAAATACTCAATCTTATTGTAGCATTTGTAATTACTTTTGTCAATTTTATTTCAATTCAAATTCAATGTTTTATTTTAATTACATTTAGAATTATAATTAAACTTATAAAGGTAATTACCTTTATAAGTTTAATTATAATTATGTTTTTCCTTCCTAACAATCCTATATATTTCATATAAACATAAGTTAAGTCCAATAATCCTCTCTCTATTTATTCTGCTTTTATCTTTCTGCTTTTATTATTTTGCTCTCATCTTTACCTTTTCTATATATTTATCATAATTTATTGTTATTCCCATATTGTTGTTCGTGCCAACAATAAAAAGCCCAGCACCTTCCAGGCATTTTATTCTTACCATAAACCCATCATTTCTGCTTTCATACCGATATCAGTAACAGGCAGGAATTTCTTTTCCCTTATCCAGTTGTCATCCTGCCTGCATATCAATCTTTTCTGATCTCCTGCTCCATCACAATTCCCGATTGAAACTGTATGATCAGTTTCTCGCCAGAAGCTACCTTAATAGTGGCTATCAGTCTTCTTACAAGATCATTATCAAATTCCGGTATCCGGTAGGTCTGGTTTTGCAAGAAATTGTCCATATCCTTTACCCGCTGTTCATAACTGTCTGCCAGCTTTTTCTTCCGTCTGGTTTCTATCTGCTCCTCTTTTAATGCGTTAATTTCCTCTGCTATTTTTCGGTATCTTTCATCAAATTCATCGGTGTAAGAACCTACCCTTGCATTCTCCGTAATTAGAGCTACCATCTCTTCCTGTTTCTTTGCAATTTTTTCGTCATATTCATCCGGTTCCTGCTCCTTTCCATAGCTTCCGATTACCCGGATAACGTTCTGCCGGAAGGCTCCTACAAAATCTCCGTTATTGCAGGTAATTTTGTTTATAGCCTCCATAACTGCCCTGTTTAAGGCACCCTCTTCCAGTGTCTCGGAGTTCTTACAGTACTTGGTTCCGTTTGCCAAACGGTTGTTGCATCGCCATACAATCTTTTTTTTGCCATTTCTGGCCCAGGTGACTCGCCTATATTCCTGCCCGCATTCTCCGCAGAGCAGTAAACCGGTGAGAGCATATTCTGAGGAAAACCTGCTTTTTTGATCTTTCTTTTTCGTTACTCCAGCCTTGTTCATGGATGATCTCCTTGCCAGTTCCTCCTGCACACGGTAAAATAATTCCTTGGGTATGATCGGCTCATGGTCATCTTCCACATAATACTGTGGTACGATCCCTTTGTTAATAACCTTCTTCTTTGTCATAAAATCCACGGTGTAGGTTTTCTGCAACAGGGCATCTCCCATGTACTTCTCATTTCGCAGCATTTTGAAAATTACCGTGTCATGCCATTTATCCTGGCCGGTTACGGTTTTTATTCCTTTTTCCTCCAAATACCGGCCTATTTTTCCTGCACTGTATCCCTCCAGATAAAGCCGGAAAATCAGCCGAACAATCTCAGCCTCCTCCGGTACTATGACTAGGTCTCCATTTTCATTTTTGGTGTACCCCATGAACTTACTATGGTTGACAATCATCTTGCCCTTTTCAAATTTTCGAACCACACCCCATCTGGTATTCTCGCTGATGTTACGGCTTTCCTCCTGTGCCAGACTGCTTAAGATGGTGATCATGATTTCACCGGTTCCGTCCAGGGTATTAACACCTTCTTTTTCAAAAACCACCGCGATATTCCTCTCCTTCAGTTTACGGATGGTCAGCAGGGAGTCTACTGTATTTCTTGCGAACCAGCTCACAGACTTTGTGAGTATCATGTCGATTTTTCCATCCAGTGCATCCTTTATCATGGCATTAAAATCGTCTCGTTTTTTGGTGTTGGTTGCACTTTTTCCGTCATCGGCATAAATCCCGGCCATTTTCCAGTTATCTGTTTCCTGTATTTTTCTGGTATAATATTCTACCTGTGCCTCATAACTGCTTTCCTGCTGTTCAAGCTCCGTGCTGACACGGCAGTAGGCTGCTACCCGCAATTTCTTCTCTGACAGCTTGATATTCCTGTCATACTGCGGTTTTGCAGGTATCATGGATACTTTCTTTGCTATTGCTGCCTGTGGCATATTTGCTCCTTTCCGGCTCCCTACAAATTGTTGTAGCCTAACTTGATACTGTTATTGTTATGAAAAATTACCTTTACCGTATTATCCTTGTACACAACAATCTGCTTGATCAGTTTTCGGTAAAGCTCCTCATCAAATCCCTTTATTGCTTCTCGTTCCGCAATCGTTTCCCTCATTTCCTCTGACCTAATATCTTCATCCCTGATTTCCAGCGTTTTGTATCTCTCCGAAGCCTGCCGGAATAAAAGCTCCATCATTTCATCCACTCCCATATCCTCTGTATCTTTAATGGTCCGTGTAATCCTGCGGTATTCAGGACTTACTGATTGAGCCTTCATTTTGTATTTTTCTGTCAGCCTTGGATTCTGTATCAGCTGATTTATGGCTATGATACACACCATTTCCACCTGCTTGTCCGATATAAAGCCACCACCGCAGGACAACCTGTTCTGGTATATGTAATTTTTGCACTTCCACTTTGGGACGCCATTCTCCCGCCTCTTATGTGGTCGAAAATGACTGTAGGGGCATCCACATTCCGCACATATCAGCACTCCGCTGAATACGAGCCTTTCCTTTTGGTTTGGCCTGTGTTTTCCCCTGCTACCTTCCATCCTTACCTGCTCCCGCTTTTTCTGTACCCGTTCAAACAATTCCTTGTCTATAATCTGCGGATAATATTCGGTACCGAGATAATTGTGATTTTCCAGTATCCTACCTATAGATACATGGGTCCAGCTAACCTTATCATTTGCATTTTTTATTTCCCTGTCTTTCAAGCTCTTTGCTATTTGCAGGGCGGAGATACCCTTGTCATAATCTGTGAAAATCTGCTCTACCAGTCTTCGATGTTCCTCATAAACCACAATTTTTCCATTATAAATTCTGTACCCGATTGGTGTGTGACACTGCATCTTCATTTCCTCCTTCCTTTTCCGTCAGTATAAGTCCGTTCTTTAAGCAGAAGCTAATATCGTGCTCCTGTGATATCTGAATCTCTTTTACCATCATGTCAAACAACGCTTCGTTAAACTCCCGCTGGTATCCCTCCTGCTTTAAAAGACCTATCAGCTGTTCTGTCCTTACAATCTCCTTGGTTCGCTTAAGCTTCCTTGCAAGGAGCGTCTTCCTCCGTTTGCACTCTGTCAGTCTGTGAGCCAGCAGATTGTTTTTTTCCATAAAAAGAGCAGAGTCCATATATCCCTTGTTCATTACTTGATTCAGGATTCGGCTCTGCTCACTTAAGGTGTGTATCTCACTATTCAATTTTTCCATTTCTTCCGTGTCCGGCTTATTTGCCGCCAGTTCTGTTAGCGCTTTCAGCAGGGGTTCCAGTAACGTTCCCTGATTTGTGTACAGCTTATTCCACATATCGATGAATGCCTGCTGTAACACATCCTCTCGTATTGCCTTCATGTGACAGGATTCCTTATCCTCCACATGCCTACTGCATGTCCAGATGATCTTTTCAAAAGGCTGTCCTATATATACCTTCTGTCTACGGAAATGTTTTCCACAATCCCCACAGATAATTCTGCCAGAGAAAATATATCTGTTACTATACTTCTCTCCATCCATGTTCAAAGTCCGGTATCGGTATTCTATGATACTCCGTACTGCTTCTGCCTCCTCATGAGTTATGATTGGCGGATGGTTGTCTTCGGCTAGATACATATTCATCTGCCCATGATTTACCTTTTTGTTGAACGGAAATTGTGTATCAGTGTAGGTTTTCTGGTATAGGCTATTTCCCTCATATACAGGATTTTTCAAAATATTTTTGATTACACCATCCTGCCATTTTTCGCTTTCACGGATGGTCGGTATCTTATGGTCATTCAACATTTTCGTGATCATATAAGCCCCCATTCCATTTAAATAGCTTTCAAAAATCCATCTTACCACTTCTGCCTCAGTTTCCTCGATAATAAGGTTTCCGTCTTCGTCCTTTTTGTAACCGTATGCCGGTATGCCAGCGTTAAAGGTTCCATTCTCAAAGCGGTTTATGATTGCCCAGCGGTTATTTCCGGAAAAGTCCTCGGACTCTCCCTGTGCCACTGATGCCAGTATGGTAAGCATTAATTCGCTTGCCTCAGTCAGTGTGTTGATACCTTCCTTTTCAAAGATAATCCCCACTCCGATTGCTTTGAGTCTTCTTATGGTCTGAATGCATTCCACCGTATTTCTGGCAAATCTGGTTATGGATTTGGTCAGGATCAGGTCGATATCCCCTTCCTCACAGGCTGCTATCATGGCATTAAAATCATCCCTACCCTTTACCTTGGTTCCTGTGATTCCCTCATCTGCATACACACCTGCAAACTCCCAGAGTGGATTGTTCTCGATCTTTTCCGTGTAATACTCCACCTGGGCAACATAGGATTCTGCCTGAGCTTTGCTTCCGGTACTGACTCTGGCATAAGCACACACCCTTAACCTTCTCTGTAGCTGTGTATGTCCGCTGTTGGAAATCGCATTTATGACCGTTACTTTTTTAGCCATTTTGGTTCTCCTTTCCTCTATTTTCAAGGAATTTCTTCCTTGTCAGCAACATACACTACCACACAATTTAGAATATAGCTAGCGTTTTTACAGATATACTTTTGCAAGTTCCGGAGAAAAAGTTTCCATGTTCAAAACAGTAATTTTTTCCCTTTCTTCCTGGCTTATCAGCCCTTTTTCCTGCATCTTTTTAAGGATATGTTCTGCCATCTTATACATAACTTCGTTGGCTTCTCTCGTTATAAATATCACCCCAATCTTCCTTCAAATTTTAGCCGGACTAAATCGAAATTTAGAGAAACCCTCTTACAGCGTCTGGCACTCCGCCATAGTAACCGCTTCATCCTCTGCCATAAAATAAGCATCGGCCTCATCCCTTGTTACCATCAGTATTTCTCCGGCATTTTTCTCTCCACGCTGGATTGGGGCAAGGTACGGGATAATTTTCCGGCAAAGACTCTGATCCGGACAACCATTCATGTACCCTCCGATGGTATCCAGAATCAGTCGGTCACAGATATCCGTAATAACCATTTTTTCTGCATCCAAGTAGTGACTGCCCAGGAAATTGGCAAGATTTTCCGGTGTTGTAGAAATGTAAAATTCCTGTCGTTCTCCTCCATTACTTGGATAAAAATAAGCATATCCCACCCTTTCACTGTCCTGTATTCTTTCCATCATGCTCTTTTCTTTCTTCGCAATTTTAATCCCTTCTAATTGTTCAACGCTGTTTACTCTCATGTAAATTCCCATTCTCGCTCCTCTAATTTTATTTTATACTCTGTGCTTCTAAACCACACAAGCATTCGGCAGAAGCATACACCTCTGCCGATAAATTCTGTGTTTTAGTTTCACTGCTATATCCTTCACTTCTTTTCAAAGTGTTCTGCTCCTATTTGACACTACTCCCCGGAGCCGGAATGCCGCCAAGACAGAGAAAGAAAATAATCTTTCTGCACGGGCATCCCTTGGGCAGTCAATCCAGACTGTCTGCGGTTCCTGCCTCATAAGGCAACAGACATCACAGGAATCTCACCTCCACCACTGCGTGCTG
>JAFXAZ010000071.1 GCA_017521985.1 Lachnospiraceae bacterium
AGCAGTAATTTCTGCCACATCATCCGCAAACTCACCTGCTTCGTCCTTGTTTGCTTCATAATAAGCTTTACCAATTTTCATATAAATATCTTTAATTTCTTTTTCTCTTGCAGCAATATCCATTTTAATTTTGGCCATATCCGCCGCATCCTGAGCTTTCTGTGCTGCATCCTTAGCAATTACACTGCCCTTTGCCAATAAATCAGAGCCTAATACTTTTAAATCATCAAAAAATCCCATAATAACTTCCTCCGTTATTTTTTAATAAGTAAAGACTTACCGGTCATCTCTGCAGGCTGTTCCTTACCCATTACCTCAATAAGAGTCGGAACAATATCTGCCAGACATCCACCCTCACGTAAGGTGTAAGCGTCATCATAATTTACCAAAATGAACGGAACCTGATTGGTGGTATGTGCGGTAAATGGTGCACCGGTTTCATAATCCACTAACTGCTCTGCATTACCGTGGTCTGCACAGATAAACATGGTACCATCTACTTCCTTAAGCGCTTCAACTGCCTTGCCGACACATTCGTCCACTGCTTCTACTGCAGCTACTGCAGCCGCTTCTACGCCGGTATGACCTACCATATCCGGATTTGCGAAGTTAATAATAATCACGTCATATTTGTCAGATTTAATTGCTTCCACTAACTTGTCACAAACTTCATAAGCACTCATTTCCGGCTTCAAGTCGTAAGTAGCAACCTTTGGAGAATTTACCAAAATACGTTCTTCCCCTTCGTTTGGTACTTCTACACCGCCGTTAAAGAAGAAGGTAACGTGAGCGTACTTCTCTGTCTCAGCGATACGAGCCTGTGTCATGCCATTTGCTGCCAACCACTCACCAAAGGTATTGGTTACTGCAATCTTGTGGAATGCTACAGACTTATTTGGAATCGTTGGGTCATAGTCGGAGAATGCCACAAAACAAAGGTCTAATCGCTCTCTGTCAAAGCCTGCAAATTCATCATCACAGAATGCTCTGGTAATTTCTCTTGCACGGTCCGGACGGAAATTAAAGAATACTACAGAGTCGCCATCTTTGACTGTACCGATTGCTTCACCGCCTTCTGTAACAACAGTTGGTTTAACGAACTCGTCGTTTTCACCCTTTGCATAAGAATTCTTTACTGCACAAACGCCGCATGCTGCGGTAAGGCCTTCCCCCTTAGTAAGTGCATCGTAAGCCACCTTTACTCTGTCCCAGTTGTTGTCACGGTCCATTGCATAGTAACGTCCTGCCACGGAAGCCACCTGACCAACGCCGATTTCTTCCATCTTGTCCATCAGGTCCTTAACAAAGTCCGCTGCAGAGGCAGGTGGTGTGTCACGACCATCTAAAAAGGCATGAACATATACGTTCTCCAACCCATTTCTCTTTGCTAATTCCAACAAGCCGTATAAGTGTGTATTGTGGCTATGAACACCACCATCGGATAATAATCCCATAAAATGTAATGCACTGTCTTTTTCTTTGCAGTTTGCTACGGCCTTTAATAAAGCTTCATTTTCAAAAAAGGTGCCATCCTGAATTTCCTTAGTAATACGTGTTAATTCCTGATATACAATGCGGCCTGCACCCATATTCAAATGACCAACTTCGGAATTACCCATCTGGCCGTCCGGTAAACCTACCGCCATACCGGAAGCATTGCCTCTGACAAAAGGATACTGTGCCATTAAAGCATCCATAACAGGGGTTTTTGCCTCTGCTACTGCGTTGCCTGATGCATTCTCATTCAAACCATATCCATCTAAAATCATTAAAACTGTTGGTTTCTTATTCATTATAATCTCCTTATCTTTACGCACTTTGGGCATGCATGCACACCCATCCCATTTTCAATGATATGATTATACACATTTTCCCCTCATTATGCAAGGCTAACGCAAAATCTTCATAAAATTAGTATAGACTTACCCCTTTAAAACTATTATAATAAAGAAACTCCTATTACGAGGTTATACATAATGATTACCTATTTATCTAAATTATTTATTAAAAATCATCAGGATTATGATGATCCACAGGTACGTTCCCTCTATGGTATGATCTGTGGCGGTGCCGGAATTTGCTTTAACATTTTTTTGTTTTTCATCAAATTTATTGCCGGACTGCTAAGTCACTCCATCGCCATTACTGCGGATGCTTTTAACAACCTATCCGATGCAGGCTCTTCTTTAATCGCCTTATTTGGCTTTCGCCTTGCAAACAGTAAACCGGACATAGACCACCCTTACGGACATGGTCGAATGGAATACTTGTCAGGGCTTATGGTTTCTGCACTGATTGTATTTATGGGGTATGAGCTTCTTACCTCTTCCATAAATTGCATCCTCAAACCGGAAGCCACTACATACAGTCCGCTTGTTTTCGGCATACTTGTTATTTCTATTTTAGTAAAATTTTATATGTTTTTATTTAATCATTCCATCGGTCGTAAAATCCACTCTTCGACCTTACTAGCTACCGGAACAGATAGTCTGAGTGATGTGTTATCCACTTCTGCTGTCCTTGGCTGCTCTCTTATCAGCCATTTCTTCCACATCAATTTAGAAGGCTGGTGTGGTACCATAGTGGGGCTTCTTATTCTTTATGCCGGCTGGCAGGCCGCCAGAGAAACTATCTCGCCCCTTCTTGGAAAGGCTCCTGCCACAGAACTGGTTAACGACATCCGAGAAATCGTTATGAGCGATGACGGAGTGCTGGGCATTCACGACTTAATGGTGCACGATTATGGTCCGGGGCGATTGTTTATTTCTCTTC
>JAFXAZ010000072.1 GCA_017521985.1 Lachnospiraceae bacterium
ATATCCCGAATAATTTGTTTCATAACTATAAATGAGTCCTTTGTCAATCTCGATGATTCGATTGGTCACGCTATCCAGGAAATATCGGTCATGAGTAATCATGATCAGCGAACCTCTCCACTTCTTCAGATACTCTTCCAGCCAATCTGCCATATCATTATCCAGATGGTTGGTAGGCTCGTCCAACAGAAGGATATCAGCAGGCGAAAGTAATACGGAGATCAGTGCCAGGCGTTTCCTTTGTCCGCCGGACAATTGTCCTGCCGGCTGGAAAAAATCCTTGATACCAAGGCGAGTCATCATTGCTTTGGCTTCACTCTCAATAGACCAACGATTTTCCTCTGTCACATTTCCTTCCAGTACACAGTCCAGACTGCTTTTGTTCGGATCAAATTCCGGATGCTGTGGCAGGTAACGGAGTACCACATGGTTGGCAATGGTAATAGTACCTTCATCCGTTTCTTCTTGCCCCATGATCATTCGAAGTAAGGTAGTCTTACCGGTACCGTTGATACCAATCACACCAACCTTCTCCCCTTCCTGCAAAGAAAAGGATGCACCGTTAAATAATTTTCTGTCAGTAAAAGATTTTGTCAGGTTCTCTATGTTAATCAGATTCATGCTGTTGCCTCTCAAAATTTATTCTATTCCACATTATACACCAAATAAAAAAAGTAGTCATCTCTTTTGACTACACTTCCTCTAACACAATACACATTTTTATTACTTTTCTGTGTATACAGTCATTTTTCTCATCTATTTCTTACACAATACACTCTATACACACCTCAAAGGGGTACTACAGTTTACGTCTAAAATAAGCACATTTGGGGCTCCCATAAGTACCTTACACAAATATAATCTGCGACGTTCTCCACCGGAAAGCTTTTCCAAACGGCTATATTGCAGTTCTCCGTTAAACAGGAAATTTTCAAGCATTTTCGCAGCCGTTACCACACCATCCTCGGTTTGTACATATTCTGCCTCATCCTTGATATAGTCAATGACACGCTTGTCCGGCTTCATTTCCTCATCGCCGATTTCCTGTGCATAATAACCAATTTTTACGGTAGGTCCAATATCAATGCTGCCGCTGTCCGGTGCCACTTCTCCCATAATCATTTTGAGCAAGGTGCTTTTGCCTGCGCCATTTGGTCCTAAAAAGCCAATACGGTCATTTTTCAGGAAAATATAGGAGAAATCCCGAATCAAAGTCACACCATCGTAACCCTTGGCAATGTGATTTAATTCAATGGTGCTGCGGCCAAGTCTGGAGCTGACACTACCAAGCTCTACATGCCCGTCACGCTGTGGAGCCTCCCTGTTTTTCAGCTCCTCGTATCGCTCTAAACGGGCCTTTTGCTTGGTACTTCTGGCTCTTGCACCACGTTTTACCCACTCTAATTCCACACGCAAAATAGACTGACGCTTACGCTCACTTGCCGTCTGCATATCTTCCCGCTCTGCCTTTAACTCCAAAAAGCCTGCATAATTTGTGTCGTAGGAATAAATGCTGCCTTTGTCGATTTCAATAATACGATTTGCAACACTGTCTAGGAAATATCGGTCATGAGTCACCATCACAATACTGCCGCGATAGTTTTTCAACTGTCCTTCCAGCCAGTCACTCATGGACGCATCCAAATGGTTGGTAGGCTCATCCAATACCAGTATATCCGCCGGTGCCAAAAGTACACTAACCAGTGCAAGACGCTTTTTCTGACCGCCGGATAACTGCCCGCAAGGCTGTGCAAAATCAGTTACACCCAAACGTGTTAGCATGGACTTGGCATCTGACTCCACGGTCCACTCATTTTCTTTGTTTACGTTGCCTTTGAGCACCGCATCCAATACCGTCATATTATCTTCAAATACCGGTGTCTGCGGTAAGTATCGTACTACTACATGATTCGCACGTATGAGACTGCCTTCATCCGCCTCTTCCAAACCGGCAATCAATTTTAAAAAAGTGGATTTTCCGGTACCGTTAATACCGATGACTCCAACCTTTTCCTGCTCCTGTAAATAAAAAGAAGCATCCTCTAATAATTTTCTGTTTTGAAATGATTTAGTAATATGGTCTAATGTCAGTATGTTCATAAGACATCCTTTTTTAAGCTAAATTTTATTGTGCGCTTTGTCCATATATTTTTTCTCTGATATATTGATTATTGGCCTTAAAATCCACATCCAATACAGACATTCCTCTGATATTGGCATTGGAATATGTGCCCTCTTGCGGGATACTTCCCTGAACCATTTCATAGCCTGCCAGCTTCACAACCTGCGCAGTAAGCCAAGTAAACTCTGCCTGTGACAAGTTTGTGGTGACATTTTCAAATACATCAGGAACCTTATCTATGTGTGCCACTACCCATGGTGCACGTTTTACCATAGCGGAAAGCACCTTGCGCTGTCTTTCTGTACGGCCGAAGTCTGTACCGATATAACGATTTCTGCAATAAGCCAGTGCCTGTGGTCCGTTTAAGTGAATCACGCCCTGCAGGTTTGTGGCCAGATAATCTGTACCATGCGGCCTGTTTTCCAGCATATTATATTCATCCAGATACCCGTTTATCAGAAGAACCTCCTCATTGGTCACTTCCAAATTCACACCGCCTACTGCATCCACTACATCCGCAAATGCCTGGAAATTCACCTGAACAAAACGATTTACTTCCACATCAAAATTTGCTTCAATGGTTTCCATCAAAAGCTCCGCGCCGCCAAAGGAATATGCCGCATTTAATCGATTGCCATCATATCCCGGTATATCCACGTACATATCTCGAAGCAGTGACGTCATATGAATGGTCTTTGTTTTATCACTAATGGACAATAATATCATCGCATCACTGCGTCCATCCTCACCTGCAGTTCGGGAATCATTGCCAATCAGCAAAATATTGGTTACGCCCTCTGCCTTCAATGGCTCACCTGACACTGCAAACACTACTTTATAATTCATTTTTTTATACAAATATCCGGCCGCCAGACACCAGATTCCGACAACCACTGCAAGGATTAAAAATACCTTGAATAAAAATTTACGTAATTTCATGCCTTCTCCTAAAAATTTTATGCTTAGTAAATTCCAGTACCACAGAATAAAGCAATGTAGTCACTAACAATGCAAGGAAAATCAGCCCTGCATATTTAAAACGGTAAATAAACGCTCTCCATAAAGACATATAAAAGAAGGTATGTACCAGATATATGTTCATGGAGTGCGTACCGATAAACGCCAAAACCTTTCTAAGCACCGGAATACTGCCCAGTACCTGACATGCAAAATAAACAATCACCAACACAATCGGGGCATCCACATATGCAACATAGGTCTGATACACCACATAGTTTTGACGAACCAAAATAGATAATGCAAGCATTCCGAATCCCAAAATCCATTTTACAATACAAGGAATTTTAATACCCAAAAGCTTGTCTACCCATTTCCCATAAGCCGCACAAACACCGAAAACTGCCACAAAGAAATATCTCTGCACATCCTTATCCATCTCAACTGCAAACGGCAGTAAAAAAGCAATCATAAGCATTGGATTTCCGATTTTTCTGACTGCAAATGCCAGAGCAGGAATCAGGAAAATCAAAATATAAGCAACCTTCATATACCACCATGTCAGGTTCAAGGTAGGTGTATCAAAAAATTGTGAAAAGCCGGTAGCATCTGTCAATAAATAAAACATTCCCTGTTTATTCATTCCGTACAGCTTGTCATAATCAAAAAATACACCCCACAGTATATTTACGCTAAGATACAGTGCAAAAAACTGCCATACCAATCTGAAAAAGCGCCTGCAAGCCTGCTTATACGCATCTCCGATAGTAATCCCTTCCTGCTTCCATATGCCCACAGAGATGCCATATGCCGTCAAAAACACAAAAACAGATACACACACATTTCCAAAGCCTGTAACCATTAAAAAGCTTTCCAAAGAAAACGGTGCATAATTCACGCCCATGGAATTTACCAAATCCGCACTTTCAAACAAATGATATGCTAAAAGAAATAAAATGGCTAACCCCTTGACTTCTTTTGATTTTTGTTTATCAAATATATGCTGCATTAATTCCTCTCCCTTTGACCCACTGAAATCATAAAACAAATCAAAAACGGTATCGTAAACACAATCGGAAATGCATATCTAGGATGCAAAAAAAAGCATGGTGAAGCAATACAAATAAGCAGACTCACCCACAACGGAGACAGCGTAACCATATTTCTCACATTCCTTCTTTTCCAAAAAAACGCGGTCATAAAAAACAGGCCCCAAACATACATGCCCACATTTTCCAATACACCCAACAAAGAAAAACGACCGGCAAAGCGATAATAAAATAACACTAACTTGGATGCCTGCGGAAAAAGTCCCTGCTGACTGATTACATCATAGTCTACCTCATACCGCACAGAATTTGCAATAAACGGCGAAAACCATCCATAAATATGATGGAAAAACGCCTCGAAATAAACCGCAGGATGCTTAAAGAAACAAACAAACCACGTTTTAAAGTAACTAAAAAGCTCCAAGCCGGATGCGTCCTGATTATACAATGCTTTTACAGGGTCAGAAATATCCGGGTCATATTTTGCAGCTACTTCCGACACATTCCCTAACACTGCTTCAATAGACTCTCTCTCGTCTTCTGTGAGCTCCTTTTGATAAAACTGCAAATATCTGGCAGTCTGCTGAAACGGAATAGACAACATCTCCCCGCTGCTTCCCGGCGTAACCTGCAATATCTGCCCAACAATTACAAGCAACATTTTACTTATCACGATGCTTGCTGCAAAGAAAACCAAAATGCTTTTGAATCGCTCTTTGACATTGTATTTCTTCCACAGAAAAATAACTGCGGCAATTCCGGATAAGCCGGCTACATATACGCCATTATTTCTAAAAAGAATCATACCAAGCTGCAACAAGATGAAGCAACCGGTAAATTTTGGTGACCTGATTCTTTGCGGGTTCTCTATCAACATGCTAAAGCAGATAATATATCCTATTACAAAGGAGACAAACGGCACATCCTTTACCGCGGTGGAAGCCATATTGGAATATACCGGTGTAATGGCATATAATGCTACAAGTACCATTAATACACCAAATTTCATCTTCCGCTTAGCCAAAACTTCAACCGTCCACGCCAAAGCAGACACAAAAAGTAACAGCTGAAACAGCATATACATAAACAAACCAATTTCATAGGACTGAAACAACACTTCTCCCAACTGCACAAAACCACCTACAAGCAGCGTATGCACAATTGGATGATGGGCACTGTATCCGGTCTCAAAAATAACCTGCTCAATCTGCCCAATCACATCCCAACAAAGATTGCCCGGATAACTCAGTATGAGAAACGGAACGTATGCCACACATAAAATCAAGGCTGTTTTCAGGAAAGCATACTCAGAGAAAAAGTGATGCTTATCATCCATGAACTTTCCTTTTTGCAAAAAACAATCTATCCCTTTTAAAATTTCATGAAACATAAAGCTGTATCCGGCAAATGCCAAACCGGTCTTTAAAAAGTTTACCATGCTGCCAAAACAATACTCCCAACACCCGGCCTCGTGGTAACTGTTGCCCAGAAGTACGCATGCGGCAAAAAAACAGGCAAGAATTGAATACCCGCTCTCCTGTTTCCTTAAAGCTTGCCTTGTATATAAGTAAAAGAAGCTGCAGACAATCCCTATCAACAAAAACTTAAAATCATACATTCCAAGCAACTCATATACCGATGCGATATAAAAATCCAATCCGGACTCATAAGCTTCCATAGAAAGCGGCGTATGAAATACCGTTACAAGTGCATATGCAGTTAAAAAGCCTTTGATACAAGATATGATTTTTTCTTTCATGGACCCTCCACATGCTTTCATATGGGAACAAAGCGGATCAGTCCGTTTTAAACTCCCCAAAAATACTTTCCTGTATGATAACGAAAAAGCCGATACATCAGTACCGGCTCTAAATCAAAAAGCGCGAGACGGGGATCGAACCCGCGACCCCCTCCTTGGCAAGGAGGTGCTCCACCGCTGAGCCACTCGCGCATCTGTATAGTGTTCTTTCGAACAAATAGTACTATACAGTATAATAGACTTTTTGTCAACAACTTTTTTGAATTTTTCAAAAAGATTTTCAGCCGAGTTTTTAATTTTCGAATTCAGCTAATTTATATGCATATTTCACTCGCATTACTCTCTTTAAAGAATCGTTAATACGTGCCTCTGCAACAGAACCGTTTGCAATACCCTCTAATATCCCTTCGTAGGCATCTTCTACACTCTCCGGAAGTAAAATCATATCACAACCGGCCTTCAATGCTGCCACAGCAGCCTCGGAAGCTGAATAATAATCGGTAATAGCTTTTCCGTTCATAGGCTCTGTAATAACTACGCCTGTAAATCCCAGCTCTTTTCTTAAAATATCCGTTACAACGGAAGAAGACATAGAACAAGGCTCCATACCACCTGACAATTCAGAAGCCACAATATTACTTACCATGATAAAATCAGCTCCTGCATCAATACCGGCTTTAAACACCGTAAAGTCTGCTTCGTAATCTGCGCGTGTTTTGTCTGTACTTACGGTACTCTTTGTGGTACTGCTTTTCAAATGTCCCGTACCCGGAAACGTCTTTAACGTCGCACTGATGCCCTGTTCTTTAAGACCACGCACATATTCTGCAACAAACTCTGCGTTCATAGCCGCATCACCACCAAAACAATAGTCGGACACAGCAGCTCCTTCTACATAAAGAATATCTGCTGTAGGTGCAAAGTTTACATTAAAGTTAAATTCAGAAAGATAACCGCCAATGGTACTGCCCAAAGTGTATGCTTCCTCTGCGCTGCGAATGTTGCCCGGCTTTGTTACATCCGGAACAGAAATCGGACTGTTTTGCATACTGCTGTAGCTGTCGCCTCCTTCATTTACAGCCAAGAAGAGAGGATACTTGCTATAATTCATGGTATTGGTCAGCATCTCTTTAAACTGTGCTTCACTCTCCATGTTTTGTCTGTAATATACCAAGCCACCCACCGGCATAGCCTCTATCGCAGTTTTGGTACCATCACCGGCTCTTGTTGCACGCGCTACTCCGGTCAATCCCTCCGGACTGGTAATAATAAGCCCTGCAACCTTCTCCTCCAGTGTCATACCTGCAATCACTGTATCAATGTATTCCTCTAACAGTTCCTCCACTGTAACCACATCCTCCACCTCTGTCGGAAGGGCAGATTCTGATGCCAGAATATCCTGAACAATATCCTGAATATTCTCTGTGGTTTCCGTAGCTACGCTTTCACTGGAAGCGCTATCCATAAACTGTCTGATGGCCCTTACTCCCGCAAAAACAGTCCCCGATAAAACAACTACTGCAAGCAGTGCAGCCATCGTTGCAAGCAATTCGTTGCGTTTACGGCGCTGTCTTCTAAGCTCTCGCCTTTCTTCTGCTGCATTCTCCCTCTCCTGTTGTGAAGACCCCTCATCTGCTATTAATTCCACTTCTTCATGAAAGTCCTCTTCTGCAGATGCTTGTGCCTCATCCCGCAATTCTTCCTGCAATTCATCTGTCTGCTCAGCTTCGTCTAAATCCTTATTAAAGAAACCCATAAAAACTCCTTAAAAAATACTCTTTTTTACATAATACCTTATTTCCAAAAGAATTTCTACAACAATCGTATTTCTTTTGTAAATTTTAATAATAAATACATATTCTGAGAAAACAGTGGAATTTTTTTCATATTCCGTGTATGATATATATAAGAAATTTACGGAGGTATGATGAGTATGAAAAAAGAAGCATTTAAGAAAACTGCCCAATCTGTTATTAAATGGCTGGAAAAACGTAACATGGAAGGTTATTACTTTGAAACTGCTGCGGAGGCAGTACAGACTGCTTTAGACATGATGCCGGAAGGAAGTGTAATAGCCCACGGCGGAAGTGCTACGCTGGTAGAATCCGGCATGATGGACGCTATAAAGGCCGGAAATTATACCTTAATTGACCGTGCCGCCCAAAACACCAGAGAAAATTATGCAAAGGCTATTCTGTCCGACTATTACTTTATGAGCACCAATGCCATTACCCTAAAAGGCGAACTGGTAAATATCGATGGAAACGCAAACCGTGTAGGCTGCCTTTGCCACGGTCCAAGCCACGTTATGATGCTGGTAGGCATGAACAAGCTTGCCACAGACGTAGAAAGCGCCGTAAAACGTGCTCGTACATATGCCTGCCCTGCAAATGCCCACAGATTAAATCGTAATACCCCTTGCGGCAATATTGGTGTTTGTGGTGATTGCCTCTTAGACGACTGCTTCTGTAACCAGATTGTCATTACCAGACGCAGCGGTCATAAAGGACGTATTAAAGTATTTTTAATTGGAGAAGAGTTAGGATTCTAAAAACCGTCACTTACAACAAAAAAAAGACAGAACATGACAATATTTTTGTCTCATGCTCTGTCTTTCTTTTAGTTTTGTTTATTTTATATTTTAATTTACAAATGCACCATAAATCGCTTTAATTGCAGTTTCAAAGTCACGGTTTGCAACTCCAATAATGATATTCTGCTCGCTGGAGCCTTGGTCTATCATCTTAATGTTGACGTCAACAGCAGCCAATGCCTTGAATACCGTCGCTGCAGTACCTTTCTGTGCTCGCATACCACGACCTACAACCGCGATAAGTGCCAGATCCGCTTCAATGTCAATGCTGTCCGGCTTTGCAAGTCTGTGGATTGCAGAAACTACGCTCTGCTCTTTGTCTATAAATTCATCCTGGTGTACGAATACGGTCATGGTATCAATACCGGACGGAATATGCTCAAAGGAAATACCGTAATCTTCAAATGCCTGCAGCACCTTACGTCCAAAACCGATTTCAGAGTTCATCATATCTTTTTCGATATTTACTGCACAGAACCCTTTCTTACCTGCAATACCGGTAATAATATACTGGGACTTCTGGCAGGTGCTTCCTACAATCCATGTACCCGCATCTTCCGGTGCGTTGGTATTCTTAATATTAATCGGAATATTTTCCTGTCTAACCGGGAAAATGGCATCCTCGTGGAGTACGCTTGCACCCATGTATGCCAACTCACGAAGCTCTTTATAGGTAATAACACTGATTGGTGCAGGATTTTTTACGATACGTGGGTCTGCGGTCAACACGCCGGAAACGTCTGTCCAATTCTCATACACATCTGCACGGATTGCCTTAGCCACAATCGCACCGGTAATATCAGAACCGCCTCGGCTGAAGGTCTTAATGCGGCCATCCTCGTATGCACCATAAAAACCAGGTACAACTGCTCTGCTGAACTGACCCAAATATTTGCTCATAATTTCATGGGTAGTTTCTGCATCAAATTCACCGTTATCTGTAAAGCGAATTACCTTTGCTGCATCCACAAACTCAAAGCCAAGATATGCTGCCATAATAATACCGTTTAAATACTCACCACGGCTTGCCGCATAGTCTTTACCTGCTTTTGCCTTAAAATTCTCAGCAATTGCAGCAAACTCTGCATCCATAGATAAATCCAGCTTTAAACCACTGATAATCTCTTTGTAACGGTCATGAATTGCTTCTAATTCCTTGGAAAAGTCTTTGTCTGCCTCTGCAAGTGCGTAGCAGCCATACAGCATGTCTGTAACCTTGGTATCCTCGCTGAAACGCTTTCCCGGTGCACTCGGTACCACATAAGCTCTCTGCTTATCTGCACGAATAATATCCCCTACTTTTTTGAACTGAGCAGCACTTGCAAGTGAACTGCCGCCGAATTTTACTACTTTCTTCATAATATTATCCTCTTTGTGTATAATTATTTACTAAATAACTTTTCTATTAACTTATATCCTTCTGCGGTAAAATTACCACTAATCTGCGCTTCTGCTTCGTTATAATTCCACTCGTGTGCCTCTTTCGCCGTGCTGTCATACAATAAATATGGCACGCTGTCAGAAGAATGAGTGCGAATGCAGATTGGCGTCGGATGATCCGGAAGAACCATTAAACGGTAATCTTCGCCTGCCGCTTCTAACTTCTCGCAAATTGGCCCGATTACTTTTTCGTCCAGATACTCGATAGCCAGAACTTTGCGTTCTACGCTGCCTTGATGCCCCATTTCATCCGGTGCTTCCACATGAACATATGCAAAATCATATCCGTCCTCGGTAAGACCTTTCACCGCAGCCTCAACTTTACCTGCATAATTGGTATGAAGTCCGCCGTTCGCTCCTTCCACCTGTGCCACGCCCATATGAGCACCTACCGCAATACCCTTTAACAGGTCAACGGCAGAAACCATAAGTCCTTTCTTTCCGGTCTTTTCGTAGAAATCACTTACCTGCGGCTTGGTGCCTGCGCCCCAGAACCAACAGCAGTTTGCCGGATTTAAGCCCTGTTTTTTGCGCTCCACATTAATCGGATGGTCCTTTAAAAGCTCGTAGCTTACCTTCATCATATGTAACAACGTTTCTTCTTCCGGAAGATGCTGTCCGATTACCTGCCCCAACACATCATGAGGCTGAACCAATTCTACAACGCGTCCTTTTTTCCAAATCAGGCAATGCCTGTAGCTGGTGCCGACATAAAACTGATAAATTTCATCCTGCAATGCTTTGCGAACCACATCCACTAACACCGCACAATCCTCTGTGGAAATCTCAGAAGAGCTGTGGTCAATGATAACTTGCTCTTCAAACGGCTTATCTTCCTCGGAAATGGTTACGATATTGCACCTGAGTGCAATGTCCGTATCCTCCATCGGTACTCCGATGCTAAGCGCTTCCAACGGAGAACGTCCGGAATAATTTTCCTGTGGATTATAGCCCATAACTGCCAGATTTGCAACATCGCTGCCCGGCTTCATTCCTGCAGGTACGGTTTGCACCATACCAATCTCGGACATCTTACTCAATCTGTCCAAAACAGGGGTCTTTGCATATTTTAATGGTGTTTGGCCGTCCAGCTTATCAATCGGACGGTCTGCCATACCATCCCCCAACACAATAATATATTTCATACTCCGCCTCCTTACGTATAAGCCCTATGCAATACGAATTCTGCTGATTGCACCTGTAAGCTTGGCATAACAATCTGCAAACTCTTTTTCACTCATTACATCTGTCATGAAGGCTCTCTCCTGTGGCTGACTTTCTAAATCAATATAGGTAACATCACCAAATAAGGCGTTTACCTCTGCTGCACTGTCTGCCTTTACACGCACCAAGAACTGCTTAGTCATATCGTCTACAGACATCTGCTTAGCCGGCTCTGCACTCCAATTACAGGAAAGGTGCTTGCCCATGCTCTGTGCCACTGCAACTACATCTGCACAAACAGCGCTTGCTGTAGGGAGCTTGCCTGCACCTGCTCCATAAAACATGGCATCACCAAGCATATTGCCATGCACTAAAATACCATTAAATACATCATTTACCATATATAAAGGATGACGCTTCTTTACCAAACAAGGAGATACCATAGCAGCCACCTTGTCGCCTACCATCTGACTCTGACCTAATAATTTGATACTCATGCCCAGCTTTCTGGCGTACATAAAATCCACACTGGTGATAGAAGTAATGCCTTCTACGTATAAATTTTCGTAAGCCACATTTTTACCGCACATCAAAGAGGATAAAATAGCAATCTTGCGTCCTGCATCATGGCCTTCCACGTCTGCTTCCGGATTACGCTCCGCATAACCCATATCCTGAGCCTCTTTTAATACCTCGGCATAATCTGCACCTTCCCTGTCCATCTTTGTCAGCATATAGTTGGTGGTACCATTTAAAATACCGGTAATACTTTCTATCTTGTCTGCGGTAATGCAGTTCATAATATTGCGGATAATCGGAATACCGCCGCCTACACTTGCTTCAAATAAATAGCTGCAGTTATGTTCCTTTGCAATCTCAATAAGTTCAGGTCCAAATGCTTCTACCAGTTCCTTGTTGGATGTACAAACGCTTTTGCCTGCTTCCAATGCTCTGCGGGAGTAATCATATGCAACACGCTTACCTCCCATGGTCTCGCAGCAAATCAAAACTTCCGGGTCGTTAATAATCATATCAATGTCATGTACAACCTTGGACTCAAACTTATGTCCCGGAAAATCCCTCAAATCAAGAATGTACTTTACCTCGATATCTATTCCGGTTCTTTTCAGAATTTCATCATGGTTCACATCCAAAACTTCAGCCACACCGCTTCCTACGGTACCGAAACCAAATATTGCTACTTTAATCATACTATGTATCCTCATTCTTCTATATGTTTCCACTATGCTCAACATTTTAGCACATTAAAGTGCAACTTGCAATTGTTAAGATTATATATTTTATCATTGAAAAATGTGTTTTTTTTTGTTATACTTATAAAAATACTTTAAAAGAAGGAGGAATCGCTATGGAAGTAAGAGATTGTCTTAAAAGCAGACGCTCTATTCGCAAATTTACTGCTCAGGCAGTTGCTCCTGAATTGATAGCTGATTTAATCGAGACTACCAGCTACAGCCCAAGCTGGAAGCACACTCAGATTTGCCGCTATGTAGCCGTTACCGGTGCGTTAAAGGATCGCATTGCTGAGGAATGCACTTCCTTTTATCCTCATAATTGTGAGATTATCAAGAACGCTCCACTGCTTATGGTTCAGTGCTTTATCAAGAACCGTTCCGGTTTTGAACGTGATGGTTCTTACAGCACCCACAGAGAAGGCGGCTGGCAGATGTATGATGCCGGTATTCAGGCCGGTGCTCTTTGCAATGCAGCACATGACTTAGGACTTGGCAGTGTTATTTTAGGTATCTTTGATGATGTCAAGGTTGCCGAGCTTATTCATTTATCAGAAGACAGGGAGGTTGTAGCCCTCATTCCTATGGGATACGCAGATGAAACCCCTAATGCTCCTCGCAGAAAATCTGTAGAGGATTTATTGACATTCTTATCGTAATTTATTTCAGGATCGGATTTTTATTCGGTCCTCATATTTTGTTTACATCAAAAGAAAAGGAGTACGAACTATGAGACATTTAATGAGACCACTTGACTTTTCTGTAGAGGAGCTGAATGCCCTCTTCGACTTAGCAAAGGATATCGAATTTAACCGCGCTAAGTATGCACATGCCTGTGATGGCAAAATCCTGGCTACCTGTTTTTATGAACCAAGTACCAGAACCCGTTTAAGCTTTGAATCTGCCATGCTTAGTCTGGGCGGACAGGTATTAGGCTTTGCTTCTGCAAGCTCCTCTTCCGCTGCCAAAGGCGAAAGCGTATCCGACACCATCCGCACGGTATCCTGTTTTGCAGACATCTGTGCCATGAGGCACCCAAAAGAAGGTGCACCAATGGTAGCGGCTGCAAAATCCAAGATTCCAGTAATCAATGCAGGCGACGGCGGACACCAGCACCCAACCCAGACACTTACTGACTTATTAACCATCCGTTCCTTAAAAGGACGCCTGGATAATTTTACCATCGGTTTCTGCGGCGACTTAAAATTTGGCCGTACCGTACACTCTCTTATCCATGCACTGGTTCGCTATGAAAATATTAACTTTGTCTTCATCTCTCCGGATGAATTAAAGGTACCTGATTATATTATCGATGAATTAAAAGAACACAATATTCCTTACGAAGAAGTTATCAGCTTAGAGGAACACATCGGCGAGCTGGATTTACTCTACATGACACGTGTTCAAAGAGAGCGCTTCTTTAACGAAGAAGACTATGTTCGCCTGAAAGACTTCTATATTTTGGACAAAAAGAAAATGGAAAAGGCCAAAGAAGACATGCTGGTGCTTCACCCACTGCCACGTGTAAACGAAATTTCCGTGGAAATTGATGATGACCCAAGAGCCGTGTATTTCGACCAGGTTCAGTACGGCAAATATGTCCGCATGGCACTGATTCTCACATTATTAGATATTAAGGTAGACTAAGGAGGCGCACTATGTTAAACGTTGGAAAAATTGACGAAGGCTTTGTATTAGACCACATCCCTGCAGGTATGAGCCTTGATATATACAAATACCTGCACTTAGACAAATTAGACTGTACCGTTGCTATTATCAAAAACGCCAAAAGCAATAAATTAGGTAAAAAAGACATCTTAAAAGTAGAATGCAGTGTTGACGTTTTAGACCTGGATGTCCTCGCCGTTTTAAATCAGGGTATTACCGTAAACGTAATCAAAGATTCCGTTATCGTAGAAAAGAAAGCTTTAGAGCTTCCAAAACAGATTCGCGGCGTCATCAAATGTAAAAACCCACGCTGCATCACCTCCATCGAACAGGAATTACCACACATCTTTACGCTTACAGATACAGACAAAAAAGTTTACCGCTGCATTTATTGCGAAGAGAAGTTTAATGGAAAGTGGAGTTGAGCTAATTTAAATAATCTATTGTAAAAGCATCAACAGCCGTACCGGTAGGGAATTCCTACTGGTACGGCTGTTCTTTTACTAATTCATCTCTCAAACAAAAACGATATATTATACTCCCCGTATATACTCTCTCAATTTCTCTACACTGGTATTTACCACCAGTTCTTCCGGGAAATCTGTATCCTTAAGCACCTTATCTGCATAGGTAAAGTCCCCTATCTGCGGTGCGAAGTGACTATCCGTGCCAACAATAACAGGCACCCCATACTCCTTGCAAAGCGACAGATATGTCTGCACATTCTCAAGACCGCCTTTTCGGAAGCTTTTGGGACTAAGAGAGGTATTGTTTACCTCCAAAAGTACCCTTTTCTCCCCCGCGGCCTGTACCAGCCTGTCATACTCTAATGGATAGCGGGAGTCATCCGGATGCCCGATAATCTGCACCGCCGGGTTGTCCATGACCTTAATCAGACAGTCCGTATTCTCTCTGGCCGTTCCTGAAGTCACGCAAGGTAAATGCATACTGGCAATCACATAATCCATACGTGCAAGCACACTATCGTCCAAATCGAAATGACCTTCCAAATCAATAATGTTGGCCTCGCATCCCTTCAAAACACGCATCCCCTTATATTCATCAGGCAAAACCTTAAAATTCTCAAAAAAATACGGATGCGGTCCACCCGGCATAGCCGGTGCATGCTCACTAAACCCATACACTGACAGCCCCTTTGCATATGCGGCTGCTACATTTTCCTGAAAGGTACTGTAAGCATGCCCCCCTGCAATAGAGTGTGTATGCAAATCTATAATATATTTCATAACCATTCCTTACTTTTTCTTTGGATTTATGTCCGGCAAATCATCAATCAGCTTTTCAATAATAAGCTTTTTCACATATACGTCAAAGCTCAGCGCACATATAAATGCAAATTTTTTTAAAAATCTTTGATGTTCTTCCGGTGCTTCAGCAAACTGTTCTTGTGCAAGCTTGTACTTCATCACTACATCCTGCTTTAACACTTCCATCTGAGACTTTTCCATGGAAAATACTTCATCATAAATATCCTCGATCTTCAAGCCTCCTTCATTTGCAAAAAAATGCTCATTTAAAGGAGCAAAAAGCTTCTGAATATCGCCGATAGACAAAATACCCTTGAAGTAATATATCAAAATCAGCACCAGAATATGTTCCTTGGAATATTTCTTCTTAATAGGAGCAGGAAGCAAATCATTTTTGGCATAATTATTAATCATGGTCTTGGTAAGAATTTTGTCATCGTTCCCATGTCGTGCTGCGGATGCCAGATTTTCCTCCATCAGAGTAGTCACCTGATCCATATATAAATCCATATTTGGAATGTCCTTTGATTTGATATGATCAAATCGCTCCAGACTTTGCATAATACTTTCCAATAAATTTTCTGTATCTATCGTCATAATACCCTCCACCATTATACAGTATTATAGTCCAAATCTTTTTTTCTCGCAAGTAGTATTTAAAACTACTTCTTATTTAACTTTACTTTTTTTTATAAATATGGTATGATTTCATTATGACAAGTTAAAATTTTACAGAACAAAAGCGGTGTACCGCTTAAAACATTATGCGAGGTTAAGGTATGAATAAAAAAATCAGAACGGATGCCGTTGACAGATTGTTCGAAGCGGTTCTAAGCCTGGAAAATAAAGAGGAGTGCTACAGTTTTTTTGAAGACTTATGTACGGTCAATGAGTTATTGAGTCTTTCTCAACGCTACGAAGTTGCTACCATGCTCAGTGCGAAAAAGACGTATCTCGAAATTGCGGAGAAAACCGGCGCTTCCACTGCAACCATCAGCCGCGTAAACCGTTCCTTAAACTACGGCAATGATGGTTATGAACTGATATTTTCCCGCACTCATCATGTGACAGAATAGGAAACAGAGTACAAAAGTATATCCTTTCATATAAAAATAGGATAAAAGATGAAGCAGGTCAGCTCCATCCTTTATCCTATTTTTAGATATTATTTAATCTGCTTCAAGAATTCCTGCATGGTTTCAACTCGTGCCGCCAGCTTACTCCACTCCTTCAAGCCCTCTGCGTTCAATGCCTTTGCTCGCTCTACAACTTCTAAAGGAACTTCTCCCAAGTCACGAAGTATATCCAAAAAATTCTCCAAACGCCCTTCCGCTCGTTCTTCTGCTCTCACCATCTTGAGAAATTTTTCTTCATCAAATTCAGTCAATACCATATTTCTGACCTCCTTGCGGTGTTTGTTTAAAAATTCTTCCAGCACTCCGCTTTCCACACACTCGTCTACTGCCTGGTCTACCGCATTCCTTAAAGGCATATTCTTATTGTAGCTTCTTACCTTATCTACAAAGATTACATAACCTTCTAATGCCTTACATTTTGCCAAAAGCTCCGGATTCATGCCCATATTGACATTAACCATAGTAGCTGTCCATTCGAACTTTCCTTGCTCCGTCGGTCTGTCAAAGGCATCAGACAGATACAGTTCCTTCACCTTCTCAGGCATATCCTTCATGCTTCCATTATAAAACACAATGTACTTGGGTGCCGGAATCTTCACGATGTTTTTACTGTAAATCTCCTCGTTGTCCTTAATTCGTTGACGATACAAGTCTGCAAAATAAAGAAATCCCCTCAACGGCATGTTAGGATTGTATGTGCTCTGATGCTCGTACAGACTCATCGTCTTATCAAACAAGAACGACACATCATTCTTCATCTTCATGTAGACCACATCATCCAAAGTGGTAAATGTCAACTCATCTGCATTGGTATAATTGCTATTGTTAACAGCGTTATACAGGCTTAAAGCATTCTCCTTATCCTCGCCAAAAAGCTTGGCAAACAGGGTAGCTTTGTACTCGCGGTTTGCATTATAATTTTTACTGAAATTCATTTCTTACTCCTTGATTGTATCAAAATTATCATTTTGTTGCAACTAATGAATTGATTTAAATCAAGGATATTGTAGCATGTTTCGTAAAGCAATTTGGACGATATATCGTCTTTTTTTAATTTTTAGATATTTTACCCATCAATCCTCATTACATCATAAGCATTAATCAGTGCACCGTCCAAGGACACCTGATACTTTACCAGAGTATTCTCTGCGCCAATATAAAAAATCGGTGTACCTTTTAATACTTCCACACCCTCTTCCAGCATCGGATAACCGGAGTTGGTGTAAACGGTTACATAGCCATTACCATGGTCTATTTGAACCTCGTAATCACTATATGCATTCTGTCGCACGCCAAGCACCATGCCCCTTCCGGTAGCTACAACAACAGAGGTCTCTGTTGCATTATAGTACACTGCCATTCCCAGAGCATTGTCTTCCTCGGGCGGTTCTCCTGCTGTCACACTTCCGGTTACCGGAAATCCGGTAGGAATTCGTGCTTCTGCCTCCGCCTGTGCCGCCACTTCGGACTCCATGCCATGCTTATTAATGGTATCGCTCAGTACCTGAACCTGCTCTGTCAGTTGCTCATTCTGTATAACCAATGCATCATATTGTGCCTGTAGATTCTGATATTCATTACGTTGCTGCAGCATATCTTGTGTAATCTGAAGCACCTGCTTGCTTTCAAAAAATATAATTCCAAGTAACACACCTGCTGCTACACACAATACCAGAATAATCACCCAAAAAGTTATCTTTTTGGGCTTTGTAGTTGTTTCCTCACTCATATGAAACCCTCCAATCAAAGCTGATTATACCACATCTGTCAATTTATGGCAAGTGTGTCAGTTCGACAGCCTCTGACATAGGGCAGAATTCGTAACAATTCAGATGACTCGCAGGCATGGCATCAATTATCTTCCTTAATCGGTACGCTTCCGCTCGATAACTCACGTAACGGTACTAAGCTCCACTTCGGTGCTAACACCTCGTCTCGCTAAGGACCGACGCTCGTTAAACGTCCTCTTAAAGAAGATAATTGATGCCATGCCGTGACGCGTCTGAACTGTTACACAGGCAAAAGCCCTGCTGCCATTAATATGCACGCGGTCAAGAAAACCGTCACCACTGAACAAATACTGGTCCATACTACAAGCTGGGCTGCCAGTTGTTCATCATTATTCATAGCCCCTGCCATAACTGCACTGGATACCGCAACCGGAGAACCAAACAGTGCAATGAGCGCCGGATATTCGTTCACTCCGCAGGATAATATATTGGTATAGCTGCTTAATAACACCGCACCGCCGATACCGATAAGCGGAGCTATTACTATACGCCACAAAGTTCCCACGGTTATATCCTTTAACAATCCTCTAACCGCAGAAAACTCAAACTGTCCACCCAAAACAATCAATGCCAGTGGCGTAGCAAGTACCTTTAAATTATTTACCGCAGTATATAAAAACTTTAAATCCCGTTCAAAAGAAAATACCAACTCACCAAATACATTCATCTGCCAGGTACGAATTCCCAGGCTTAAAAGTCCTACTGCCACACCGATAATCAACGGATTTTTTATAATATTTAATATAATATTTTTGATACTCTTAGACAAAGCACCGGATTTATTGATAAATACGGTCAGTGCAATCACACCCATCATGTTAAAAACAGGAATGGTAAAGGCAGAAACCACTGCAGCAACACCGGTTGCTTTACTTCCGCCAAGAGCTTCTGCCAGGGATAGTCCAATAATTGCAAAGTTGCTGCGGAAGGTACACTGCCAGATAACGCCTCTGCGTTCCGGCACCTTGGTGGTAAGCACTGCCGTAAAAAAGCCCAGTACAAAAATCACCATAATTACCGCGAGCGCATATCCTACGATATCCCATTGCACGGCCGAAAAGCTTTCAATCTTATACACATTTACAAAAAGCATACACGGCAGACACACCTTAAACACCAGGTTATTGCCTACCTTAACAAACTCTTTTGTAATAAATTTTTTACTTTTTAAAATATATCCTAATAATATTAATAAAATAATAGGACAAACCGCGTTAATGGCTGTAACTAAAATCGTTCCCAATTGCATCTTTTTTCTCTTCCTTTTTGTATTTATATTTACTTTCTAAACGATACGTGATACACTAATATGGATTTTGACTCAAGTAATGTATCTAACGAAAGGAACTTCTTATGAATAAAGGTATTGTAAAGTGGTTCAATGGCCAAAAAGGTTATGGCTTCATTCATGATGAATCAGGCATGGACCTTTTTGTACATTATTCTGACCTCAACATGGTCGGTTACAAAGCTTTGGATGAAGGTCAGCCTGTTGAATACGAAATAAAAGAAGGCGTAAAAGGTCCTCAGGCCGTAAAGGTTACCAAGCTCTATTCCATGTAATCCAGCACTTTTTCAAATTCCATGCTGCCGCCAAACAAATCCAATGCGCTGCCGACCGTAACATCGATTTTGCCTCTTCCAAGTCCCCGCAATAGCTCTAAATCATAAAAATTATGTACACCGCCTGCGTAAGTCATAGGAATTTTTGCCCAGTCTCCCAGCATCATGACTAAATCTTCTTCAATACCGCCGTTTTTCCCTTCCACGTCTACTGCATGAATTAAAAATTCATCACAATAATCCTTGAAATAATTTAGCGTCTCATGGTTTAAAATAACATTAGAAGCCTTTTGCCAACGGTCCGTCATGATACGATATTCACCCTCTATTTTACGGCAGGACAAATCCAGTACCACGTGCTCTTTCCCTACTGCATTTACTAATTTTTTTAAATTGCTTATATTTACATCACCATTTTTAAACACATAAGAGGTGACGATAACATGGCTGGCACCTGCCTCCAAATACTCCAACGCATTATCTGCATCAATCCCGCCGCCAATCATTAGTCCGCCCGGATAGGCCTTTAATGCTTCTATAGCCTGAGCCTTGGTCGCTTCGAAATATTCGCTTTCTTTATTATTTAGTAAAATAATATGTCCGCCTTTCAAATGATATTTTTGGTATAATTTTGCATAAAAAGCAGCATTATATTTACTTACAAAATTTTCCTTTGCCTGATTGCCCACGTCTTTTAAGCTTCCGCCGACAATCTGCTTTACAGCACCATTATGAATGTCAATACATGGTCTGAATTGCATAACATTTCCTCCGTATAATCCATTTCAAAGCACATATACTAAAGTTGACCATTTATAAGACTTGTCGTCTAAAATGGACTATTACAATGAAATGGAGGTAAATTATGAAAAAGAATTATACACTGCATAAGCTTCTTTCTCTTACGCTTGTGTTATCCATGGTTAGTCTTTTTACTGCCTGCGGCTGTGGTCGTAGCACTGTAGATGAAAACAATAATACTACAAACACCACAGAATCCGGTATGAATGGTGGTACTACTACAGAATCCGGCATGAACGGCGGCACCACAAATGGAAATGGCTCCTCTACCGGAAGCAATACCACAGAATCCGGTATGTTTAATGGAAGCATGGGCAATGACAACGCCTTTGGTACCACAGATGGTATGGTAAACAGTACCACAAACGGAACCGATGATGGTATTGTGGGCGGTGTGGTAGATGATATTGTCGGTGGCGTAGATAATATAATGAATGGCACCGAAACAGGCGTAAACAACTCTACAAACAACAATACACGTAATATCCGTTAGGGTCGATAAATCCCTATATATAAGAAGGCTAATCCCTCTTCGATTAGCCTTCTAAATTTTTTAGCTATTTTCTGCAATAATACCTTTTTGATACGCATTTAAAAGACATTCGATTTCCTCAATCTGCTTTTGCATTTCCTTACCGGCATCGGTATCTGCCACGCGTTTACGCTCAGAATATCGCTCCACGGTAATGTAGTCTGAGAAAATATCGGATTCTTTTACGATTGCAGCTTCCTTAGACTCAAACTCCTCATGGCTAACCAGTCGAAGCTCCCAGGAATTATTTACAAGCGTATATCCTGCAATACCTGTTTTGGCATGATATGCTTTGGAAAAGCCGCCATCAATAAGCAAAAGCTTACCACCGCATTTAATTGGGGATTCCCCTTTTTTCTTTGCCACCGGAACATGACCATTTACAATATGTCCGGTGTTTTTGTCCAATCCAAATTCCTCCAGAATGCTTTCTACTACATTTTCATTGTCATATAGCTCGTAATAAGCATTCTTGGTCTCTTTATGGGTCTCCTCTGCCTCTATAAAATAACGCTCAAATACGGTAAACTTATCCTTTCCGTATACTGGAGAACACGGACCGGTCCAACAGTACCACATAATGTCCTGCCCTTTTATGCGGTCTGGGGTATCTTTATTAGAATAAAACCCTTTTCTTGCATAGCTGTCCAACACATCATAAAGTGCTTTTCCGGAATATTTTTTGTCCTCAATGGCAACTTCTGCAAAGGTGCCGTCCGCATTTAACGGCACACAACCATGATACAGTAAGTTCCCGTTGTAAACCTTATACATACCGCCTTTGGAGAACAGGAAACGGGCATGCTTCTGCAGCTTGTAGCTCTTCTCAAATGCACTGCACAGACGCTCCATTACCAAGTTTTCCGCTTCGTTTAATTCATATGGTTTTGCCGGGTCAATGGT
The DNA here is from genome assembly GCA_017521985.1 of Lachnospiraceae bacterium. Lineage (GTDB taxonomy): Bacteria > Bacillota > Clostridia > Lachnospirales > Lachnospiraceae > RGIG6307. The sequence continues at coordinate 21,999 of JAFXAZ010000072.1, forward strand.
CGGAAAGTCCGTATCTTTCATAGGATACTCTTTTCCGTCTATCAAAACCGTTTTCTTTTCGAAATTAATTTTATCTAAAAACAGGCGGTTGTCCATCCCGAATTCCGGATTACGCATAATAGCCTGTCCTTCTAATTTCAGTTGCAGAATAGCGGCCGCTTTGTGAATTAAGGTATCAATATTTTGATCCTGCTTGCCATATACACCCTCATTTTTTACCTTAAAGCAATCACAGTTGGTGTTACCGTAGGTTTCCATAACAAATGTAACTAACGGAATCAGATTGATGGCATAATCATTTTCCAAAATAGACATATTGCCGTACTTGGCACAAAGTCTTATGACAGAAGCAATACTTGCATAATGACCGCTGGCTGCCGCCATCCACACCATATCGTGATTGCCCCACTGCACATCCACGGAATGATAGCTACAAAGCCTCTCCATAATCTGGAAGGGACCGGGACCTCTGTCATAAATATCCCCTAAAACATGCAAATGATTTACAACCAGTCGTTGAATCAATTCGCACAATGCAATAATAAAATGATTGGCACGACCCACGCGGATAATGGTATGGATAATAGAATTATAATAGGCTTCCTTATCCTGTACCTCCGCCTTCTCTGTAATCAATTCTTCAATAATATATGCAAATTCCTTTGGAAGCGCCTTACGAACCTTAGAACGAGTGTATTTGGAAGAAACATACTTGGCCATCTGTACCAATCGGTGAAGGGTAATGGTATACCAGTCGGTCATATTCTCCTCTTGTGCAGCAACAATTTCCAACTTCTCTTTTGGATAATAAATCAGAGTTGCAAGACTTTTTTTGTCCTTCATGCTCATAGTATGACCAAACTGCTCGTCAATCTTTTTGCGAACAGAGCCGGAACCATTTTTCATTACATGATCAAACTGTTCATACTCTCCGTGAAGGTCTGTCAAAAAATGCTCCGTACCCGTTGGCAGATTTAAAATGGATTGTAGGTTGATAATCTCCGTACAAGCTGCCGCCATGGTAGGATACTGCTTTGCAAGGCTCTTAAGATATTTTAATTCGCTATATTCCATATCATTCTCCCGAAATATTTAACCATTAATTACATCGCTCATACCATACATACCTGCCGGTTTGCCTGCAAGATATTTGGCAGCCTCCACTGCTCCTTTACCAAATACTGCTCTGGAATATGCGGTATGAGAAAAAGTAATCACTTCATCCTGACCTGCAAAAATCACATCATGCTCGCCTACGATAGAGCCACCGCGTACTGCGGAAATTCCCATTTCTTTAGATTCTCTTTTAGCTCTTCTCTGGCTTCTGTCAAATACATATTGATACGCACCATCAAACTCTTCATTGATAGCGTCTGCCAATGCAATAGCAGTGCCGCTTGGTGCATCTAACTTCTGATTGTGATGCTTTTCCACAATTTCAATATCAAAGCCTGCAGGAGCAAGCACCTGGGAAGCTTCCTTTAACAGCTTCATCAATAAATTAATACCAAGTGACATATTGGCACTCTTTAACATTGCCACTTTTTCAGATGCCTTTGCAACTTCACCGATAAGCTCTGCAGAAAGACCGGTGGTACAAAGCACACAAGGAATCTGTTTGTCCACACAGTATGTCAAAAGCTGCGGCACTGCAGAAGCATTGGAAAAATCAATTACCACATCTGCTTCTACGTCACAGTCATCAATAGAATAAAACACAGGATAACCAAATCTGCCTTTGCCGGTCGGGTCAATCCCTGCCACAATTTCAATATTATCATCTTTTTCAGCTAATTCGGAAATAATGGTACCCATTCTGCCATTACATCCATGCATAATTGCTTTAACCATAATACTCGTCCTCCTTATCTAAACCAAAAGGCAGAGTAATCCCCTGCCTTTTAAATCCATTATTTTAAAATGCCGTAATCTACCATTGCCTTGTGAAGCACTTCCTTGTGAGCATCCTCCATCTCAGTCAAAGGCAAACGAAGCGGACCTGCACCCAGCCCCATCATATTTACGGCTGCCTTTACAGGAATCGGATTAACTTCGCAGAACAAAGCGTCAATTAAAGGAATCGCTCTTAACTGCTCTTTTGCACTTTCTGTAACCTTGCCATCAAAGTATAACTGGCACATGTCATGTGTCTCTTTTGGAGCAACATTGCTCAACACAGAGATAACACCCTTGCCGCCTAAAGAAAGAATAGGTACAATCTGGTCATCATTACCGGAATATAAATCAATTTCACCACCAGATAACTGCATAATCTTTGCAATCTGGGAAATATTACCGCTTGCTTCCTTTACACCAACAATGTTGTCTACTTCTCTCCAAAGCTTAACAATGGTCTCCGGTGCAATATTTACACCGGTTCTGCCCTGGATATTGTATAATAAAACAGGAATCTTTACACTGTCTGCAATCGCTTTAAAATGTGTGTATAAGCCCTTCTGTGTAGCCTTGTTGTAATATGGGCTAACAACTAACAGACCATCTGCACCTAACTTTTCTGCTTCTGTAGATAAATAAACAGCAGTTTCTGTACAGTTAGAGCCTGTGCCTGCCACAACCGGTACTCGGCCTGCCACCTGCTTTACACAAAAGCCGATAGCATCTAAATGCTCTTCGTGACTTAATGTACTGGCTTCACCAGTAGTACCACAAACAATAATCGCATCTGTACCGTTTTCAATCTGGAACTCAATCAGTCCAGCAAATTTTTCGTAGTTCATACTACCATCTTCATGAAATGGTGTTACAATCGCAACACCTGCACCTGTAAATATTGCCATAATTCCGCCCTCCGGAAAACATTTTTTGTTTATCAGATTTATATTAACATTCTGACAACCATGTGTCAACCAAAAGTGAATTTAATATTTTAGCAATTTAATCTGCTACAGTCTCTAACTTGCTCACACTCACTTCATAAGCAATGCGTTTTTCCATATTTTCTTCGTCTAAACGCTTCATATATTCTCTGCTCTGGATACGTCCCCATACCTGAACTCTTTCACCGACTTTAAAACTTCCTGCATAACGGGCATTTCGTCCCCAGCTGATACAAGGTATGTAATCACTCTTGCCATAAGGTCTGTTGACTGCCAAAAGCAAATCTGCAATTTCTCTTCCAAGCGGTGTTTTGCGATAAATAGGCTCCTTGCAGATATAGCCATCCAAATAAATGCTGTTGGTTTTATTGCTTTCCGGCATATTTTCCTCGTCCAGCTCTATAAAATTCGCTTCTCTTGCAAACACACTTAATACTAATTTATTTTTCCTCTCATCATGGCGATTATAGGAACGGAACTGACCTTCCACCTCCATAAACTGTCCTCTGTAATCTTTGGTGATGTCAATAAGACGTTCTGAAATCATGACAGGTATAATATCATGTGAGGTGCTTAATCTTTCCACCTTAAGCTCCATCATGTAAAAACCTTCTCCATAAATTTCATGATTGTAGGTAAATGTACTTACCACCTCACCAATAATCGTTACCTGATTGTTTTCTAATTCTTTTCCGGTCATTTTGTATTTCCCCTTTCTAATTTTGACACTGGTTCTTTTATTTTTAACGACCACCATGTATTTTTTAGTCGTTCGTTAAACATGATAAATTTTACTACAGGATTTTCCCAAATAGAAGTCAAACACGCCGCGTGTCTCGACGAATACTGGGAAGCTTCTGCTTCCATTTTCCTGTTTTTTGTTTCTTTGCTACAAAAAGCTAAAATATGTGTTTTTTTCTGTACACACTGCTGTTTTTCGCACAATCCCTTGCAACCGACCTTTTATGGTGCTATAATGGCGTGGTTTAAAGGGATTTATTTGTTTTTTATATAAGGAGGCTTCATGAAGCAGACAAGAGAAGACGTTAGAAACGTCGCAATTATCGCACACGTTGACCATGGTAAAACTACTCTTGTGGATGAATTATTAAAGCAGTCCGGCGTCTTTCGTGCCCATCAGGAGGTGGCTGAACGCGTTATGGACTCCGGCGACATCGAACGAGAGCGTGGTATTACCATTTTAGCCAAAAATACCGCCGTAACCTACAAAAACACCAAAATCAATATTATCGACACTCCCGGACACGCAGACTTCGGCGGAGAAGTTGAGCGCGTGCTCAAGATGGTAAATGGTGTTATTTTAGTTGTAGATGCCTTTGAAGGTGCCATGCCGCAGACCAAATTTGTACTTCGCAAGGCTTTGGAATTAAAGCTCCCGGTAGTCGTTTGTGTTAACAAAATTGACCGTCCTGAGGCTCGCCCTGCTGCTGTTGTAGATGAAGTGCTGGAGCTCTTTTTGGACTTAGAGGCCGATGATGCACAGCTAGACTGCCCATTTGTTTTTGCTTCTGCCAAGGCCGGTATTGCATCTCTTAATATGGATACACCGGGCAAAGACATGGTGCCTTTATTTGAGACTATTTTAGACTATATTCCTGCCCCATCAGGCGACCCTGACGCCGGCACACAGGTACTGATTTCTACTATCGACTACAACGAATACGTAGGTCGTATCGGCGTGGGCAAGGTAGACAACGGTACCATCAGCGTGAATCAGGAAGTGGTAATTGTTAATGCCCACGAGCCTGAAAAGCAGAAAAAAGTAAAAGTCAGCAAATTATACGAATTTGATGGCCTCAACAAAGTGGAAGTCAGAGAAGCCCGCATGGGCTCTATCGTAGCAATCTCCGGCATTACTGATATTCACATCGGTGACACCCTCTGTCACCCGGAGGCCATTGCGCCGATTCCTTTCCAGAAAATTTCCGAGCCTACCATTGCCATGCATTTTGTGGTAAACGACTCTCCGCTGGCCGGAAAGGAAGGCAAATATGTAACCAGCCGACATTTACGCGACCGACTGTTCCGCGAGTTAAATACCGACGTTTCCCTCCGTGTAGAGGAAACCGACAGTGCCGATTCCTTTAAAGTTTCCGGACGAGGTGAATTACACTTGTCTGTCCTTATCGAAAATATGCGTCGTGAAGGCTTTGAATTTGCGGTTTCCAAGGCCGAGGTTTTATATCACACCGATGACCGCGGACATAAGTTAGAGCCTATGGAACTTGCTTATATCGATGTCCCGGATGAATTTTCCGGCACCGTAATTGAAAAGCTTTCCCAGAGAAAAGGGGAGCTTCGTAATATGGGTATGGGCACCGGCGGTTACACCCGCTTAGAATTCTCCATTCCTGCAAGAGGTCTGATCGGCTACCGAGGCGAGTTTATGACCGACACCAAAGGTAATGGTATTATGAATACCATTTTTGATGATTATGGTCCATACAAAGGTGACATCCAGTACCGTAAGCAAGGTTCTCTTATCGCTTTTGAAGCAGGTGACGCAGTAACCTATGGTCTTTACAATGCACAGGATCGTGGTACCCTCTTCATCGGGCCTGGTGAAAAGGTTTACTCCGGCATGGTGGTAGGTCAGTCTGCAAAACCGGAAGACATTGAAATCAATGTCTGCAAGAAAAAACAGCTTACCAACACCCGTTCTTCTTCTGCCGACGAAGCACTCCGCCTTACTCCAAAGAAGGTTCTCAGCTTGGAACAAGCTTTGGAATTTATTGATACCGATGAATTATTAGAAGTAACTCCTACTTCTCTACGCATCCGAAAGAAAATTTTGGACCCAACCATGAGAAAACGTGCCAATCGATAGTATATTGAGGGAGTGTATATCACAAGACGAAAATCACCTCATGGCCGGTCCATGAATAGAGCATAGCATAAAAAAAAGATGGATTTGGACGATATATCGTCCAAATCCACTTTTTTTTTAAATTTTTTTAATTATTTTTCCGGCACCGGATAAAATACCTCTTCCAGAACCTCAAGCTTACTGCGTCCTGCAGTCAGTTCTGTCACTTCTTTACAGAAATGGTCTGCCTCTTCACCCGGAACAAGCACCACAATACGAACCTTGTCTGTATACTCGCTGCTCTCCTGGGTAAGCCCCTGCTGACCCATAAAATATAAAATCTTGCCAATGCCGTTGTAATCGGTATCTATCTGAATACGCTTGCCATACTTCATCATAGCAGTAGGGCAATGCTTCAACGCCTCTTGCAGGGCCTGGGTATAAGCTCGCATCAAGCCGCCTGTACCTAATAAAGTACCGCCAAAATATCTGGTTACCACAGCCGCAATACCACGAATTTCACTTCCCAGCAGTACCTCTAACATAGGTCTGCCAGCAGTACCGCTTGGCTCCCCATCATCACTGCATCTGGTCAACTCTCCGCGAGTTCCAATCACAAATGCACTGCAATTATGTCTCGCATCATAATAGTGCTTTTTCATTTCTTCTATAAAGGCAACTGCCTCTTCTTCACTTTCCACCTTACGGACATTTGCAATAAAGCGGGACTTTTTTTCTATAATTTCCCCGGTAAAGGTCTGTCCTTCTGAACCCGGGGTATATAAAACTCTGTAACTCTCCTGTGCCTTTGTGTTTGATTCCATGTAATAACTCCCAATTTTTTTGTACCATTTTAATATACCCCTTTTTTTTGCATAATGCAAGGTACATATTCTACACGGTATCCACGAATAATAAATAAAATCATAAGGAATTCTTCATCTATTTTACACGGAAACTACTTTATTTTATGTTTGTTTTTTGGTATAATAATAAGACCTATGAGGAAGAAAGGAAGTTCTTTTATGAATTATAGTAAAAATGGACTTAAGCAAAAGCAAAAGCAGATGAACTCCAAGTCCGAAAAATTCGGTCGAAAGGTATTCATTAATATATGCAAGATTTTCTTGGTGTTAGCTGTTTCCGGTGTCATTATCGGAGGCTCTGCAGCCCTTGGAGCTTTCAAAGGCTGTATTGACACTGCCCCGGAAATCTCAAGCTCCGACGTTGCTCCGGAAGGTTTTTCCACCTTTGTTTATGACAAAGACGGTAACCAGATTACCAAGCTTGTCGCCAGCAATTCCAATCGAATTTCTGTCACCTTGGACAAGGTTCCCCTCTATTTGCAAAAAGCTTTTATTGCAATTGAAGACAGCAGCTTCTATGAGCACAACGGTATCGATATTATCGGTATCATACGAGCCGGTGTTACCGGTGTCCTGAATGGATTTAACTTCCGTTCCGGTGCCAGTACCATTACCCAGCAGCTTATTAAGAATACGATTTATGAAGACTTCGTCAACGAATCTAAGCTTGAGAAAATAGAACGAAAGATTCAGGAGTGGTACCTGGCTATCCAGATTTCCAACGAGCTCTCCAAAAACGAAGTGTTGATTCGTTACTTAAATACCATTAACCTGGGGCAGAATACTCTGGGCGTACAGTCAGCTGCCCATCGCTATTTTGGCAAAGATGTATCAGAACTGAATTTATCTGAATGTGCTGTTATTGCAGCTATTACCAAGAGCCCTACCGGTTACAACCCTATCACCAACCCGGAGGCCAACCAAAAACGTCGTTTGAATGTATTAGACGAAATGCTCGAATTAGAATATATTACCAAGGCAGAGTATGATGAAGCCTTAAAGGATGACCCATATACTCGTATTGCAGAAGTAAATCAGACATACGTTGCAAGTGACAATGTTACCACTTATTTTATAGATGCGGTAACAGATCAGGTTTATAACGACTTACTTGAGGCAGGATATACCGAAAAGCAGGCTGAAAACCTGATATACCGCAGTGGTCTGAAAATCAATACCACTTTGGACATGGAAATTCAGTCTATCGTAGATGAAGTCTGCAGTGATGAAAGCAACTTCCCACGTGCTTACTGGCAGCTTGGTTACCAGCTCAGTATTGACAAAGCCAATGGGGAAACCATTCATCACAGTACAGAAATGATGCAGAAATATTTAAAGGATACGAAGTATACTGAGAACGGCTATAGTTCCAGCGACAAGATGCTGTTTAAATCTGAGGAAGCCGCTAACGCTGCCATCGAATACTACAAGGCTTACGCGGTACAGCAGGGAGACGTTATCCTTGGAGAAAAAATCTCTCTTTCCTTGCAGCCACAGCTTTCCGTTGTGATTTTAGACCAGCAGACCGGCTATGTGCGAGCACTTCTTGGCGGTCGTGGCGAAAAAACCGTCAGCAAAGCATTCAACCGTGCTACTGATGCTACACGTCAGCCGGGTTCCTGCTTTAAGGTGCTTGCAGCTTATGTACCGGCTATTGATTCCGGTATGTATACCCTTGCTACCGTGCAGAATGACGCACCATTTGCATACACCAACTCCGGCGACGGCAACGACCGTTTGGTACAAAACTGGCATGAAAAGACCCAGGGTTACAAAGGCTTACTAAACTACCGCGAAGGTATTCGTAACTCTCGAAATGTCATTACCGTAAAGGCTATGACTTTAGTTACTCCACAGGTTGGCATGGACTACCTATTAAATTTTGGTTTTACTACCCTGTTATCCTCCACCAGTGCAAGCGGTCATACGGACGTAAACCAGTCTCTGTGTCTTGGCGGTATTACCCATGGTGTTACCAATCTGGAAATGACTGCAGCTTATGCTGCTATTGCAAATGGCGGTAAGTACATCGAGCCTACTTTATATACTACCGTTTTAGATAAGAACGGCAATGTTATTTTGGACAAGTCTGACAACCGTTCCACACGAATTATGCGTGAGACCACTGCATGGCTTATAACCGATGCAATGCAGGATGTAGTTACGGAAGGAACCGGTACTACCGCAAAGGTAGTTGATATGACCGTCTCCGGTAAAACCGGTACTACCACGGACAGCATGGACGTATGGTTCTCCGGGTATACTCCTTATTATACCGGAAGCATTTGGCTTGGCTTTGATGAAAACAATGCCACACTGAACAAAGCCGAAGAAAGCACCCATACGAAAATCTGGAGTAAGATTATGACGTTGGTTCACGAAGGCTTAGAAGATAAAGAAATCATGGAAAAGCCGGAAAATATCATTGAGGTAGAGGTTTGCTCAAAGTCCGGAAAACTTCCAACTCCGGGACTTTGTGATGCTCACATTTATAAAGAATACTTTGTAGAAGGTACCGAGCCTATAGAAAGCTGTGACGTACATGTGTACGGATTCGTCTGTGAGACAGACGGCGTCATGTCTACCATGTATTGCCCTTATAAGATAGAAGGCTCTATAGAGCAGGTTCCGGTAGAGCATGAGCTCTTACAGCCGGGCTCCCGATTAGGTGCTCTTCTCTATTCCCTTGGAGAAAATACCGAAGATGTTGATATAGAAGCCCTTCTTCCTACCGTGCAGATTAAAACTTCAAATACCTGCCACCACACCTTTGAATATATGCTTGAGCATCACTGGGATGGTGATCCGGCAAACGGTGGATTCGGATATCCGGACGACTGGTTATGGCCTAGCATAGAATCTACCGAATAAAAACTATTGTATAAATTTTTCAAAAAACTGTTGACAAATCAGCATATTCTTGATAGTATATTCAAGTAATGCTGATGTGGCACAGTCGGTAGCGCGCATCCTTGGTAAGGATGAGGTCGGCGGTTCAAGTCCGCTCATCAGCTTACAAAAGCCCCTGAATTTCAGGGGCTTTTTTGATTGCTCTTATTTATCTTGTTTAAAAATCTTACGCATTTTACCTTTCAGCCTTTGCAGTGCATTGTCGGTAGCTTTTTCTGTTCTTCCCAGAATAGCTGCAATTTCTCTGGTGGACATGCCGATAAAATAGAGGTCCAGCACTTGTTTTTCCAGTGGACTCAACTCTTCCCTCAGGCGGGCTTCCAGCTGAGCCATATTCTCTTTGTCAATCAAAGTCGCTTCGGGACTTTCAATAGCTGTCATACGAATGAGACGCTCTCTTGCCTCTTTATACTGAGCACTGTCCTCTCCGGACAAAGAAGTATAGGAGTTTAACGGTGCATGTTTATGACGATTTGAAGCTTCGATGGCTGTAAAAATCTGACGTGAAATACAGAGCTTGGCAAAGGTTTGAAAGCTTGCATCTCTGCCGGGATCATAGTCTCTGACAGCCTTAAAAAGCCCTATCATGCCTTCTTGCAGTAAATCCTCATGGTCTGCCCCCAGCAAGTACATATTGCCTGCCTGACCGCGCACCAGGTATTTATATTTATCCATCAAAAAATCCACAACGGCCTTGTCACCGTCCATATAACGGGCAATTAATTCTTCATCATTTAAATCTTTATAAATTTCTTTCATATTTCTTTCAAAAAAAGCCGGAACCGCGCCCGGCTTAAATCATTACATAAGTCTCTGTCTTACAATTTCATATGCCAGTACGCCGGCTGCCACAGATGCATTTAAGGAGTCGATGTCTCCCTTCATGGGAATAGATGCAATCATATCGCAGTTTTCACGTACCAGACGACTTACACCGTCGCCTTCGTTACCAATCACCAGACCGATTGGCCCCTTTAGATTGAGCTTGTACATCTGTGTGCCACCCATATCCGCACACACAAACCACAAACCTCTGTCTTTTAGTTCCTGAATGGTCTTGGAAATATTGGTTACCTTTACAACCGGTGTGAAATTAAGCGCTCCCGCAGAAGTACGTGCTACCGTGGCAGTAAGTCCTACCGCACGGTTCTTTGGAATAATCACACCATGTGCGCCCGCAAGATTTGCGGTACGAATAATCGCACCCAGATTGTGGGGGTCTTCGATATTATCCAAGATTATAACAAATGGGGCTTCCCCTTTTTCTCTGGCTTTATCAAATATATCCTCAAGCTCTGCATATTCGTATGCTGCCGAATAGGCAATGACACCTTGATGCTTGCCTGTTTCAGAAATCTGATCCAGGCGTTCCTTTGTTACATATTTAATCATAACGTTTTTTTTCTTGGCTTCTCTTTTAATAGTAGAAACCGGACCATCCTGGCAACCATCCAAAATAAAAATCTTGTCAATCGGCTTGCCTGCTCGAAAAGCCTCAATAACAGCATTTCTGCCCTCTATGGTAAATTCCGTATATCCCATATTGTCCTCACTCTCTATAGTTCCAGTTCTGCATAAGTCAGACCTATCTTTGTAAGCTCCAAAATGCGCTCCATTTGCCTTGTTACATATAAATAACCCAACACTGCTTCAAAGCCTGTAGCCTTGCGATACGCCGCCACAGACGCGTTTTTGGCAACAGTATGCGACTTAGTATTGCGCCCCCGTTTGTAGACACTGCGTTCTTCTTCCGTCAATATATCGTTATCCATTAGCCCCTGAATCATAACTGCTTGTGTTTCCGCCTTTACATAGCTCGTCGCTTTTTTGTGTAAGTCATTGACCTGCTTGTGACTTTTGTAAACAACTATCGTACGAATCACCAAGTCATAGATACAGTCTCCAATATATGCCAGAGTCAAAGCAGGATAACTTCGGTAATCCTGCTCTGTTAACTCAAAGGCCTGAATTATTTTATCTAAATCGGTAAGCGTCTTTACGCTCTCTTCCATTTTACGCCCTCTCTGGTATCTTCTAATATAATTCCCTGCTCTAAAAGCTCGCTGCGGATTGCATCGGCTAAAGCAAAATCCTTTGCTTTCTTTGCTGCTTTTCTTTCTTCAATCTTTGCCAAAACATACGCTTCCAATTCTGCATCTACGCCGCTCTCTGTCATTGCTTCTTCTTTTAAAAGGTCAAGACTTAATACATAGTCAAAGCTTTCAATAATTGCACGCTTGGTTGCACCGTTTAATTCGCTCTTTAATACATCATATACTAAAGTTACACCCATGGAAGTATTCACATCATTTCCTACTGCTTCCATAAATTTTGCTTTGTATTCTGCAACGGCAGCTTCATCTACAGCACCTGCTTTGTCTAAATCTGCAACACGTTTCTTTAACTTTTTGTAAGTGCCTGTTGCCTGGTCTAATGCTTCATAAGAGAATACCAATGGTTTTCTATAATGGGACTGGAGGCAGAATAAGCGGTACGCCAACGGATCATAACCCTTGGATTCAATTAAGGATACCGTCAAAAACTCACCCTTGGACTTACTCATTTTGCCGGACTGGTCGTTCAAGTGATGTACATGGAACCAGTAGTTACACCATTTATGCCCCAAATATGCTTCACTTTGTGCAATTTCATTGGTGTGATGTGGGAACATATTGTCAATACCACCGCAGTGAATATCCATATATTCACCCAAATGCTTCATACTAATGCAGGAGCATTCAATATGCCAGCCCGGATAACCTACGCCCCATGGACTATCCCATTTCAGTGCCTGGTCTTCAAATTTAGACTTAGTAAACCAAAGCACAAAGTCATTTTTGTTTTTCTTGTTAGTATCTTCGGTTACGTCCTCACGTACGCCAACCATCAAGTCCTCTTCATTATGATTTCCAAATACATAGTAATCCTGCAATTTGGAAGTATCAAAATAAATATTTTCGCCGGCCTGATATGCGTAGCCTTTTTCTAAAAGCACCTGAATCATTTCAATAAAACTGTCAATGCAGTTTGTAGCAGGCTCTACTACATCCGGTGTTTTAATATTTAACTTGGCGCAGTCTGCAAAAAACGCATCCGTATAGAACTTTGCAATTTCCATAACAGATTTGTTTTCACGCTTTGCACCCTTTAACATCTTGTCTTCGCCTTCGTCTGCATCAGAAGAAAGATGACCTACATCCGTAATATTCATAACGCGCTTCACGTCATAGCCTGCATAACGGAACATTTTCTCCAACACATCTTCCATAATATAACTTCTCAGATTACCAATATGTGCAAAGTGGTACACGGTAGGACCACAGGTATACATATTTACTTTGCCTTCTACATTTGGCACAAATTCTTCTACATTTTTTGTAAGCGTATTAAAAAGTTTCATATCTTTTTCCTCTCTTTATGAATTCTTTGCCACCATATCCGCAAGCTTAAGTACCATTACTTCTAACTCCTGTACACGCTCTTCCATGGTGACTTTATTGGTCTTTAATTCGTTAATTTCTTCTTTAATAGGGTCCGGTAAATCTACCTGATTCAGTTCCATACTTGGGCAGGAAATATTGTTGCGCTTTACAATGCGCCCCGGAATACCTACTACCGTACAATTGGAAGGAACCGGCGAAAGCACCACGCTTCCGGCACCGATTTTACAGTTATCGCCAATTTCAAAGGACCCCAGCACCTTGGCTCCCGCACTAATCATCACATTGTTGCCAATGGTCGGATGACGCTTACCGCTTTCTTTGCCGGTACCGCCCAGTGTCACGCCCTGATACAGCGTCACGTTGTCGCCCACAATGGCAGTCTCCCCAATGACTACACCATGTCCGTGGTCGATAAATAGTCCACGCCCAATGGTTGCACCCGGATGAATTTCAATACCGGTTCTTCTGGCACTGCGCTGTGACAGGTATCTTGCCAGGAAAAAATGTCCCTTTGTATATAATTTATGGGAAACCCTGTAATTCATAATTGCCCGAAAAGAAGGATACAAAAATACTTCCCAGTCGGAGTGCATAGCCGGGTCTCTTGCTTTGATAATCGCAATTTCTTCTTTGATTCTACTGATAACACTCATAATAACTCCTCGATTCACTTGACATTGGCTCCCCTCATTACTCCCACACAATATAAAACGCGGACCATTCTCCCTATATATAGAGACGAATAATCCGCGGTTCCACTCTAATTAAAGCATATGCTTTCCCTCAATGTGTGTAACGGCACAACCCGTTGCAGGATACTAAACTTCCCCCGCAAAGCTCACGAGCGCACTTCACAACTTGCTCCTTAGGAATGCTTTCAGCCGGTGACATTCCCTCTCTGAAAAGATACGCATTGCTACTCTTCCCGTTCATTGCCTCTGTCAAGTTAAAAGACCATATATCATTAGAATATGCTTTAGAGACGATTTTGTCAAGTAGCCAACTAAAAAAATGGAATTCTTACTTCATATCTGGCCGTAAGCTCGGCCTGAATATGCTCTAATTTGTCTTCAATGCCCTCGTGCTGTCCCGGCTCCATCCATATCTCTTTAAGGCTCTTAAGCTGGTCTCGCAAATCCAAAGCTTCACGGAGAGAATATGCAAAGTCCCAAATCAGTATTGCTGTCAGAAGTAATGCCACAACGTCTTTTACTATTTCCGGAATAATCAATAAAACCGAGGCAATAGGTTCATGAATCACCCTGGTTACCAAAAGCGTCATAAAGCCCCAGGCAATCGAGGATGTCAGGCAAATATGCCCTTTAAAATTAAACCGCTGATTGGAATAATTCCAATATTTTATTTGAAATATCATTTCCATTATCATTCCGGTAAACAACTCTAAAAGAGTTGCGGCAATCAATCCTACCACATACGTTAAAAGGATATTTCCTTCAAATACCTTGCTGACCCATAACAAAAGAATGGCGCCACTGCCATACAATGGTAAAAACGGCGCCTTCATAAAGCCCCTGTTCACTAGGTGCCCGGTCCGCAAGGATACATATGCAGACTCAAAACACCATCCCAGAAAGCAATAAATATAAAACAATAATAACCATTCTTCTGCAGAATATGAAAACATCTGACAACCTCTTTAACGATAGATTCGAATTTTGACACGCTGTTTGCCTTTCTTAGTAGTATATCCAATTCCATCATAAATAAACTTGCCAAATCCGCGCACATTTACCACTTCACCCACCTTACATGCACGACTGTTGTTTTCTGTCAGTCTGCCGTTTACAAAGACTTTTTTATCTCTAAAAAGAGTAAGACTCTGACTTCTGGACAAATGATAAATCTGCGCAATCATACCATCCAGTCTCTCACTTGATACCAAATGTTCCTCCTCTACCGGAGGCTTCTCCCGGTACTCACTAAGCTTGTCCGCAATGCTGCAGGAAATATGAGTATGCTTTACCTGCGTAAGCTCCTTACAAATAAATTCTGCAATGGTGGTCTGGCAAAACAAAAATCCCTGCCTGTCTCCTACCAAAATATCTCCCAGTAAATCCCTGCTGATTCCCAGGTTCATCAAAGCACCAAGAAAATCTCTGTGGGAAAAATCATCAGAAAACTTCTGAAGCAACGGCTTCATATGAATCAAGGTAATTGGGAAATCTTCTTCATAGCCTAACTCCTCTGCTTTACCAAAACGTATCATCACACGCTCAGCATGCTCATGTCCACCGAACATAGTATATCCGGCATATCGCAGCTCCTCTTCCAATTCTCCAAAAATAGTCTGCTCCATCAGCCCCAGCATAGGGGTAAAGGTAAACATATTTTGCTCGTAAGAACGTCTTGCCAGTTCCTTTAACCGGCTTTTAAACTGTGCAATTTCTTTTTCCGTCTGTGCTGCCATACCTAGTCCGCCTTTTTAAAAATATCATGTTGCTGCAATTTATCCTGCACAATGGTCTGACTGGAATACAAGCTGTAATATCCGCTGCAAACGTAACTGATTGCACACACAATTGCAAACAATACAATATCACTGGTGCCAAACATTTCAACACCTAAGAAAATAGATGCAATCGGTGCATTTACCACGCCACAGAACACCGCAATCATAGAAACTGCCGCTGCCAGGCTGCTAGGCAGTCCCAGGAAAGGACCTATTACACAGCCAAAAGTTGCACCGATAAATAAAGTAGGAACAATTTCTCCACCCTTATAGCCTGAGCCTATGGTAACTGCCGTAAACAGCATCTTCAGTAAAAATGCATACCATGCCACCTGTGTCACAAAGCTTTTTTCAATTACATAGATACCTGCACCATTATAGTCGGTAGTACCAAGCAATACGGTAAGAATGATAATAATGCATCCTCCCACAAACACTCTGATATACGGGTTTGGCATCCACTTTGCAAGTAAATGAGACGTTTTGTGCATAACGCAGCAAAATACCATACTTAAAATACCACACAACACACCCAAAACAATAACCTGTAGCATTAATTTCGGCGTAATCGGAAAATCCAGTGTGACAGCATAAATCGTATCCTTAGAGCCCATAAGACCAGACACATACTTGGCAACTACCGATGCCACAATACAAGGCACTAATGCTGCATACTGAATAGCACCTACCATAACTACTTCCATACTGAATATAGCTGCTGCAATGGGTGTCCCAAACATCGCAGAAAACACTGCAGACATACCACACAAAATCGTTATATTAATATCCTGATAATTAAATTTCAGTGCCTTACCCAAAACAGAACCAATACTTCCGCCAACTTGAAGTGCTGCCCCTTCTCGTCCGGCAGAACCGCCGGTCAAATGAGTCAAGATGGTTGAAATAAAAATCAACGGCAACATTCTGGCCGGAACCGTATCTTCCGTCTGCGTACTGATAAACACCCAATTGGTACCCGGGTCTTGCTCATAACCGGCTTTACGATAAATAAAGACAATAAGTAAACCTGCCAACGGCAATAAATACAACAACCATGTATACTCACTTCGCAACTGTGTCGCTCCATCAATAAAATGATGAAACAGGCTGCCAATAACGCCGCCTGCTACACCAACTATAATTGCAATTACAACCCATCTCAGAAAAAACAAATAATATTTTCCGGTCTTCTTTAATTGTTTCTTTTGTACCATATATTCTTTTCTCTTATTAAGTGAAACTGATAACTTCTTCTTTTGGAGCCTTGGTCTTTACAACCTTTACTGCCTTTAATACCGGGCCTTCCCCTTTATAGTCTTCCCAATATTTACGCTCTACTACCGCTGTCACCTCTACCCAGTCCTGCTCTTTAAAAGCAGCCGCACCATCATACTGACATGCAAAGCCTAAAAATGCCATATCATCGGCACAACAGGTCATCGCAAGTCTGCCCGGAACAAAATAATCTTTTGGAAAATGCTCCGGTCTGGCAACCGTTGCGGTAAACTTAACGGTCTTACCTTCATAACGCTCAATATGGTCAAGGGCATCCAAAAACCAAACACCATATGCCTGGTCATCTAACACAATAATGTCTGCATTTAAGTCAAATGGTAAATCCTCCTCAAAAAGAGTATTGATTTCCCCCTCGGAATCTTCAAACACAATTTCTGCCTGCTGATTTACTGCCTTTACATTACGCTTAAAGCTGCTAAGCTGCTCTTCCATTCCATCACAGCGATTGAAAATAATAAGCTCAGATTTACGCAGCATTTCTGCCAGCAGGGAACGCATATTAGCATAATACATCTGGAAGGTACTGCCATCAATGGTGGTAATCTGCTGCTCAATCTTCCAGTGCCATGGCAATTTTATTTCCTTGTAATTCCACATACCGTTCCACTCAATAATAATACGGCCCGGTTTATATTTTTTTTCTAATGCAATCAAATTTTCCGGAGTAAAATCTTCACGATTCTCTATAAATTCGCAAACCGTGCGTGACCGTTTCAATACCTTCTCGTCATATTCCACTTCGCCCTCTTCACAAACAATCAAAAGGGTAGTCTCACGAGACTGGAAATAAGGCTGTGCAATGGTATAATTAATAAACTCACTCTTGCCACTTTCTAAAAAGCCATTAATAACATATACTGGTTTCATGCCGCTCCTTTATTTTGCAAATAACTTAGATAAATTTTCTTCGTTTAACTTAGAACCGATTACACAAAGCTTACCGGTTACATCCGGCTTACCTGCTCTCACATCAGATTCGCCCGGAACATAATCAAAATAAATCCATGCACCATCTGTACCCGGAACCATGCCCTTTGCACGTAAAATCATGCCATACTGTTCTTCGTCTTCCAAAGCTTCCATAATGGATTTAATTTCATCCACAGTATACTGTGTCGGAGTCTCCATGCCCCAGCTTGTAAACACTTCATCTGCGTGATGATGACCGTGTTCATGATGACCACCGCAACCGCAGCTACATTCTTCACCATGTTCATGGTGATGCTCATGATGGTGCTCATGATGATGGTGTTCTCCATGATGTCCACAGCAGCATTCGTGACCTTCTTCATGGTCGTGGTGATGACCGTGGTGACCGCAGCACTCATGGCCTTCTTCGTGGTCGTGATGATGACCGTGGTGACCACAACATTCGTGACCTTCCTCATGATGGTGGTGATGCTCATGGTGATGATCTCCATGATGTCCGCAACAGCACTCATGCTCCTCCTCCATCTCCTCTAACATGGAAACGAGCAAGTCATTTTCCTGCTCCATGGTTGCTAAAATATCCCCACCGGTAATCTGATCCCAAGGGGTAGTGATAATCGTTGCGTGATCATTGTGTTCACGAAGCAGTTCTACCGCTTTTGCTAATTTTTCCTGAGAAAGCTTGTCTGTTCTGCTAAGAACGATGGTATCCGCATGCTCAATCTGATTTACAAAAAACTCACCAAAGTTTTTAATATACATCTTACACTTGGTTGCATCCACCACAGCAACCTTACTGTTTAAAACGGCATCCACTTCGGTATCTACATCCAACACAGCCTTTTCCACGTCGGAAAGCTTGCCCACGCCGCTTGGCTCAATGATAACGCGCTCCGGCTTGTAAGTATCCAGCACTTCCTTTAAAGATGCGCCAAAATCGCCAACTAAAGAACAACAGATACAACCACTGTTCATTTCCTTAATTTCAATACCCGCATCCTTCAAAAAACCGCCATCGATGCCAATTTCACCAAATTCATTTTCAATAAGAACTACCTTGGTATCTGCAAGTGCTTCCTTCAAAAGCTTCTTAATTAATGTAGTTTTGCCGGCACCTAAAAAGCCGGACATAATATCTATTTTTGTCATGTTCAAAAAACCTCCTAAACATTTTCACTCAATGATATATTAAAACTTCTTGGAAAGTAAGTCAAGTTTCCTCCTCACTCCTCTTCCAAAATTTCTAAAAATTTCATAATTTTTCCGGCTGAAACTGCCGCCATTGTGGTACCATCCTCACTCATTCCACTCATCATGGCTGCCAGTTTGCCATACTCATCATACATAGGACTGCCGCTCATACCGTTTTTTCCCTCTCCATACAAAAGAAGCATTTCTGCACCATAATCCTCTAAAAAAAGTCTAGAAGATGCTACCGAACATGTTCCGATTCCGGATGCGGCACCATACACGGAATCGATTACCCACAACGTGGCACCAATTTCCGGATTTTTTTCCACAAGATGATTTCCTACATTTACTTCTTCCAATTTAAACTTTTCTTTACAACTGAGTATGATGGCAGCCAAATCCAGCTCTTTAGAAGCATACATGTTTTCCTTTGAGAAGGTTACCTTCTCGCCAGTCCATAATTCCAGTTCTCCGCTTTCAAACTCCTGCATCAGGTGCTTCGTGGTTATTACAATTATTTTCTTGCCATCATACTGCCACAAAATACCGCTGCCGCTGCTTCGATTGGTGGTAACTGCCACACTTTCCGGTCCCAGCACTGCAAAAATTTCATTTTCCAGTTCGTGTACATTCACGCCCTCAGCCAGCTTGGGGATGCGACTGCCCGCTTCACCGGCATGGTTCCACTCTGCATTTGCCCCATTTCTATTATTCATAAAAACAACTACTGCGCCCCCCAACAACACGATAGCCATCATCCCCATTATATATTTATATTTTTGCACCACTTTCTCCTTTTAGTCCAAATCGTAAAAAATAAACCCACTTTAACAGCGGGTTTAAAAGATAAAGCAGCCTATAAGCCGGGTTCTGTACATATTACTATGTGATAATCATCTATCTAGTCCTGCCGTTACCGACAGGCTCAAGCGACCTACCTGAAACAGGCCGGGCAAACCTATCGTTTCTGCTTGGTCTTGCTTCGGATGGGGTTTACACGGCTCTTGCTGTTACCAGCAAGACGGTGGTCTCTTACACCACCATTCCACCCTTACCGGAGAAATCTCCGGCGGTTTCTTTTCTGTTGCACTTTCCTCAGAGTCACCTCTACCGGACGTTATCCGGCATCCTGCCCTATGAAGCCCGGACTTTCCTCACCCACCTAAGTGGCCGCGATTATCCGCACTGCTTTACCCACGTGGTATCATAGCACATTTATGATACCACGTCAAATTAATTATCCATAAATCGGCTCAAAATCCTCTGCCCCGTGACCGCACAGCGGACAAACATAATCTGCTGGGAGTTCGCTTCCTTCATATACATATTTACAAATCTTGCAGCGCCAGCCTATGATTTTACGATCTTCCAATTTCTTTTCAGGCTTTGGCTTTACTCTATTCTGATAATCTGCGTACGTAAGCGGAGCATGCTCATTAATCACCTGGGCATCTTCTACCTCTGCAACAAATAACATGTGGCTTCCAAGGTCTGTCTGACTTACTACTCTGCAGCTGATTACTGCACAAGTCTGCCACCCCATATAAGGTACACCATTTATATCCGTCGGTAAAATCAGTTCAGACATCTTGTCCACATCTCTGCCGGACTGGAATCCAAAATACTTGATCGTCTCAAAGGTAACCGTTTCATCCAAAACACTAAGTGCAAACACACCGCTTTCCTTAATCAAATCACAGGTATAATTCGTGTTCAAAACAGAAATTGCTACTCTGGTAGGACTATTTGCCACCTGCATACAGGTATTGGTAATACATCCATTTACCTTATCCCCTGCCTTGGTAGACAACATAAAAACTCCATAACTTAATTTATACAATGCCTTATTATCCATTTTTGCCTCCAATACTTTTATTCTTCCATAAATCCCAACTTTACTACCGTCATATCATGATGCATGGCTTCTAAAAGCTTACCAAACACATCCTCTGTACGTAACTTCAAGCTGGAAGTATTTACACAAGGATGACAACCAAGATACTCACCCTTTAACACATCTTCATCCACCAAAAGGCGAACTCTATTCTCTGTGTCATTCATTAAACCCAGTATACTGGCTGCCCCCGGTGTAATGTCCAAAAACTCTTCCATAAATGCAGGCTCTCCAAAAGAAAGTCTGGCTGACCCAATCTGATGAGACAGTTCCTTTGTCTTAAATACCTTATCCCCTGGAATCAGAAGCAAGTAAAAATCTGTTTTCTGGCGATTACACAAAAATAAATTTTTACATATGGTTGCCTCTAAAGACTTGTCAATCTCCTGACACACCTCCATCGTATATGCAGGTTCATGGTCAATACGATAGTATTCCACATTCAATTTGTCTAAAAAATCATACACGCGAATTTCTTTTGATAATCGACCGATTTCATCTGACGGTCTTCCTTTTTGTAACTCCATGACTATCTCCAGTTTGTTAGTTCTTTATATATTACTTTACTATTTTCTTTATCAAACTGCAAGCTAATTTAACCTCTTACCTTTTATTCATATGTAATATGTACGCTTCTCGCCAGTTCTATCACATCTTCTTTCGTAAAATACTCCTGATTCAGACCAACAACATAGATATACTCGCTGTCTTCCTCCCCCATAAATACATACCAGTATTTAGACACTGTCTGAAGCTCGCCTTCCGCAAGCTTATGCTCCTCTTTATATTTCTCAGCTTGCGGAACCGTAAACAAATCAAAAACAGCTTCACACAAAAGAGCCTGCATTTCACAGCCTTCTACATACTGATAAGGTTTCTCTAACCATGCATGATTTCCAAGCCATCGCACAGACACTGCCTTACCATTTTCAAATCTCATCAAGCTATTATTTTCATCCTGTGCACCTGCCCCAATCAACACACATCCCGGTACATACCATGCCTCCGGTGTGCCCTCTCCGTGCGCCGGAATTTCATAATCCATTAAAATCGGACAACCGGAAAGTACATCATTATAATACTTTGTAAAATCACCTAGCTGGGTGCCTTCCGGCAGTGTACAGGTGAAATAGTCGTCCATGATAGCATCCGTTTCTTTCTCCGCCTTTGAAATCTCTTTTCCTATAAAAATTTCCGTGAAAGAATTTTCATCAACAACTGGTTCACCATTAAACAAACCTTCCAAATACGTCTTGACCTCTTCCGGATTTTTTACCTGATAAGTAAAGGAAGCTTTTACATCGTTATCGCTCCATAACGCAGTATAGTCTGCATAAAAACAAAACCTTAACGCACCATATTCTATAATTACATCCTTCTCCCTATTCTCATCTCGGCTTTGGTCTTTTGGAGTCTTTCTTATTTCCAGCCCATTTAAGAATTTGCTTATCTCGTCAAAATATCCCTCTCCGGAAAAATATTTTGTTTCACCATTTAATGTAATTATAATTGCATTTGATGCCATTTCTTTTGGCGGATGATTCATATCCTGTACCTTGGCTAACGGAACGTACTCCTTATGCTCCGTCATAAATCCAATCGTCAATGCTACAATCACAGCCACCGCCACCAAAGACAACACTTTCCATGTCTTTTTGTATTTCACGATATTTTTTACACGGCTTTTCACATTACCTTCGTCAAAGGCAAGGGGTGCGCCCAGAAAAAGTCTTTTGCCGGTTGCCAATGATAATAACGTGGTCGCGTAGCCTTGTCGATGCTCCATACCAAGCTGCTGTACCGTTTCCTCGTCGCATGCCATCTCCATATCCTTACTGTAAAAATGGAATGCAACCCATGCCAATGGATTGAACCAATGCAGACAAGTAATGCCAAAAGCAACGGCTTTTTTCAATGGGTCCAAATGACGAATGTGTGTTTTTTCATGTGCAACCACATACTGCTTGTCCAGTTCACTCATACCACATGGCAAATAAATCCTCGGCTTAAAAATGCCCAATACAAAGGGCACCTTAATATCGTCTGCAAGATAAATATTTTCCTTTACACGCATACAGCAAATCAGCTTCCTATGTAATTTCAAATGTGCATCTGCACTATAAAGAATTAATCCAATAACACCTACCAGCCAGATCACACTAGCTATAGCCAAAAGCACCTGTAACACATCTGCATTAAGCGTATAGCCTAGTGGTGTTGATAACAAGCCCTTGGCTTGACCGACTGCCAAACCTGATGATACCTCTGTATTGGCTAAAGTCTCTGTGGTTACAAGCGCCTGCTCTGTAACACGGTTGGACGCACCATCCTTTAATGTCCTCAAAGCCTGCAACAGTTCCTGGGTTGCATACTTACCACCATTACTCTGCGGCTGCCTCCAAAACCCAACGGCACCTTCAAATTTCCACGGACAAATCATACATACATATGGTAACATCCACAAAACATTTATATATTTCTTGGCAATGCCAACTCTTGAAAAAATCTCCCGTACCAGCAAAACCACGCCTATTATAACGCATGCCTGCAAACTCATAATGCTCAACTGTAATATAAATTGTTCCATAACGTCCTCCCTCTGAAGTCTCTCTCAACCCTTTATGCTTTAGCGACTGCTCTCAATAATCTTTTGCAATTCTAAAATTTCCTCATCCGTCAATTTACGCTTGGATGTAAATGCAGCTACAAAGCAAGGAAGCGAACCCGCAAAGGTTTCTTCCACAAACTGTGCACTCTGCCCGGATAAAAATTCTTGCTTACTCACAAGGCTTGTAACAATACCGCCTTCATTTCGAAAAAGACCACGCTCCTGTATCCGCTTCAAAATTGTATATGTAGTCGACTTCTTCCAGCCTAACTCCTTTTCACTAATCTTTGCCAATTCTCCAGACGATAACGGCTCATTTTCCCAAATAAGCTCTGCAAATTTCATTTCCACTTCACCCAATCTATATTCTGCCATTTACTACACCTCCTCGAATTCTACCAACAGTAGACCTCTTGTTTTTATTCTACTTCCAGTAGACCTGAAATGTCAATAGAATATTTCAAAAATTTCAAAATATTTTAAAATACTATTGTGTTTTTCCTTTTTTTCTCATATAATAACTATGCGTAGATAATTAAACTGTTTATAGTTCATTATCATATACGAAGGGGGTAATAAATTATGCATTTTCCTGTTAGTGATATTTTAAACAATACTACTTTCGGTATTCCAAAAGATAACAAGCAAGATATTAATATTGTTGTTAATTCTATACTTACAAAAGATGAAAAAAGTGAGGTTTAATGCCTCACTTTTTTGCTTTTACAACAATATTTTCTTTAACATTCTTTTTCATATCAGCCAGTTCTTTTTCTTCTTTTTCCATTAAGTTTTCATATCGTTCATGCCAACGCAAATACAGCATCATTATATTGGAATACAACCTATCATATTCAGAGATATTATTGAAAAATATAAAAACATACAGCATATGAACACACTGAAAAAAAACTTGGTGCAATGACTGATAAACTGTATCATCATCTGCTATTCCACTATTAAAACATATACAAAAATACTCCAATCCATTTGCAAGGTTATTTATGCATACATTGATTTCTTCTTCTGCCACTTTACACTCACTTGAGGAAAACACTAAGCCCTGCTCTCCGTCTTTATCCCCAATGTTTTTCTCTGTGCAATGATCTATCAAATATCCGGCATATAAATCATCCATTGCACGCCTTATATCTTTTACAGATACAAAGGCAAGTATTTCTTCCCTGTTAAACATTTCTAATTTCTTTGTCGCAATCTTAGAAAGTAACTTTTCATTCAACCCAGACTTAGCATAAGCTCCAGCCAAAATATTCGCCAATGGAATTATTTCTTTCTGGAATTGATTAGCCATCTCTGCTGCTCTAACTTTTTTCTCTTTTTCTTTTATTATAGTTGCTTCAACATTAGATGATATGTACTGTAAAACAGAGATAACTAATCCTCCGACGACAAAAACGCCACCTAGAATCTGAGAGAAAAAATTTGTCTTTTCTAACTCTTTATCTAACATAAAGTATGCAACAATAATTACAAATGCATAAACAAATATTACAAAACCTGAAAGTACCTTTTTATGATTTGTAATAAACTTCAATCCTTTAGATGGTTTATATTCAGCCATTATTTGCCCTCCCGCGCGTATTCCCAAATTTACAACATTATTTTATAATATGCGGGAGTATTTTACAATACATTTTTTTAATAATGCGTGTTGAATTTTTTAGTAAATGCAACTTTTTCTAACTAAATGCAGGTAAAACAGTCTTATTTTGAAAAATTACAAGATAAGGCTGTTTTTTTATTTCATATTAGGATAAAATAGTATTGATATCCTCCAAATAGACCTAAA
>JAFXAZ010000027.1 GCA_017521985.1 Lachnospiraceae bacterium
ATCACCTCATATTTCTTTTGTTCATCCATATTTAAAATAACCTTTCTGATAATACCAACCTCCTTTTCAAGAGGTTATCATACCACATCTAAGACAAATTTACTTGTGGTATATATTGACATTATCATAAACAGCTCATAAATGTTTCAAAAAAATAAAAAAATATGTTGACAAAGCAAAGAACATTTGATATAGTAAACAAGTCGGTTGTGACAAGTGATGGGATCTTAGCTCAGCTGGGAGAGCATCTGCCTTACAAGCAGGGGGTCACAGGTTCGAGCCCTGTAGGTCCCACTTCCTTTTTCTCAACCTGATAAATTAAATATGGCGAGGTAGCTCAGTTGGCTAGAGCATGCGGTTCATACCCGCAGTGTCGGGGGTTCAAATCCCTTCCTCGCTACTACCAAAAGTCCTTTAAAATAAGGACTTTTTTCTTTTTGTGTCATATACTTTATAAGGTAAGCAACAATGGCGAGATTTCTCCCGCCATTTGTTAACTATATGAGTATCTTTGGAACATTAATCCAATTTATATATTCTATTCATACTGCTCTAAATAATCGTAGAGCATACTTGGTGAGAATATTAAAGGTTTATCTAAATTCGCTTCCAAAAAATCCTTGTCTCCGGTAAGTATCATATCTATCTTGTGGTATAAAGCATCACTTAACACGGGAATATCTTTTGCGTCTCTTAAATTTCCTATTTTCTCTTCAGTGCTTTCACAAAAGTGAAAATCCATTATGTGGAATAACTCATACACTTGTTTAGCTTTATCGGGCCATTTGATTTCTAATTTGGCTCTAAACTCTTGATCTACATAATCCGATACATAAAGCTCGTGCTCTGACTCAAACAATCTCTTTAACAGCTTGCCCGCACGACCTCCAAAAACCAGTGCAGAAATTAGAACATTTGTGTCAAGCATTATTTTCATAGTCGCATTCTTTCCCTTCTAAATGCTGCCATATCAGCCAACATGCTTTCTTCGCTCTCCCAGCCTTTATCTTCTGCAAACATGCTTTGGATTTCTGTTAATGCATCAATACTTTTTTTGGCTCTATCCTTTTTTCTGGAGTCAGAAAGAAAACGAATGTAATTTATAACAGAATTAAAGTCTTCTGTATCCAAAGTACTTAATAAATCATTGACCATTGCTGCAGTTGGTGCCATATAATTCCCTCCTTGTGTCATATACTTTCATAAAATTCTTTCTGTCATTATTATAATACCATAAATATTTTGTTTCTACAATGAAGTAACTATTAATTTTTGTTGCAAAAGTAACTAAAAGAACAGAGAAGATGGTTTTGGTTTTGTATATGAGGGTACGTTGTATTTTCTTTGATTTCGTGTTAGAATTATCACAGATAATGAAATGCAAGCAGGTGAAATATGAAATTTACAGATTATATTTTTGATGTTATGTGGAAGGATGACTGATAACCTCGGTTTCTATTACGGAAACAGAAAAAAGATTGAAATTAAAAAGTATAGTGATGATATTGTAAAACAGCCTTTCTGGGGTGGAAAGGTCGATATTCATAGAATTTATGAATTTATGGAATACAGATGTTTCGAAGAAGCACGTCCGGACAAAATGAAATTACTTCATGCAATTGGTCTAGATGAGTATAATTCTTGGGAAATTGTTAAGAAAACCCACGGACGATTATATGAGGATTTTTTATGGATACGTTTTCCGGAAGAAGATTTAGCGTGGAAGGATGTTTCAGATGAAGGAATATAATAATGGTTAGGGTTTAGGAATGAATTATTCTATTACACCACCATATTTAGAGATTGAAGAAAAAGAAAAAGCAATTGCTTATATGATATCTTAAGTGAATATCCTGATAGCCCGGCGAAAGAGTTTCTGATATATCGATTGGATAAATATAAAAATATGTTTGAGAAAAACTGAAGTGATTTGGTAAGAGGTGAAAGAAGAGTATAATAAGATAGAGGATGTTGAACGCTGCGAATGAGCGGCAGGGTGTAAAACTTTCGTGACACCTGGGAGGAAAGGTTCAACGTCTTTTTTTGTGCATGAAAACGGAAGGAATATTCCAATTTACTGTTTGGACAACCGGGAAAATTTGGACAATTTACAGTATATTGTCAATGTGCTAGTATTCTAAGTAAAGAAGCAGGCAGACTTCTTGGCATTACCGGTATTTGCAAAAATCAAATGAAATGAAACGAAGAAGGAGAAATAGCACATGAAGAGAAAATTTACAAGCATGATAGGCGTTATGATGGCATGCATTATGGCAACAGGTACGATAACAGGCTGTGGTAATGTAGAGAGTTCAAAAACATCTGAAAGTGGAAAACAGAATGTGGAGAACTCAGAGGGAAATAGTACACAAGTAAGCGAAGAAATTACATATCCATTAAGCGGAAATATTAAGCTGAGTTTGTATACTCCAATTGCATATTTGCAGTCTGATTATTTGACCCCGGAAGAATCTCCATTTTTGTCAGGACTTGAGAAAAATACTGGTGTAGATATTGAGTGGCAGTTCCTGGCACAAGGTGCGGACAAGACAACATCTTACAATCTTTTGCTTCAAGATGAAGAATTACCAAATATTATTTTTAGCGATATTCTTAAGGTTAAAGAAGGTATCAGATTGCTTAATGATGGTTTGATTTATGATTTGACAGATTATCTGCCAAAATATGCGCCTGATTACTGGGCATATATTACAGCACCGGAAAATAAAGAAATTTTAAAACAGTTAACAACAGAAGATGGTAGATTCTGGGGAGTTGCATCTTTCAGAGAAAGTGATTATAACGTTACCTATATGGGACCAATGATTCGCCAAGATTGGTTGGATGAATGTGGTTTGAAAACACCGGTTACTTTGGAAGATTGGGAAAATGTTTTAACTGTTTTTAAAGAAAAGTATAACGCAAATTTTGGATCTCCGATGAAAGACCTGATTCAATGCGGCATTGCTTCAGGAACTGGAGCATTTGGTGGGTTACAGACTTACTATTATGTGGATGAAAATAATAAAGTACAGCTTGGAATGGCGCAGGAGGAATGGAAGGAACAGATGGAAGTGCTACATCGCTGGTATGAAAATGGACTTCTTGACAGAGATTTTGCAACTGCAGACAGAACCGTAGTACGTAGTAAGGTTTTGAATAATGAGTTTGGTATTGTGTTTACAGCAATGTCACAGCTGAGTCTTTATGTGGGTGATGCAAGTAAGGAAAATACCGGTGCAAAATGGGTTGGATTATCTTATCCAAGAACAGAAGAAGGGGCTACGTTAAGCTTTATACAAACTTCTAGAACAACTTGTACAGGTAACTCAAATGCAGTTATTACTACTGACTGTACAGAAGAAGAATTAATCCAGGCATTAAAATTCTTAAATTATGGTTATACAGAAGAAGGTATCATGTACTGGAATTATGGTGAAGAAGGCGTATCTTATACATTAGATAAGGATGGAAAGCCTCAGTGGACAGATAAGGTAGTTAATGATCCGGCAGGTCAGGCTGAGGGATTAAAAAGATATACTGGTGTAAGTTCTTGTGGTCCAACAATTCAGACAGAGCGTTTTGTTCAGATTAAGAATACTAAGGAAGCTGAAGAAGCAGTTTATAAATGGATTGAAAATTCTGAGGCACCAAAATATGCGCTTCCTGCTCTTTCATTTACAGAAGATGAGAATGAGAGATATGCAGATATTTCAAGTTCTATGGACACTTATATTAATACAATGGCGTTGAAATTTATTACAGGAGAAGAATCCTTAGATAATTTTGATGATTTTGTAAAAGAATTAAACAAATTGGGATTAGAAGAAATTCTGGAAATTCAGCAGAATGCGTTTGATCGTTACTTGGCAAAATAGCCATATGCAAGAGAGTAGGCTGTCGCATTATTAGTGCGGCAGCTACTTTTACAATGGAGGACTTACTTGTGAAAAAAATACTTCGGAATGAAATAATCATTCGTGATTTCCATAGGCATAAATATAAATACATATTAATAAGTCCGGTACTGAT
Source organism: Lachnospiraceae bacterium (assembly GCA_017521985.1). Classification (GTDB taxonomy): domain Bacteria; phylum Bacillota; class Clostridia; order Lachnospirales; family Lachnospiraceae; genus RGIG6307. The sequence goes on from JAFXAZ010000027.1 coordinate 4,033, forward strand.
TTATTTGGCACTTTTTTGCTATAAACCGATTTATGGAATTATTATTGCCTTCCAAAAATATCGTCCAAGTTTGGGAATCGCTAAAAGTAAATGGGTAGGATTAGATAATTTTATACGTTTTTTTGACGACCCGTATTTTGGACAGATTTTGAGAAATACATTTTCTATTAGTTTATTAATGCTTTTGTTTAGTATGCCTGCGGCTATATTGCTTGCGCTTTTATTAAATGAAGTGAAGTGTAGTATATTTAAAAGATTTGTACAGACGATTACGTATATGCCGCATTTCATTGCTACGGTAGTAATATGTGGTCTGATAACAACATATTGTCAAAGCAATGGACTGTTTAATGATATAGTTATTTGGTTTGGAGGAGAAAGAAGTAATCTTTTGGCAAATCCAGATCACTTTTACACTATATATGTTGCATCCGGGATATGGCAGAATGTAGGTTGGAGTTCTATTATATATCTGGCTGCATTATCAGGTATAGATCAAGAACAGTATGAAGCAGCAAAGGTAGATGGGGCTGGAAGAATTAGACAGATTTGGTATATTACTTTACCGGGAATTATGCCGATTATATCTATGCAGTTAATTCTTAATTTAGGAAAAGTACTTAGCGTCGGATATGAAAAGATTCTGTTGTTGTATCAGCCGCTTACATATGAAGTGGCTGATGTTATTTCTACATATGTATATCGTAAAGGTATGATAGATGCAGATTATAGCTTTAGTACAGCAGTAAATCTGTTCAATTCGATTATTAACATTATTTTCCTATTAACAGCGAATCGTCTCAGTAAAAAAATGGGACAGAGTGGACTTTTTTAAGAATAGGAGATACAGATAACAGATGAAAAGAAAGAAGATAAGTGTCGAAAATTTGGTAATGGACACAAGTATTGCAGTAATTTTGTTAATTCTTGTATTGATTACGCTGTATCCAGTTTGGTACGTTGTTGTAGCATCTTTTACGGATAGTACTGAGTTAGCCAGAAATCCCGGATTGCTTCTTTGGCCGGAAGAATTTGATGCAGGTGCATACCGTATGGTATTCAAAAATCCCTTATTAATGGGAGCATTTAAAAATACCTTTATTATTTTGGTAACAGCACTTCCTATTAATATTGTTTTAACATTACTATGCGGATATTTTATGGCGTGTCCAGGCATGTATTGGAAAAAAATAATTACAGCAATTATTATGTTTACGATGTTTTTTAATGGTGGTTTAATACCGGGATATTTGAATATAAGAGATTTGGGTTTATATAACAGTTTGTGGGCGTTAATTTTACCGGGAGCTCTTAGCGTATACAATGCTATTATTTGTAAAACTGCAATAGAAGCGGTCCCGGACAGTTTGAGAGAATCTGCGTATATAGATGGTGCGAATGATATTCAGATTATTTTTAAGATTATATTACCTTTGATTAAGCCTACTATGGCAGTTTTGCTTTTGTATTACGGGGTTGCACATTGGAATAGCTGGTTCAATGCATCGTTATATATAAAAGATAGCTTAAAGCTTCCGGTGCAAAATATTATGCGTTCAATATTGCTGGCTAATGATACATTAGGCGGTCAAGGTGGAGATGATTATAATGCGTATGCGGAAACTATAAAGTATGCAGCAATCGTAATCACAACTACACCGATCATGTGTATATATCCTTTTTTACAGAAATATTTTGCTAAGGGTGTCATGATAGGAGCGGTGAAAGGTTAGTGAGGGGCTGGTATATGAATTATATAATAGAGCAGGACAAAGAATGGATTGACACAGTTTGGGATAAAATGGACAAGAAACTGCGTTATACTGCTGTAAAGAATAGGGACAAGCTTCCGTTTGAAAGTATTAATGGTGTATACAGTGATGAGAAGGAAGAAAGGATCACCTGGTGGACGAATGGTTTCTGGGGCGGTATAATGTGGTTAATGTATGAAGCCACAGGGAATGAGGAATACAGAAAAACTGCTGAACGCTCTGAGGAGATTTTAGATGGCGCATTTAAGGAATATAAAATGCTGCATCATGATGTTGGATTTATGTGGCAATTGACCAGTTGTGCGGGATATCGCCTTTTAGGGAAAAAAGATTCCTGTAACAGAAGTCTGATTGCAGCAGCGTCTCTTTCTTCAAGATACAATTTGGATGGTGATTATATTCGAGCATGGAATGGAACAAGTTATACAAAAGATCCAAGGGAAGCAGCAGGTTTTACCATTATTGATTGTTTGATGAATCTTGCATTACTGTACTGGGCGTCTGAAGAAATTGAAGATGAACGTTTTAAGAAAATTGCAATGAGACATATGGACATGGCAATTCGTGACCACATTCGTCCGGATGGTAGTGTATATCATATCGTATGTCATGAAGTAAACCAGGTCGGTGTGAGAAAGGTATTTGCAGGACAGAGTTACAGTGAAGATTCCTGCTGGTCCAGGGGTCTTGCTTGGGCTGTTTATGGCTCTGTGATTTCTTATATTCATACAGGAAAAGCAGAATATAAGGAAGCTTTTAAGAAAACCTCAGCATACTTTTTAGAGCAATGCAGAAAAACAGAATATTTGCCATTGATTGATTTTTGTGCACCAAGTGAGCCAGTATATTATGATAGCAGTGCAGGTTTATGTGTGGCGTGTGCTTTATTGGAAATGGCAAAGCATGTATTGCTAGAAGAAGCACGCTATTATACACAGGAGGCTTTGAAGCTATTAAAGGTCTGTGATGAAAAGTGTTGTAATTATGACTTGGGTGAAGATGCACTTGTAACTATGTGTGGAAGAAGATATCCGAAAAACGACAAAGAGGTTGAGCAATATACAAATAAAAATATTATTTTTGGAGATTTCTTTTTTGTAGAAGCTATGTGTAAATTGAAGGGGAGAGATTTTTTTATCTGGTAATCATATATAAAAATAGGGATTGGTGGGATTATCATGAAAAGTAAAAGTTTATTTTCAAAATATTTTATAGAATTTATGTTGGTGTTATTAATTCCTATGATAACGATTGCGCTTATGTTTATTCAGGCAAGAAGTACAGTGGTAGATTTGATTCTTACTTCCAGTGAGGAAAAAATGAATCAGTTCTTTAAGCGGGTTGATGCGGTGGTTGAAGAAGGACGAGACATTTGTTTAAACATTGGAAGCAATGAGGAATGTAGAAAATATGCCACCTATGCAAATGTGTTGCCTGATAAGACAACGTATCAATCAGTTATATTACAAAAGTTTCTTTCAAATTATATGTCTGAAAAATATAGTGATATATTTGTGTATTATCCTATAGAAGATAAAATAGTTTCAGCTGTTAATGCAGTAACTACTTCTAAACATTATTATGAAATATACTATGAAAAAAATCAAAATTCGTTTTGGGAAGAATTTGAAAGCATATTAAATTGTACTTCTAAAAAACCTGTACTTAAGGGGATGAATGGTAAAAATATCGGTTCTTATTTGTGTGTCTCTGCACTACAAATGAGCTTTTCCGATGATGCGTATAGCTATGTTGTTGTTTTGGTGATGAAACCACAATATATACAGGAGTTGATGCAGGAAATAGAGTGTGATACTCAAGAGGGTGTTTCTATAATTTATGATACCAATAAGGAAGTGATTTGGTCTTCAACCGAATTGAATTTGGATTATTCTACGGAAAGATTAGGAGAAAGAGGAACAAGAGATGTCGTTATTGAGGGTAACACATATATCATGCAAAGCCAAAAGTCTGATATTTTGAAGGCCTATTATGCCTATATGGTACCAGAAGCATATTTTTGGGAAAAACTCGTTAAGCTATATATAATTTGCGGAATATGTGGTGGTTTATGTATAGTTTTGGGCTTTGTGCTTGTGTGTCATCAGTCTAAAAAGGCATATCAGCCACTTGAACAAATGATAAACAATATACAAGAACAGAAATCCGTTTATTATGACGCAAGAATAAATACTGAATTTGAATTTATTGAGTCTTTATTTAACACTGAAAAAGAAGAAAAAATGGAGTTGAATAGAAGCGTACGAAAAAGAGACGAACAAATAGAGCGCAGTAAATTTTTGATTTCCTTGCTGAATGGCAGCGTAAAGATATTGGATAATGAAAATGATATCTTCAAAAAAAATTATGTAGAGCTTTATTCTGATCGTTTCTATGTAATTATAATTCAGATTGAAGAAAGTGAATGTCAAATGGAAAAAACTGATTTGACATTTATTATCCCAAATGTATTTCAAGAATTAGGGAATAGAAATCATAATAGTTATGTGCTTTCTGTACAAGATAATAAATATGTGATGATTTTGAATTTAAAAGATAGAAAAAATGAGAGCATAAATTCGTTACTTTTGGAGGGAAAAGAATTTATGCAAAAGTATTATGATGTTTCTATGACATTAGGTATCAGTTCTGTTAAAGAGGGGTTACGAGGAGTACACAATGCTTATGAAGAAGCTTGTTATGCTTTGAAATATCGATATTTATTAGGGAAAGAGAGCGTGATTGAATATTCGCTAATTGCTGATAGGTCATTTGATTATTTTCCACCGGCAGAAAATCTTATGTATTATATGATAACCGATTATTTAAGTGGACGTGGAAAGAATGAGACTGCAGTATTGCTGGTACAAGAAATCATAAAGAATTATCACATTCATAATGGCGTTTCATTGGAAACTATAGAATGCTTTAAAATTGAGGCTATAAGCACATTAAATAGAATGTTGCTGAAAGACAAATATTGCGGAAGTGAATGGAATGAAAAGGTGAAAAGGTTGATTGATATAAGCTTGTTTGAAGATTTCACATCATGCTTTTCTGAAATATTAGAAGAATTACACGAAAAATATCAGGAACAATCAGAAAACGAAGATATTTGCAAACGTGTTTTAGAATACATCGATTCAAATTATAGGGATCCGCAGTTGTCTTTAAAACTTATTAGTGACAAAATGAATATTTCCTCTTCTTATTTATCAAGGTTATTTAAGGAGAAATATCAGATTTCAATCCCGGATTATTTGACCGGAAAAAGAATTCGTGATGCTAAGGCCGATTTGAGAAATAGCTCATACGGCATTCAAGAGATTGCTGAGAGGAATGGTTTTTTGAGTGATAGTGCATTCATAAAGATTTTTAAAAAGATTGAGGGTATTACACCCGGAGTATATAGAGACTTACTACGGAAGCAGCAGTAAGAAAGAAGTCGGGTTGAATGCGTGATGCCATTCGACCCATTTTTTTGTAGTAAATCACATGGGATTTGAAAGGAATATAGTTATGAATGCTTTAAAACTAAAAAAGAATAGTTTGCAACATGCAATTTTTGCTTTTGGCAATAAAAAAAGCCGGTTTTTTGGATGATTTGAGGAAAATATTGTTTGTTGAAAATTGTATTTACAGTTGCTATCCTTTTATTAACGGCATGTACATCGCTCACATTCAAAAATTCAAGAAAGGAAAGATTTGATGAAGCAGAAAAAGTTTAATAAAAAGAGACTACATAAAATCTTAAATAATTGGGAATTATACTTAATGCTCTTGCCGGCTGTTTTATACATTATCTTATTTGTATATAAACCAATGTATGGTATACAAATTGCATTTCGTGATTTTCAGTTTAAAGATGGTATTACAGGAAGTAGATGGGTTGGATTTGATCAGTTTAGACGATTATTTAATTCTTATTGGTTTCCGATTATATTAAAAAATACATTGACTATTAGTATTCTTAATTTATTATTGAGTTTTCCGTTGCCGATTATTTTTGCACTGGCAGCTAATGAATTGAGAAATGAAAAAGTTAAGAGAACATTACAAACAGTCTCTTATGCACCTCATTTTATATCCATGGTTGTTATGTGTGGTATGGTTGTTATGTTTACCAGTCCGAGCAGTGGTATCATTAACAAGGCTATCGAATTTTTTGGTGGCGAAGCTATTGCTTTTATGCAGAAACCGGAAATGTTTAAATGGGTTTTTGTGTTGAGTGGTATTTGGCAGGGAACAGGATGGTCTTCCATCATTTATTTCTCGGCGTTGGCAGCTGTTGATAAATCCTTATTAGAGGCAGCAGAAATTGATGGTGCAAGTAGATTACAAAGAATTCTTTACATAAATCTGCCAACAATTGTACCAACTATTTCTATTCAGATAGTGCTTGCGGTTGGTAGATTGATGAGTTTAGGGCAGGAGAAGGTTTTATTATTACAAACCAGTCCAAACTTAAATGGCTCAGAAATTATTGCGACCTATGTGTATAAAGTTGGTCTTGAGCAATATTCCTATTCATTCTCAACTGCAGCGGGATTGTTCAATTCACTTTGTAATTGTATATTGCTGATTACTGCTAATACAATAACGAAAAAAATAACAAAACAGGGCTTGTGGTAGGAGGAGTGAAATGCGAACAAAGAAGCGTCGAATAAAAAAAACATTAGGAGAACATATCTTTATCACTGTAAATGGCATCTTTCTGAGCTTATTTTTCGTGATTGCTTTGTATCCTATAATTTATGTTTTAAGTGCGTCTGTTAGTGATCCTGTAGCGGTATCCAGTGGTAAAATGTTTCTTTGGCCTGTTGGATTTAATGTAGATGGTTATGAACAGGTTTTAAGGTACAAAGATATTTGGAGTGGCTATGCAAATACAATATTTTATACCGTTGTGGGTACAATATTGAATCTTGTGGCTACAATACCGGCAGCCTATGCATTATCACGCAAGGATTTAGAAGGCCGTAATTTTATTATGACTTTGTTTATAATAACGATGTACTTTAGTGGAGGATTAATTCCAACATATTTAAATATGAGTGGCTTCGGATTAGTTAATACAAGATGGTCCTTGTTACTTAGTGGTCTGGTTGGTACATATAATTTGATTGTAGCTCGTACGTTTTTTGCCAATAATATTCCTATGGAATTGCAGGAAGCTGCTTATTTGGATGGTGCAACTACATTTCAATTATTGTTAAAAGTTGTTTTACCATTGTCCGCCCCAATTATTGTTGTTATGGCATTGTATTATGGCGTGGGTCATTGGAACCAATATTTCCAGGCAATGATATATTTAAGAGACCGTGAATTATACCCTTTACAGGTGATTTTGAAAGAGATTTTAACACAAAGCCAATTATCAGCAACAGGATTAGAGGGTTTTACCGCAGCTGAAATAGAAGAAATGTTGCGCATGAGTGAGACTGCTGACCGAATGAAATACTGTATTATTGTAGTTTCAATGGCACCGATGTTGGCAATTTATCCTTGGCTGCAAAAATACTTTGCTAAAGGCGTTATGGTTGGTTCCGTGAAGGGCTGATGTTGTAAAAAGTTAATTTAAGGCTACTTTCGCGAAAGCGATTGAATAATATAATAAAGGAGGACTCAATATGAGGAAGAGTAGCAAATTTATGGCAGTGCTTCTTGCTGCCGGTATGATTCTTTCTATGGTTGCATGTGGCAAAGAGCCTGTGACTAGTACTGAAACTAAAGTTCAGGAAACAGAACAGACTGTAGCAAGCGTTGCAACAGAACCTGAAGAAGATTTATACTACAATAAAGAAGGATATCCTATTTGTGATGAACCAATTACTATCACTATGAGTGGTGCTAGTAACACAACAGATTGGGATAACACAGCAATGCATAAGTATTTCGAGGAAAAACTCGGAATCAAAACTGACAGTACAGAACTTCAGAAAGATGCATTAAAGACCCAGTATGCTTTGATGATAGCAGAAAGAAGCATGCCGGATGTTATGGTTAAGAGTGAGGCTATTTCAAAAGAGCAGGTAAACATGGATGGTGAAGCAGGCTATTGGCTTGATTTGAGTCAGTATCTTGACTTGATGCCAAATCTTGTTGCATTCTGGGAAAAATATCCGGAATTAAAAGCTTACCATACAACTGATACCGGTGCTATTTATAGTATCAACAGAGTAAATGCATCTGAATCTGCTAATGTTTCCGGTATGATTTATTACAACAAAGCGTTAGTAGAAGCAGTTTATCCAGACCCTATCGAAACTGTTGATGATTTTTATGATGCTTTAGTTGCAGTACAGAAAGCGTATCCGGATAAAATCCCATTCTCTCTTGCATTCAATAGTCAGAATTCAAGCAGAGGTGATGTTATTCTTCGTACCGCTTTTGGTATTGAATCCAGAGATCTTGATTATTCTTTATACAAAGATGATAGTAACGAAGTAGTGCTTGGAGAAACAACAGATGGTTACAGAGCATATCTTAACTTTATGAACAAGTTGTATGAAGAAAAATTGTTAGATAATGATTGCTACGTTTATACAGAAAAAGAGTATCGTGCAAATATAAACGAAGGCGACTATGTATTCTGGGCAGATAGTAGCTTAAGTGTTAATAATAGTACAGTATCTACCGATCCTACCGATTATGAAATGATTCCTGCATTGACTTCAGAGTATCAGGATGAATTAACCTTCTTATTAGCTCATGGTCTTAGCCCGGGTTCAAGAATTTTTGTAAGCGCTGATACAAAGTATCCAGAAGCAATTTGCCGTTTACTTGATTTCTTGTTTACTGATGAAGGTATCATGTTAACTCAGTTTGGTATTGAAGGTGAGCATTACGAATTGGTAACTGATAAATATGGTTACAAACACATCGATACAGCAAAATTTGCTGATACAGTAAATTATAGCAGTGCTGGTAATTGGACACAGCAGGCAGTTGTAAACTATCAGGCAATGTGTATGTGGTGGGGCGCAGATGGTGCATGGTATGATGAATTAACCATTGAAGATGCTAAGAAAATGGTTGAAGACACAGAAATTACTCCAAGCTACAAGAGTAACGCAATGCTCAAAATTGAAATGGATGCTGTAAAAGATGTTAGAAAGATTGCCGTTCCATTAAATTATACAAATGAAGAGGCAACTAATCGTTCAACATTATATGCAGATATTTCAAACTACATCAAGTCAAATAAAGCAAGTGTTATTACCGGAAGCGTAGATTTTAATGATGACAAGGTATGGAGTTCCTACTTAGACACATTAAATAAGATGGGCTTAGAAGATCTCATGAAAATTGAAAAGGCTGCTTGGGCACGTCTTGATGCAAGAAGTAAATAAATAAATAATTAAAAATGAGTGGAGGGTGGCGGAAACGCCACTCTCCGTTTTATGTGGAGCGTGATAATATGCTATCGAAAAAGAAAAAGCAATTTATTGTACGTTTGTGGGGAGTCCAATTGTTTGTTCTGATTCCGATTTTGTTAGCTACCATACTTGTTTCTAATAAATATATTGAAAACATGGAGCAGGTTGAGGCGGAACAATTACGGTATCGGATGGAGGATGTGACAAAATTAATCAGTACGGATTTTTATGAATATGTAAATAAAGGTGTAAGTATGTTTACAATTCGAGAGTTTTCTGCTAAAAATCCGTTTTTAGAAGCAGAATCAGCATTACGTGCATTAAATTTATTGCACGCTTTTTCAATTTTTAATGATGAGCAGATTTGTGTTTATTATGGAAACGATAGAATCTATTACGCAGCCGGAATGGAAAGTGGAAAAATCTATTTTCATTCTACTCTGAATTGCACAGAAGAGAGTGCACAGAGAGGTATTAAGGCACTTGAATCAGATGAGCGAGCCATTAATATCCTTAATACGAAGCATGGTGATGGATATTTAATGTATCATATTCCAATTGACAATAATGCGTTAGGTTATTCACGTTCAATGCAGGTTTATGTTAGTCTCTCCAGCTTTGCAAATAAGATGAAAAGTGTTCTTCGTGGAGGAGAAAAGCTCTTAACTATCTCTATAGGAGATGGGTGTTGTTACTTTTATGATGATGGTGAAAGCATAGAAGAAACTACACTTGATGCTTTAGAACAGCTGCAGAAAAATTCGAAGTGGGTAAGGACGGAAGTACGTGACTCGGAATTAAATCTCAGTGTTACAGCATTGTATAATATGGAAAAGCAATTAAGTGGAGCGGTACAATTAAGAAATATTAGTATTTGGATATTAATAATAGGTATGTTTACTTCCGCCGCGGTGGCTTTCCTTTTGAGCGCAATACGTTTCTCACGATTAAGTAATCTGTTGAGTAATGTCGTAAATAAAAATGCTGTAATTAAGAAAAAAGAAAACAACAAGTATAAGAACGAGTATGATTATATAATTGATGCATTCGAAGTAGTAGAGGGACATAAGAAAACAATTTTTGAAAAGAACAATGCTCTGAAAAAGATTTTACTTCAACATATTTCTATAAAAATTTTCCAGGGAATGATTAGAAATTTAGAAGAGATTCAAAATGTATTAGACATTTGTGGTGTGAAGCTGTTTGAAGATTTTTATTATTTGTTAGGAATTGTGACAGATTCAGAGGAGCAAATAAATAAGATTAATACTTTGTTGTCTGCTGATATTTCTTATTTTTACCAAAACGAATGTGTTTTGATTTTAGGAGAAATGTCAAGTTTCGATTATGATATGACCGAGCGCAAAAAGATTGTTGAAATCTTAGGAGCACTTTTGGAAAATAATAATATATGTGTTAAGCAGATAATAGTCAGCAGGGTGTTTTATAAGAAATGGCCGATTGATTTTGCCAGTTTAGATGTAATAAATATTTTGGAAAGCGGTACTTCGAGACGAAAGCCAGTTGTTTTTTGGGAAGACTGGATGGTATCAAGAGCAAACTCAGTGTCTAAGTTTGATGAAAATGAGTTGAAAGAGTTTCAAGAAGCTATTAATTCCAGAAATATCAATTATGCAGAAGCTGTTATAAATAATATGATTGGTCATACCAATGTTCAAGATAAAGAAGATAAAATTTATAAACGGTTTAAAATTGTCCGGATGTTGGAAGATACACTATGCATATATGATAAAAAGGAAACGAAACGTTGGTTTATGGAAGAGCTTGCTTATATTGATTTACACGATGAGGCAGCGTTTCTCAAAAAAATTACTAAGATATTAGAGAAACATTTTGAGGAAGAAGAAAAAGAAGTATTAATTTGTAAGATACTAAAGATAATTGAAGAAAATTGTTTTAAATATGACCTCAGCTTGGAAATGTTAGCAGAACAAACAGGAGTTTCAAAGTCGTGGATAAGTAAAAATATAAAGAATAAAGTGGGAATGAACTATACGGAATATATAAATAAACTAAGAATTGATAGAGCGAAAGAATTACTTATCAATACAGACATGTCAATAGGAGAAATTTTTGTGGCAGTAGGATATGTGGATGATATCACTGCACGTAGAAATTTTAAAAAATATATTGGGTTGACTCCATCTGAGTATTGTCAAAAATATAAAGACGATAGAAAGATGAAGGGAGAATAAAATATAAAAAGGTGGTTGTAATGAATCAGTTAATAAATGACAAGGATAAAAAATGGCTGGATGATACTTGGGAAAAAATCACAAATAAACTTTCAGCGGTGACGGATAGAGTTGGAAACAAGATTCCATATACATCCATTGATGGTAAATTTATTGAAGTAGGCGATATGGTAATGAAGGAAGGCGAATTGGCATCTCGCCCAAAGGGAGATATAAACTGGTGGACAAATGGTTTCTGGCCAGGGCTTATGATGTTGATGTATGATGGCACGGGTGAACGTAAATATTTAGAAACTGCCCGCCGTAATATGGATAGAATGGATGAAGCACTTGCAAATCCTTTAAAGCTTCATCATGATGTAGGCTTTATGTGGAATATTTCCTCCGGTGCAGATTATCGCTTAACAGGGGATGAAATGCAACATAACAGATTAATTCAGGCAACTGCATTTATGATGAATCGATATAATTTAAATGGAAAGTTTCTTCGTGCATGGAATTCAAAAAATTGGAGAGGGCACGATACAATAGGCTTTTCTATTATTGATTGTATGATGAATATTCCAATGCTTTATAGATTGAGCGAAGAGACCGGAGATGAAAGATTTAAGATGATTGCAATGAGTCATGCAGATACCACGATGCAAGATCATGTTCGCCCGGATGGTTCCGTGAATCATGTTGTGGAACATGATCCCGTAAATGGAGGATATGTAACAAATCACCCGGGACAGGGATATAACGGATATCAATACTCTAGCTGGTCTAGAGGACAGGCATGGGCTTTGTATGGATTTGCACTTTCTTATACGCACACTGGAAAGCAGGAATATCTTGACACAGCGAAGAGAGTTGCACATTATTTCATTGCAAATGTAGCAGATACCGATTGGCTTCCGTTATGTGATTTTAGAGCTCCTGAAGAACCTGTTTTATATGATTCTACAGCAGGTGCATGTGCGGCATGTGGTCTTATCGAAATTGCAAAATCTGTTGATGTTTTAGAGCAGAAGTTGTATTTAAATGCTGCAATGAAACTTTTAAAAGCAATGACAGAAAAGTTCTGTGACTTTAATCCGGAAACAGACCCGCTTCTTTTAATGGGAACAGAAGCTTATGGACGAAAAGGTGGAGAACATATTTCTATTATATATGGTGACTTTTTCTACGTGGAGGCTATTCAAAAACTTCGCAAGGATATTGATTTTGTTTGGTAGACCGTTAATGTGAGGAAGGAGAATGGCAGTTATGTTTCATAAAAAAGCTAGGTGCAAGGAATTTTGGAAAGAAGTAAGAAGCAATCCGAAATACCAGGTTTTTATTAATGAAATTCTCGAAATCTATGAAAAATATGCACAGGGGGATATCAAAGACATCAGTTATGATGATTTTATGATATACCACAGAACTGGAAAGCGCACCATGGTTGATGAGCTATATAACCCACGCAGACGCCGTTTGAATGCGTGCGCTCTGTTATCCTTAATCTATCCGGAACGTGAAGAGTATTTTTCAAATTTAATGAACACCATTTGGGCTGTTTGTAATGAATACTGTTGGTCTTTACCGATGCACACGAAAAATTCAGACTTAGAGTATAATGATGACTACATAGATTTATGTGCTGCAGTAACTGGTTTCGAACTTAGCGAAATACGTTATTTATTGGGGGACCGCATGAGTACATTGATGAACAATCGTATTCATAAAGAGATTGAAAAAAGAATTATTAACTCTTTTATAAATCATTCCTATAACTGGGAAAAAATGCAAAAAAACTGGTCCGCAGTATGTGCAGGTAATGTGGCATGTGTTTTTATGTATGAGAGACCGGATTTGTTTTGGCAGATAAAGCCTAGAATAGACGCTGCAATGGAATGCTTTCTCTCTAGCTTTAAAAAAGACGGAATATGCAGGGAAGGTCTGGGATACTGGGAATATGGATTTAGTAATTTTATATGTTATGCAGAACATCTGTTGGACTTTACAGAGGGCAAAATTAATTTGTATGATGATGACCACGTAAAAAGTATCGCAAAATTTGTAACAGTTCCATTTTTAGAAGAAGGACGTGTGGCAGTGTCTTTTGGCGATTGTGGAAGAACTTGCAAGGTAAGTATTTCAACGATTACGACATTGGAGAATAGATATGGCGGAATAGCTGATTTGGTACCGAAGGATGCATGTTATCATATTACTGAAGACTGGAGAAGGAGTGTTAGAAGCATCGTACTTTATGATTCAGAAGAAAAGAATCGAAGTCTTGTTGATAGCGAATACTATGCATCTGAATCAGGATGGTTTGTGAAAAAGAATTCCTTATATGGATTTGCTGCAAAAGGCGGGGATAATGCAGAACCACATAATCACAATGATGTAGGAAATTTCATATTCAGTCATAATGGAAAGCAAATACTTGCAGACTTAGGCAGTGGCGAATACGTAAAAGGATATTTTGATTATAGTGGTGGTCGTTATAATACGTTATGTACCCGTTCTGGAGGGCATAGTGTTCCTATATTAGATGGAAAAGAGCAAAGCCCAGGAGTGAATTTTGCCGGGAAAACAAGCTTTGATGAAGGCATATTTAAGATTGACCTAACACACGCTTATCCAAAGACTGCCGTTTCCAGTATTATTCGAGAATTTTCGTTTAAAGAAAACGGTGTAGTATTAAAGGATACCTATGTTTTTGATGAAGAATGTGAATGTAAGGAAAGGTTGATATCACTTCTTTGCCCGGAAGTGAAGGACGGATGTATTAAGTTGGAAAATGTATGTATTCACTATAATGAAAATGAGTGGAGTCCACAAGTTTCCAGTGCAATGCACAGAAAACCAAATGGTATGGATGAAGAGGTCTATTTAATTGATTTTGAACGGAAGAACCAAGCTGTTTCAGTGTTTACGGCTGAGATATGTGTTTTATAAGAAATATAGGAGGAAGAAGGAAATGCAACAAATTAAGAAAAATTGCTCCAAAATGTTTGCCTTAATCATGGCTTTCATTGTAATGATTAACACAGTCGGTCCAATTACAGTTAAGGCAACAGGGAATACAGCAGATAATGTTTTACGACAGGTAGATTTTGATGATTTGAGTGAAACGGATAGTGTAATTGGCGCTATTGGCACTCAAAACAAAGCAAGTTTCAGTTTAGGTACGGAGGAGGAAAACAAGTACGCAGTGTTTACATATAGCTCAGTGAGGACTGATAGAACGTTATTTTCAATTCTGAAGAGAGAGGGTGCGACAACAGTAGATAATAAAGCTTTGTGGATCACCATGGATCTTCGTCTGCCAACCGAACAAACGAATAGTAATGCTATTAAGTTCGTAGCAAGAAATTACGATGGTAGTAACATAACCCATACATTAGAGCTTTTTACGTTAAACGGGAATTCCATTAGTGTCGGGGGAACCGTATATGCAGAACATGATTTTAATACATGGAAAACAGTTGTGTGTAAACTGGATGCAACAAACAGTGCGATATATATTGAAAACGATGGAAACTTGACTCTCTTA
>JAFXAZ010000020.1 GCA_017521985.1 Lachnospiraceae bacterium
GTAGAGCTTTATCGTATCAGTCCACATTTAGAACAGGGCTTCCCGGGAAACTTAAAGCAAAAGATACGTTATACATTGACGGAACAAAATGAGATTATTATTGATTATGAGATGGATAGCGATAAGGCAACTGTAGTAAACCCTACCAATCATTCTTACTTTAATCTGTCTGGTCATAACAGCGGAGATGTGCTTAATCATGAACTGGAAGTATATTCCGAAGGATTTCTTTTGACAGACGTGCATTTGCTTCCGACAGGTGAAATTGCTTCTGTGGAAGGTACACCTATGGACTTTCGGAAGAAGAAGATGGTTGGACAGGATATTGATGCAGAATATTTACCTTTGCGTTTGGCAGGTGGTTATGACCATAATTATATTTTTGAAAATGATGGCGAGCTAAAGCTTGTGTCAAAAGTATTCTCTCCGGACAGTTGCATTTACATGGAAACTTATACTGATTTGTGCGGCATGCAGGTTTATACAGGTAATTTCCTGAATAATAAAAAGGGCAAGGAAGGTGCGGTTTATCAGAAACATGCAGGCATTTGCTTTGAAACACAGTTATATCCGAATTCCTGCAAGGAAGCGAAATTTCCAAGCTGCATACTGAAAGCCGGTGAGAAGTTTAAATCCAGAACGATATATAAATTGGGATTAGCGAACTAAAAGGTGAGTAATATACGTTGAAAAATATTATTTGAAGATGATTAGCTGTAGAAAATGCATAAAAGTATGCTTGTAAATTTTTGTTATTTGGGCATTATGACCTTATGAGCAAAATTTTACAATTGAATTATAGTTGATGAAGTGCTAGTTTTAAGATAAAAGTAATATCTAATTGGAATCACATGGAGAGTATGTTATGAGAAATGTAGTGGAATTAAAAGCATTAATGGAAAAGGTTAATGATTACTGGATAGCCGAAAATCCAGACGTAGGAGATAATGCATGGGAACGAGCAGCTTATTTTCTGGGCAACATTGCGGCATATGATGTTTTAAAGAAGCAACAGTATTTGGATTATGCTATTGAGTGGGCTAATGCCAATGACTGGGATTTTAATCGTAACGAAAATCACAACACGACAAATGCAGATAACGTTAGTTGTGGAGAAACTTATATGGATCTGATGACTAAATATGGTGTGGAAGGCAAGAACTCGGCATTTCGCTGTCCGGAAGAGTCACTATTATCGGGGGTGGTGCAAAAGGAGAGCTATGGAGACAGATTACAGCGGACTGCTTAGGGCTTGAATTAGTAAAGACAGTAAGCAGTGATTCATCCTTAGGATCCGCTATGCTTGCCGGTGTGGCCGTAGGGGTATTTGCAACCCCGGAGGATGCAGTAAAAGCATGTATTAAAGTAGAAGCTGTGACCGTGCCGGTAAAAGAAAATACAGAAAAATATGAAAAGTTATTCGAGGAATATGTGGCAGTGCATGACGCATTGATGCCTATTTATCGGGCAAGATAAGCATTCGATTTGGGAGGCGTAGTAATATGATGATTTCAGAAAAACTTCAAACTAAAGTAACAAAACAATGCGACGTCCTTGTTTGTGGTGGAGGTTTTGCTGGTATTTCAGCAGCACTGGCTTCTGCAAGGCAAGGAAAGAAAACAATTCTGCTTGAAAAGCAATTTATACTTGGCGGTCTTGGTACTGCTGGTCTTGTTACAATTTATCTTCCTTTGTGTGATGGTATTGGGCATCAGGTTTCTTTTGGTATTGCGGAGGAACTATTTCGTCTCGCTATTTCTATGGGAGCAGAAGACCGATATCCTGAAAATTGGCTGGATTGTAATGATACGTCTAAAAGAACAGAGAAAAATAAGCGGTTTGAAGTAAGATATAATCCTCAATTATTTGCACTGCTTGCAGAACAGCTTCTTGTGAAAGAAGGCGTGGAAATATTATACGGCAGTTATGCTGTGGCGGTAACAAAAAATGTGAATAAAATTGAAAGTGTGATTATTGAAAATAAGTCAGGCAGACAGGCAATTGTTACAAAGTCAGTTGTGGATGCAACAGGAGATGGTGATATTACTTATTATGCAGAGGCTCCTACAGAAGTATTCAAACAGGGGAATGTGTTGGCTGCCTGGTACTATTTTTTGAATGGGATGGGATATGATTTGAATATGTTGGGAGTTGCAGATATCCCTGATGAACAAAAAAAGGAAAGTAATCAAGTGGAAACGTTGGTTTCAAATCGTTTTACCGGATTGGATGGGGATGAACTTTCCTATATGACAAGACTATCTCATCAGTCTGTTTTAAATGATATTTTGAAGCGTAGGCAGAAGGACAAGACGTTGATACCAACTTCCATAGCAACAATACCGCAGATTCGTATGACCAGAAAGATTTTAGGCGAATATGTGCTACATGATTCAGAAATGCATAAGCACTTTGAGGATTCAATTGGCATGATTTCAGATTGGCGAAAGCGTGGTCCGGTTTATGAGATTCCATTTTCTGCATTGTATTCTAAGAAGATAAAGAATTTAATCACAGCAGGTAGATGTATTTCTGTAACAGATAGTATGTGGGATATTTCAAGGGTAATTCCAAGTTGTGCAGTAACCGGTCAGGCCGCGGGTACTGCAGCTGCACTTACAGATGACTTCGCTTTATTAGACGTAAAGGAACTTCAAAAAATATTGATAAACGCCGGAGTTGTACTTCATGAGTCGAGAGGTGCGAAGGAATGAAAATAGTCGTATGTGTAAAAAGAACAGCATCCGGTGAGTTGAATCCCTTTGATGCCTGTGCCTATGAAGCAGCATTACAGATACCGGATAGCGAAGTAATTTTACTTTCCATGGGCCCGGACAAGACTAAGGAGATGCTTTTGAACCTTACAAGACTTGGTGCAAAGGAGGCTTATCTGCTTTGTGATGGTGCTTTTGCCGGTGCAGATACGCTGGCTACAGCCTATACCTTGTCACTTGCCGTAAAAAAGCTTTCTCCAGATTTGGTAATCTGCGGCAGGCAAACCATTGACGGGGATACAGCGCAGACCGGTCCTTCTTTATCCGTAGCGGCAGATTTATCTCTGATTACGAATGTGATGCATATTAAGGAAACTGCCGGCAGACTGGTATGTGAGACAAGAGACATGGGTGTGCAGACAGCAGAGTATCCTGCGCTAATTACGGTAGAGCGTATAAATCATTTACGGTTACCGAGTATTCGCTCCAAAAAGGGAGCGGTAATTCGCTGGACAGCCAAGGATATTGATGCAGACTTAAGTCGGTGTGGTTTAAAGGGCTCTCCTACCAGAGTACTTGCATCTTTCCAAAATGAGGAAGGAAAGCGTAAGTGTAAATTTATAGAAATGACAGAATTGTCTGAGGCTATTAAACAGGGACTGGAAAAAGAAAGGCAGCATCTGAATCCTATACAGCAATCAGAGCGTAAGCTCAGAAAAGTCTGGATTGTGGGAGAAGCGCCAAGAAGCTTTGCAGAAAGTATCAGCGAGGATATCACTGCTATTGACAAAGAGGATTTTATGAAAGCCGGTGATACTAACAGAGATTTTGCGGTGAGATTTACAGAACATATCAGAGAATGGCAGCCGGAAGTAATTCTTTGGGGCAGTGATGTCTGGAGCAAGGCGGTAGCACCGCAGGTGGCAGCACTTTTGCAAACCGGACTTTGTGCAGACTGTACTGCTTTGGAAACAGACGGTGAAAAGCTTTATATGTACCGCCCGGCCTTTTCTGGAAACATTGTGGCAAAGATTGCCTGTATGACGAAGCCCCAGATGGCTACGGTGCGAACCTGGGAAGCCGGCAGTGCAGAGGTGATTTGTGCTCTAGGCAAAGGGGCAAAGAATGTGGTTCATGACGTGCAGGCTCTGGTTCAAAGAAAGAATGAGGTAGCAGCAAAGGGGAAAAGCGCACGTTGGGATATCGCAGCTACCAGACTGGCAGTAGATGCGGAAATGTTGTCTTATGACAGGCAGGTGGGGATTACCGGAAAGAGTGTAAATTCTGCAGTATACATTGCAGTAGGTATATCAGGAGCGGTTCATCATATCGCCGGAATGAAGCAGTCGAGTATCGTGATTGCCATAAATCCGGACAAGAAAGCCCCGATTTTTGATTATGCGGATTATGGAATTGTAGAAACCGCGGAGGATTTTATGAATTTTCTGAACAAGGAAATGTATGCATAATGTAGTAGTTGTTTATTTAGAGAAAGGATAAAAGAACATGAATTTCAAAAAGGGTTATAAAAAAACAATTGGATACACTCCTATCTGTAAGATTGGAGAATGTTCTTTAAAAAAACTGGAATTTGGTATTATAGAGCTGGAGGCAGGAGGTAAGCAGGAGTTTGATACCTTAGAAAAGGAAACCGCGTTTATTATATTAGAAGGACACTGTAATGTAAGCTTTGACGAGACATGTTGGGAGAATGTTGGTAATAGAAGTACCGTGTTTGAAAATCGTAAAGCTGAGAGCTTTTATATGCCAAGAAATCAGAAGCTTGTGATTGAAGCCGTTGACCATGTAAAGATTGCTGTGTGTGCTACCCCTGTAAGTGAAAAGACAGAACCACAGCTTTTAAGAGAAGATCATGTAGTATTAAGGCTTTTGGGAGAAGCGCCATTCCAAAGAGAGACAAGCTTTATTATCGATGGCAATTCTAACGCAAAAATTCTTACTATTGGTGAATCATATGTAACAGAAGGCAATTGGGCAGGATTCCCACCACACAAGCATGATGAGGACAATATGCCTACAGAATGTATTGCAGAAGAAATCTATTACTTCCTGTTTGATCCTAAGCAGGGCTTCGCTGTACAGTGCTTGTATACTTCTGATGGAGAGCTGGATGAGGCTTATCGTGTAAAAAATGACGAACTGGTAGAGTTTCCATATGGCTACCATGCTGCTGTGGCAACACCGGGCTATGCGACTTATTTCTTGTGGTTAATGGCAGGAGATTATCAGGGATTTAACAGAAGCAGTGATCCTGAGCATGAATGGATTGAGAAGCGATAGAAGGGAACCAAAATTGATATACACAGAAGTATGCGATAAGGAGCATTATGATGAATATTAAAAAAACTGAATTTGGTATTACAAAGGATGGTGAAAAAGCCAGCAGATATCTTATGGAAAATGCTTCCGGTATGGAAGTAGAGCTGTCTGATTTTGGTGCACAGTTTCTGGCTATTCGTGTACCGGATAAGGCAGGCGTGAAAAGAGATGTTTTATTAGGTTACGATACATTAGAGGAATATTATGATAATTCCTGTGGTTTTGGTGCTTTTATTGGACGAAACGGCAACAGAATTGCAAATGCCTGCGTGACTATAGAGGGGGTAGAGTATCAATTGGAGGCAAACAATCACGGCAATAATCTACACAGTGGCAATGACCGTTCCCATTATAAATTTTATCAAGCAGTTACCGGGGCGAGTGCAGAGGGAAGTTTCGTAGAGCTTTATCGTATCAGTCCACATTTAGAACAGGGCTTCCCGGGAAACTTAAAGCAAAAGATACGTTATACATTGACGGAACAAAATGAGATTATTATTGATTATGAGATGGATAGCGAT